>JBMFPH010000188.1:0-5932 GCA_049969215.1 Anaerolineae bacterium | reverse complement strand
GCAATGAGACAGTTGGGCATTAGCGACAATTGAGGTTGAGCCCTGCGCTCACCCGCAATGTAAATGCCCTGCGCGCCAGCTTGATCAGCGAGTTCTATCTCATACGGACGGTCGCTTATCACAAAAGATCTACGCACATCTATTTCATATTCTCTGGCGGCTTTGATCAAAGAACATGGGAGCGGTCCAGTCACAATATTGCCCTCCGCTGTCCAATGTGGAGAAGGAGGGATGTGCTTGATATAAATACCATATTGGGCAAGGCGATTGAGAACGTGCTTTTGAAGCTGATCCACTTCTACAGAAGTGGCTATCTCATGCGCCCTGTCAGGATAGTTCGCAAGCATAAATACCTTGTAACTTTTCTGAAGCACTCGTAGTGCAAGGATCGCCTCGGGGAGAAGCTCGATCCCGGAAACATCGTGAAGATGTGCCCAATCCCCAACGAGTATACTGTCCTGACAGAGAAACACGGCTCGATACATCTTTCAAGGCTTAAATACAACTCTGCATACGGATCATGGTACCCGCACATTATATTCCTGGGGTCTGCCGATGGGAAGATTCTCGATCTCACGTCGGAGGGGACCACCGCGTTTATGGTCACCGCTTGGTTGCTGAGTTCCCTCTATGGTATAATCGCGCGCGTCCATCTATCCGATCTTGTGATCAGAGAGTAGAAATCTATGTACCATCAATACGGCTTTCAATCTCCACGCAGTATCCTTGCTGCCACAGTCCAGGAAGCAGTCCATGCGGCTGAGGAGATCGGCTTCCCGGTCGCCCTGAAGGTTGCCTCGCCGGACATTGTGCATAAGACAGATATCGGTGGGGTAATGCTCAATCTGAGCAGCGCAGATCAAGTGCGCCAAGCCTTTGATCGCATTATCTCCGCGGCACGGGCAGCACTTCCCCAGGCACGCCTTGAAGGTGTCGAGGTCCAGGAAATGGTGACCGGCGGCACAGAGATCATTATAGGTCTACTGGACGATGCTCAATTTGGCCCAGTGATTATGTTCGGATTGGGGGGCGTATTCACCGAGATATTGCGGGATGTGAGCTTCCGAGTGTTGCCCATCGATCATAATGATGCCAGACAGATGCTCCGCGAGATCCAGGGCTATGCTGTATTGCAAGGTTATCGTGGCCAACCACCCGTCTCCGAAGAAATGCTGGCCCAGCTGCTGATGAACGCCGCCCGTATGGGGGAAGATTTAGCGGGTCGCTTGCAGTCGGCGGACTTCAACCCTATTGTGGTGTGGGCCGATCAACACCGCGTCCTGGACTGTAAGATGATCTGGTATTCGGAACCCAGACCGACACTGCAACGGGCACAGCCTAACACAGCCTATCTGGATAAGTTCTTCAAGGCGAGCAGCGTGGCACTGGTGGGGGCGTCTGCGACACCCGGTCGGGTGGGTAATGCTGTGCTGGACAGCTTGCTCAACTATGAGTATCGCGGCAAGGTCTATCCGATTAATCCCACACGCAGTGAAATTATGGGTGCCAAGACTTATCCGACGCTGCAAGAGGCACCAGATGATATCGAATTGGTCGTGGCAGCTGTGGAGCTGCGTTTGGTGCCTGACATCATCCGCACTTGTGCTGCCAAGGGAATCCATAATCTAGTGGTGGTTTCAGGCGGTGGCAAGGAGCTGGGTGGCGAGAGAGCAATCTTGGAAGCGGAAGTACGCCAGTTGGCGCATAAGCTGGGAGTGCGTGTGATTGGCCCTAATTGCATCGGGGTTTTCGACGGTCATACACGGCTGGACACTTTCTTCCAAATCCAGCAGCGTATGATACGCCCGCGACCCGGCAGCGTCGCCATGATCACTCAATCGGGTGCCGTTGGCATTCCCTTCTTGGAGCTGGCCGCGGACCTGGGTTTCAGCAAGTTCGTCAGCTACGGCAATCGCGCCGATGTGGATGAAGCGGATTTACTGACCTACCTGGCAGATGATCCCCAAACCAGCTTGATCGCGATGTATGTAGAAGGGTTCGAAGACGGACGCAAATTCTTGGAAGCGGCGCGCCAGGTAACTCGCCAAAAACCGGTGGTGATCTTCAAGGTGGGGCGTACCGAGCGGGCAGCGCGCGCATCCATCTCGCATACTGGTTTCTTCGGAGGCTCCTATGATGTGGCGTTGGGCGCCTTCCGACAAGCCGGTGTGGTGCCCGTGGATAGCATCGAGGAGCTATTAGCCGTGACTAAGGCATTGGCGATGCAGCCACCAGCGAAAGGCAACCGTGTCGCTATGATCAGCAACGGTGCCGGCACTATGGTGCAAGGCATTGATCTGCTAAAGCCCAATGGACTGGAAATCCCCGAACTGAGTTCCGACTCGCTTGCACGATTGCGTCAAGCGTATCCTCCCTATTATGTTGTCCAGAATCCGGTTGACGTTACCGGTTCCGGTACGGCAGCGGACTATGAGGTGGGTATTGAGACCCTGCTGCAGGATGAAAATATCGATATTGTGATGCCATGGTTTGTCTTCCAGGACACACCTTTGGAGGAGGATATCGTTCAGCGACTGGGTCGCCTGAACCATCGCTACGGCAAACCGATTCTGGTGGGGACTCTAGGAGGGCCTTACACCATGCGGATGTCACAAGCGCTCGAAGCAGAGGGTGTGCCCGTCTTTCAGGGCGTGCGTAATTGGATTGCTGCCGCGCGTGGCTCATGGCTGGGAGGTCAGCGTCTGAAAAGGTAATATCGATCTCGATCTGGCTTAGTTGAGAGAAACTTTCAACTGGAAAGTTAAGGAAGGGATTGCGATGCAGGTTGATACTTCTCCCGGCGCCGTCACCCGTATACCGGGGTACCGTGCTGCTGGCGTTGCCTGTGGCTTGAAACAAAGCGGTCAGCTTGACTTAGCTTTAGTGGTAAGCGATCATCCTGCGACGGCGGCAGGAGCTTTCACCACGAATGCGTTCCGGGCAGCGCCGGTACTTTATGACGAGGCGTTGCTTGTCCGCAGACAAGCTCCACCGATCCGTGCCGTTGTGATCAACGCCGGCAATGCGAACGCGTGCACTGGTGAAGCAGGGTTGCACGACGCCGAACGGATGGCTCGCCTTACAGAAGATGCTCTGGGATTACCACGCGACACTGTTCTGATAATGAGCACCGGGGTCATCGGCCATCGTCTGCCGATGGATAAGGTGGAACAAGGCATTCGCGCAGCGGCCCGATCCCTCTCTCCGTCTGGAGGTGCTGCTGCAGCGCGCGCTATTATGACCACTGACCTCGTGCCCAAAGAAGCTTTTGCATATATCGACACGGCAAACTGTCGTTTTTCAATCGGCGGAATGGCCAAAGGCAGCGGCATGATACACCCGACGCTGGCAAGGCCGAGATCGGCCAGCAAACTCTCGCACCCACATGCCACCATGCTCGCCCTCATCGTGAGTGATGCGTGTGTGTCCGCCGAAGAGCTCCAAGACGCTCTGGACCAAGCAGTAGCTCTCAGTTTCAACCGCATCACCGTGGATGGAGATACGAGCACTAACGACACGGTATTACTGCTCGCCTCTGGTCAGGAGAACGCTTCTGAGATCAAGCCCAACAGCGAAGCTTATCACCTCTTCCAGACAGCGCTGAATGAGGTGTGCATGTCATTGGCAAAGCAGATCGCGCGCGATGGAGAAGGTGCCACACGCCTAGTGGAGGTCACCGTGCGTGGCGCTGCCAGTGACCCCGAGGCAGAGCGAGCGGCTAAAGCAGTTGCCACATCCCCTTTGGTGAAGACAGCTATCTTTGGTGCAGATCCCAATTGGGGACGTATCCTCGCCGCAGTGGGGCGTAGCGGTGCCCAGGTAGATCCACAGCGTGCCAGGCTCTGGCTGGGTCCAATCCAGCTTGTCGCCGCCGGGTCCCCACTAAACTTTGATGTGAATTCGGCACGCGAGGTGCTCAGGCAGTCGGAAGTTGCCATCTGTGTCGACCTGGGGTTGGGGTCTGGTGAAGCAACTGTCTGGACGTGTGACCTCTCTTATAAATACATAGAGATCAATGCCGAGTATCACACGTGAGACTGAGCGCGTCTGTTGGCAGGATGTGATGCGCGGTTGATGGCTCGAAACCGATCGCAACAGCCAGTCGATCAGCACATAAAAGATTCCGGTAAATCGTGTCATTGAGACGCATTTGGCGCACTTGATGTCCCGATGCAACCGGCAGGGTGCCTTGCCAGCGCTTCTGAAGGAAGGAGAGCAAAAGAGCGGTCGTCTCCCGAGCACACCGACGGCGAAGTCGGTGGTATATTCCTGTTGCCCGGTAGGAACAGAAGCCACCCTGGCAGGTCCCCATCCCTAACCGAGTGACGCGGCGCAGGTCATCCAGGTTTCTGATATCCTCATCGGTCAATACCTTCTCAATATCGGTCATGGTGAGCATCTCACACTCGCACACGAGGTTTCCGCTTACTCCCTCTGTTTCGACCGAGGCAAGAGGTGCACTATGGCGGTGATAATGTTGCTCACCCACATCAGGCAACGGTTCTGAATGCGTCTGGCAGGTACGTACGACACCCAGCTTACGGCACACCATTTCAGAGACCTGCTCGGCAATAAGCCGATGCGTTGTCCATTTGCCACCAACCACCGATATGAAACCAAAGATCCCATCCGTTGCCTCGTGGTCCACAATGACATGCGTGCGGCTCAACCCAGTTGCTGTATCCCCTGTCGTGGGAGCTACCGGGTAAAGTGCCCGCACACCGGTCCAGACACGCAATTTGCGCAGGTCACGAGTGATGGGCACCAATTTAGCGCATTCATCACGAATGCGCTGGGCCGCGTGATACCGACCCCTTGCCAATTCAGACAATGGTTCGCCTGCTCATTGCGACAGAAGTAACAATGGCCACAGTACAGGTTGGGGTCGGGTGCCACGCGGTCACCTGCCCGAAAGTCTGTCACCTCCTTGCCAACCTCGACAATCGTCCCTCCGAATTCGTGCCCCGGGATGATCGGGAAATCGGACATGTACTCATTGTGATAGATGTGCACGTCGGTGCCACAAATCCCTGTCCGGGCCACTTGCACGATCACCTCGTCCGGCTGACATATCGGGTCGGGCACTTGCTCAAAACTGGTGGTTTCAGGTGCGGTAAATACAACAGCTTGCATCGTCCTCACTCCAGATTAGTGTGTCGTCGGCGAAGGTCCTCGGCGCTTTGGCCCAGCGCGGCCTGCAAGCATGGCACCAGCGCGTCCAACAGGATCCACATCGACTGCTCGAAAGCCGAGCCCATTACTTGCGAAGAACTGCTCATCTCCCTTTCCGCCATTGTTTGGGCAGGTAAATAGACCACTATGTCCGCCTCTTGGGCCACTGGCGCCTTTGGCTGGGCGGTTATCACTGCCACTTGACCGCCTGCACGACGCGCAATCTCCACAAGTGCCTGGATGGTCGCCAAGCGTCCAGGGCCACAAGAGACAAGAAACAGGTCACCCGGTCCGATAGGCGGTGCTGTCACATCGCCCACCACTGCCACCTTTAATCCCAAGTGCATCAGGCGCATAGCGAACGCCCGCATGACAAGACCTTCCCGGCCCAGGCCATGGATGAAGATGTGTCGTGCCCTTTGAATAGCGTCACACAGCTGGGTGATTTGTTTCTCATCAACCCGAGCCAAGACGCGGTCGATCTCGGCTAGAATCTCGCGGGCTTTCTCATAAGTGTTTATCTTCCCACTCCTTTGACCGGTGATTATGCGCATCGCCGTGCCATTTCGCAACTTAGCATCCGCTCAGCGTTTCATAGACCTCCAACAGCCGTTGGGCAGCTGCCTGCCAGGTGAAGCGACGCGATTGGGCATCGCCGCGCCGAATGAGCTCCTGACGCAGCACCGCATCCTCCAGCACACGGGCCGTCGCTGCGGCGATCTCCGCCGGATTGCCACTATCGACCATCAGGGCAGCATCT
>JBMFPH010000187.1:0-5958 GCA_049969215.1 Anaerolineae bacterium | reverse complement strand
CGATATGGCCGCTAACGTCAGAGGGTACTGCATCAGTCGCCACCTTTGGCTCCCTGAAGAGCTTCCACGATTTCCTCCATTGCCATAGAGCGCGAGCCCTTCACCAGGATAATATCGCCTGGTTGGACAAGCTGTCGCAAGTGGGTAATAGCTTCCTGATTTGTCGCAGCCTGGATGATCGCTTGCGCCGGCATTCCACATGCGTGCGCTTCATCGGCAATAAATCGCGCAAGCGTTCCAACAGTTACCAAAAGAGACGCGGTCGTGACCACCCGACAGCCTACCTTACGATGCCCCGCTTCCGTAAAATCCCCAAGTTCTGCCATATCCCCTAAGACGGCGATCTTACGCCCGCTGGTTACTAGGTCATCCAATAGGTTGAGTGCCGCAATAGTAGACACCGGACTGGCATTATAAGTGTCATCTAATATGATCGAACCGTTGATACCGGGTACACTTACCAGGCGCAATTGCACGCCACTGTTCTGTAGGCCGGGAAGAATCTCCTCCCAGTGCATTCCCTCGATCAGTCCTACTGCCGTGGCACATAGAGCTGTATGAACACTGTGGCGTCCCAGCAAGGGTACTTTGACGTGGATGACTTCGCGCCCATAATGCAGCACAAAGCGAATTCCTTCCCATCCCTCACTCAATATGTCGCTTGCCCACAGATCCGCCTCTTGCGCAAGGCCGTAGTAAAACACGCGCACTCCAGTTGCTACCCTCTCAGCCATAGCGCGCACCAATGGATCATCATAATTAAGCACTGCAACGCCACCTGGGGGCAGCGCTTGTATGAGCTCTGCCTTCGCCTCCGCAATGCGCTCAATGCTGCCCAGACGCTCCAGATGAGTTGGACCGACATTAGTGACTACCCCCACATGGGGGCGTGCAATCGTGCAGAGTTGAGCAATCTCCCCCAGGTTGTACATCCCCATTTCCAACACGACCCGCTCGTGCATAGGACGTAGCTGGAGCAGTGTCAGAGGCAGTCCTATCTCGTTGTTGAGGTTGCCGGGGCTCTTCAAAGTGGAAAACCGCCTACTCAAAACGGCCCAAGTCAGTTCCTTCGTCATGGTCTTGCCGACACTACCGGTAATGCCGACAACACGTACGGAGAATTTTCCCCGCCAGTAGGTTGCCAATTGCTGAAGAGCGCTCAGGGTGTTCGTCACCTTGATGCACAGTGGCATCTGTATCTCACCGAGATCTTGTGGGAGCGGACCCGTCGCGTCGATTGTCACCCAGTCTCCTTGCACAGGGCGATGGATCAATGCGACAATCGCCCCGCGTTGGAAAGCGTCGGCCACATAGTCGTGCCCATCAGTATGCTTGCCTGGCAGTGCCACAAACATAGCGCCGGGCAATGCCTGCCGTGAGTCGACGACCACTTGGCTGATAGAGGTGCTTGCCACCTTGCTACCCCCTGGGGTGTGGCCGGTTAGCCCCAATAGTATCTCAGACAACGTCAGATCTATATGCTTATTCATTCAAGGCGTCACCCCTCAATCGCATCACCTTTGCGCCGTGGTAGTTGCTGGTGAACCTATAGCGTGCTGGCGCACTGCATCAGGAGGAACGTCCAACAGTACCATGAGCTCCTTGGCAACGCGTGCAAACACAGGTGCGGCCACCTGTGAACCCCATGGAGACGTTTGGGGGCGTCGCAGCACCACCAGAATCAGCACCGCCGGATCCTCAGCAGGTAAATACCCCACAAATGATGCAATCGTTGCTGTGGGATGATATCCACCCACGACATATACCTGAGCAGTTCCCGATTTGCCTGCCACCCGATAACCCGGCACCTGTGCTAGGACGGTTTCTTGCTCGACTGCTTTTTCCAACATTCTTGTCACAGTGTGAGCAGTCTGTGCCGTAATCGCACGCCGTATCGGCTTGGGCGAAATCTCGACACTATTGCCGTTATTATCTGTTATCGCCTGAACAACGTATGGCTTCATAAGCAAGCCGCCGTTCGCGATGGAAGCGATCGCCACAGCGACCTGAAGAGGGGTTGCAGCCATCGCTTGACCGAAGCTGTTCCTCCCTAGATCGCTTTCTGACCACTCAGGGTCGTCGGGTGTCTTGAAGCCGCCGGCCACTTCTCCAGCAAGATCAACGCCTGTCGGGCTGCCAAATCCAAAGCGGCGCAGGTAATGATAAAAACGCTCTGGCCCCAATCGGACTGCAATCTGAGCAGCCTCCACATTGAGAGATTTGCCTAAGACCATCGTGAGATCTACATTGCCGTACGCTTGTTTGTCCGGATTATAAATGGGATTGCCGCCCACCTCGATGGCACCAGGATCATAGAAAACTTCGTCAGGAGCTATCGCTCCTGAGTCAAGTGCTGCTGCAACTGTTACTACCTTGATCACAGAACCTGGCTCGTAGACTTTGCTGATTGCCGGATCGATAAAGGTCTCGTACGCCTCCTTAGCATAATCATTTGGATCGTAGGCAGGCGAGCTGGCCATCGCGATGATTGCTCCTGTACGAGGTTGCAGCACAACCACAGTGCCACTCTCGGCACCGGACTCTTGCAGTGCCTGTACCAGCTCACGCTCAACGAGATGCTGAGCTGTGTACCTAATGCTTAGGTATAAATTCTTGCCATCTTCAGGAGGAGTATATTGACTCATTGTCACGGGGATAGGCTCACCCCACGGATCGGGCTCAGCAATACCAATGCCAGGCTTGCCTCGCAACACACTCTCATAGAAGCCCTCAAGTCCGTAGCTACCCCGATAACCAGCCAAATCACTCGTCACAAAGCCCAACAGATGAGCCGCAAGGGCTCCCTGTGGATACACCCGTTTGTTGCGTTCCTCTAGCGTGACCATCAGGTAATTCAGCTGCGCAATCTCGCGCGCTGTTGCCTGGGATACGTGATCTTCGAGACGGACATACATGCGAGTCGTATCTGCTATCTTCTCCATTATGGCAGCTGGCTCCTGACCAAGCAGTGGGGCGATTCTTTCAGCGAATTTGCGACGGTATGCCTCGTCAAGCATGGCATTTGGCGAGGCACCCACACTGTAGGTAGTGAGATTACATGCCAACAGGACCCCATCGTGATCGTAGATGAGCCCCCGTTGAGGTTTCAGAGGTTTCTGTGTCCATCCCCCCTCACTGCGTTTGGCGTATGCCAGTGGTGTAGCACGATCGAAAACCTGCCATCGCAACAGCTGAGCTGTCAGCACCAGTAGAGCGACACCCAGCGAAACCATCACAATTATGAGCCGTAAACGAGTTTGGTATCCGGCTGCCATATGGTCTTGGATCGCTCCTGACCCTAAAGCGTACTATGGATTTATCTCGAGTCGATTGGCTTCCCACACAGAAACCTCTTCGACTGAATAACCAGGTACTGACATGTAGAACGCGCTGGTGGCTGGCGCAAAGCCTAGCGCACGAGCTCGCTCTTCCACAAGTGGAAGGGACTCCCATTTCGCGATTTCTACCCTGAGCGCCGCATTCTCCGCTTCGATCTCTCTAAGTTTCTGTCGAGATTGCTCTATCTGGAGATAGGTGGCAGAAGTAATATGGACCTGGGTCAGATAAAGCCACCCGACCAAGCTGACGATCAAGATCATCAGCAGAATTCCCAACGCATCGCGCCGTTCTATGCGCCCCATAAAACGATGCACAAGGTGACCAGGGCGGAGCAAGGTCTGAATAGGTGGAGTTGTCTGGGTGTTCATCGATTCACTCATGTCCCTTGCGTTCAGCGACTCGCAATTTCGCACTACGGGCGCGTACATTTGTTTTGATCTCTTCAGAACTTGCAACTATCGGTTTTCTCGTAATAATGCGCAAAGTAGCACGATGACCACACGTGCATTGTATGGGGTAGGATGTTGGCGGACATATACAATCCTTGGCCTCTCGTGCGAAAAACCCCTTTACAATGCGATCCTCCAGCGAATGGAAACTGATAACTGCCAATCTGCCACCGGGTGCCAGCACACTAACCGCTGAGGGTAGAACACGTGTCAGGGCTTCGAGTTCATTGTTCACCGCGATGCGCAATGCCTGAAACGTGCGGGTGGCAGGATGCAGTCGTGTACCCCGTCTTCCACCTACAGCTCGCGTAATAACCTCAGCCAGCTGCGTGGTTGTCGTAATTGGTCGCGCTGCCCTGATAGCACGCGCGATGGCACGACTGCGTCGTTCCTCACCAAAGCGGTAAAGCAGCTCAGCCAGTTCCTCTTCCGTTAAGTTATTAACTAGCGTGTATGCTGTTACAGGCGAACGCGGATCATACCGCATGTCCAAGGGGCCCTCGGTCTGGAAGGAGAAACCTCGCTCCGCTGTTTCCAGCTGTAGCGACGAAACACCCAAATCGAGCAAGACCCCATGAACCGGAAAAAACCCGCAATTACGAGCTACTTCGGCCAGATCGACAAAGTTTGCATGAACGAGATAGGCGCGATCTCTGTAGATTCTTAAACGTTGACGTGCTACCTCGAGCGCGAACGGGTCGGCGTCCAAACCAAGGAGCCGGCCATCTGGTGCAGTTGCCTCCAGAATAGCTTGCGCATGCCCACCAGTGCCAATCGTACCGTCGATAAACCATTGCCCCGGGCGCGGATTGAGTGCCTCTAATACCTCGCGCATCAAGACCGGGACATGCATCGCATCACACTGTCTGTGCGCATCAAATGCCGTACTGACGCAACTTTTCCTCAAGCATCGCGGGTGTTATATCCGCCATCCTGGCAGTCCAGAGCTTAGGGTTCCATATCTCGAGATGATCACGCACGCCAGCGATTAGTACTTCACCCTCCAGTGCCAGATGAGCATGCTCACGCAACATCTGTGGCACCAATATTCTTCCCTGTCGATCCGGAACATCGTTCGAAGCATTGGCAAACAAATAACGCAATAGATCACGCTCAGCCCGCGGAAGTTTTTCCTCTATGCGTTCCGAAAGTGACTCGAAAGCGGCGAGTGGGTAGAGATCAAGATAGTCACCGATGCCCTTGGTAATTACAACACCCGAGGCGAGCGTTTCACGAAACCGGGCGGGGAGGGTAAGGCGCCCTTTCGCATCGAGGTTGTGCACATAATTGCCGAGCATGAGCATCGGAGAATATCCTCCCACTGAGTGAGACCCCTTTCAGGGCGCCAGAACAAATGACTCAGCGCTACTTTAAACCACTTTGACCCACTTCAAACCAAATTATACCACTATTCTGCTTAATATGTCAACGCTTTTTCGGGTTTTTGTCTTTTGAATTTTCATATCCCCACTCGACAGCGCGTTGCAGTGAAATTGCCTTACTACAATATGTTGTATCTTGATTATGTCATGATACAATGTATCCTGTACACCTATGGATTTTGGTTTTTCACTCTGTCAGCCGTGCAGAAACCTTAAAATTTTCCAGGGACTGCAGGCAAACATAAGTTGTACTGTCCTCCTTCCACCCCCTTCTGTCGAGGCGACGCAGCTACCTCTGCTGCAAAACAATGGGAGCGGCCACGGCTGTGACACTATCGTGCTTGGTGGCAACAGTGGGCACACACTGCTACAGCCCCGGTGCTTGTTTCAAAGTGTCAACAGCGAGGAGCTGAGGAGGTGAGGCGTCTATGTACTGTGTATTTATCCAGTTTTAAAAGGGAGCTATGGAAAACGCAACGGAGAAATGTGCCGCGACCCGCTCTACTGTTTACTATGCTGATGCCGAAGGGAGAATAGTGCCAACTACGGAGTAACTAACGAAGCCCCCATACCAGGTAGAGACGGCCAGCGGCACTCGCCTATTCGACAGTCAATGTACCAGCCGGTTCCCTGGTGTCTGAGGGAACACTCCAATCTTGATATAAATTTACATTATACCAGAATTTTTCGATTACGTCAAGAACCCGAAAGGTACTTGCGCCAAGAGATGGTTACCAGGTGGTGGAGGAGATTTTGATAAAAGGCGGCGCTCCCCGGATATATGGGCT
>JBMFPH010000186.1:0-6036 GCA_049969215.1 Anaerolineae bacterium | reverse complement strand
CGATGATGTGCTGGGTCGGCCCGGCGCCGAGCACACAATCTGTGTGCGAACCAGTGTCATGAGCCACTGCTTGAACGCTCTGGGACTTACCGCCGTCGATCTACCCCTCCAGTCGTTCCTATTCATCGCCGCTTTCAATTTCAAATGCACCCCTTAAAGCTCTTGACATATCGAAGGAATTGGTGTATTATGTAAACGAAGAGTGGCGAGATTGCACCTGAAAAGCATCCATCTTCGCCAAGGTACTACCTGCACATGAGGCGCAGTGTGCTAACACTGCGCCTAGAACTAAGGGAGGTAAACATATGTCCGTCAAGGTGCTTGCTCTGATTGTGCCGGCGCTCGTCTGCTGCATTGCGTTACTACCACTTGGCGTGCTGGCTGCCCCACCGGATCAACAAGGTACCTACCACGTTGTGGCAGCAGGCGAAACGCTAGCCGGCATCGCTGCCCGCTACGGGGTGACCATCAGCGAGATTATGTTGGCCAACGGCATCAGCAATGCCAATTTGATCTATGCCGGCCAACGCCTGCTCATCCCCACACCCGGGGGACCTGCTAGCATGCCCAAAGAACATATCGTGAACCCGGGCGAGTCGTTGACCTCCATCGCTTCTCTCTATGGTATCAGTGTGGCTCAGCTCGCAGCCGCCAACGGTTTAGGAACCAACGACTTTGTATTTGCAGGTCAGGTTTTGGTGATTCCAGCCGCTCAGCTGGATACCTCCAGTGCGGCCTTTGGCTGTCTTGCCCATCATACCGTACAACCCGGTGAAACCCTTTTCAGCATCGCGATGCGCTATCAGGTAACCGTAAGTTCACTGATCCAGGCAAATGCCATTGCGAATGCTAATCTGATTTATGCTGGTCAGCGGCTGTGTGTGCCCTCTGGTGCTGTGGATATGGTCCCGAGCGTGCCGGTGGCAGAGATACCAGTCATCCCAGAAACGGCCCCGCCTCCTGCCTATCCCTCTTACCCATACGCAACCCCAGCGCCTTATACACCGCCCAGCTATCAACCATCCATACCCTCAGGGGGCGCACCGCTGATCCCGCCGGAGTACAACCCGAATCCGCCGGGGATGGCTTATCCGCCATCGACCTCAGTAAGTCAGCCACCCGTCTATCAGCCACCCAGTTCCTATCCGCTTTGCGCAGCGCCACCCTGCCCGCCCACGACGAGTGATATCACTCCGATTGTGCAAGCTGCGAGCTATGCCCAGAGCTCAGAACCGGGTGTAACTGTGGTGCGCGCTGAGGAAGTCTGGGTGGGCAATCAGACAGCCGATCCAGAGGATCCCCAACAACGCACCACTCTTATGGTGATGGTCTGGGACGGCAAAGGGGTTCCCGTCATCGTGCGTGATCCCAGTGGGGCGGTGAAGCGCCGTGTTGCCACTGTCAACTTTGAGTTCAGTTGGGTGCCAACGGCAGTCTTCCGCGACATTGCCCCTGGCGTCTACGAGGTGTTCATTGAAGGCGAGCCCACACGCATCGTCCGAGCAGAAGTGCATCCTGGACACCGGCCCCTGGTAGAGTTTCGCAAGAGGGCGGTGACGCCCGAGGGAGGCGTTGCAGTAGCAGCGGCCGGTGGTACGCGCTGGGTAGCCAATGTGGTTGAAAACACCAGCGGCAACAAACCGCTTGGGCCCGCTTCAATCCTGGTGGTACGCACCGGGATGAACGACCAGACCATCCGGATTAAGGCGCCTCCTGGATTCGAGACAACTTGTATCACGGGCACCAAACCCGAACATGGCCCAGGCGCCTGTGATGTTGGTGGCCTGAATGCAGGTACCTATCAGGTGATCCTCGAAGGCGCCGGGGTAGGTGTTGAGCTCTTCCTAGACGGCGTCGGAACTGCCACCGTCGAGTTTCACCCTGAGTAGACGCATCCTGAACACATGGGTTCTCCTCCTTTGGAAGAGGCAGCTCCACCGCTCAGGTAAGAGCTGCCTCTCGTTTCCATTGGGCGGACGTGTCACTCACGAACAAAGAGGGCAACACTTTCGATGTGATAAGTCTGGGGGAAAAGGTCTAGCAGACGCACCTCAACCAAGCTGTACCCACGTTCTCGGAGGACACGTGCATCTCGTGCCAGAGTTGCCGGATCGCAGGCGACAAGCGCTAAACGCCTGACACCCAACTCCACCAAACGAGTTACCACAGCCCTCCCGCATCCCGCACGGGGTGGATCGGCTACGGCTAACTCGATAGGACCTTTCAATGTACTGAGCACCTTGGTTACATCGCCTTGGATCACCTCCGCATTGTCCACACCGGCACGGCGCAGATTCTCCTGGGCATCCAGCACGGCCATCGGATTCTCTTCCACGACGATCACGCGCGCAACATACTGCGCCATCGGCACACTGAATAATCCCACTCCGGCATAGAGATCCAACAGCTGTTGATGCACCTGGGGTGCCAGCATATCGCGCACGGTGTGTACTAGAGCTTCGGCGCCGGCTGTATTAACCTGAAAAAAACTGCCAGCCGAGACTTTGTAACGATAACCTACCACCTCTTCCTCCAAGAAATCCCACCCCACCAGCGTAATCGGCAACCCATCGCGACGCAACAATACACACGAGACCGGAACATCCACCTCGATCTCAAATGGCTCTTCATCCTCTGTTTCGAAAATCACCATGCGTTGGCGGGTGCGCACGCCGGCGCGCAGCGATAACTGCACGAGACCCTCTATCTCGAGGTCTAATTGTTCGTACAACTCAGCAAGTAACGGATGCATAATGGGGCACTTTGCGATGGGCTCCACCCGCCGGTCATCATCTGCGGAGATGTAACCCAACCCCTCAGGAGCGGGATGAAGCTGCACATGGTTGCGATAAGCCCACGGTTCTCCCACGGGTTCCATTGGCCGCACGGGGGCATCACCGAAGCCGGCCAGACGTGAGAGCTGATCGCGCACAATGGCTGTCTTGTGGCGCAACTGTGCTTCGTAGCGAATATGCTGCCATTGGCAACCGCCACATCCACAAGGACCAAAATAGGGGCAAAGCGGAGATACTCGATCTGGGGATGGTGTCACCACTTCGATCAGGCGAGCGCGTGCCCAATCCTTCTTACTCGTTTCGATCTCCACTAGGGCAGTGTCACCCGGGGCACCATAGGGCACAAATACGACGCGCCCCTCATAGCGGCCCAGCGCCGGGCCTCCATGGGCCATAGCGGAAAGCTGCAACTTGACGCGCTCGTTCATGAAATCTCGGCCACCGCACAGGTGGAAGTCCTGTCTTCCGAGGCCTCGTGGACCGCGATGAGATCATAAGGGGTCGCCGCAGTGACACGCACGTTCAGCCAGCTGCCAACGGGATGTTCTTCCTGTATAAGCACGAATCCATCCACTTCAGGCGCATCGCGATAAGAACGTGCTACGGAGATACCGTCGTTGGCGCCTTCGACCAAGACCTCTAAGCGCCGGCCCACTTGCGCTTGATTGCGCGCCAAGCTAATTGATTGTTGGAGCTCCATAGCGCGCTCGTAACGCGCTCGCTTGACCTCTTCCGGGAGCTGTTCCGGCAGCTCATGCGCAGGTGTGCCCGGTTCACGCGAGTAGGAAAAGATGCCAACACGATCAAATTGCACCGTCCGCATAAAGTCTAACAGAGCCTGGAATTCTTCTTCTGTCTCACCAGGATAACCCACGATCAAACTGGTTCGCAACGCAATGTCAGGCATAGATTGGCGCAGCCGTTCGATGCAGCGGATCAACCCGGCCACATCGTGCGGCCGACGCATACGACGCAACGTAGCAGGATGGCCATGTTGCACTGGCAAATCCAAGTAATGACACACCTGCGAATGGGTTGCCATGACGTCGATCAGCCGATTGCTGACACGTCCAGGATACGCATACATGAGGCGTAGCCAACGCAATTCTGGTGCTACGCGCAAGATTTCCCCAATCAGCGTGGCCAACCCTTCACGCTCACCACGGTCGTAACCATAGGCAGTGGTGTCCTGGGCAATCAAAATGAGCTCACGGACGCCTTGATCCACCAGCTCCCGCGCCTCACGCAGAACCGCTTCACGTGGTCGGCTGCGCGCTGGACCCTTGATCGTAGGAATAAGGCAGAAAGCGCAACGGGCCGAACACCCATCCGCAATCTTGAGATAGGCGCTGGCACGTGGTTGCCGGCCATTTAGACGTGGTATACTCCCGTCAGGCAACACGTGTCCGACCTCAGGCACGTGAACGACAGGACTGTTGCGACAAGATGCCCGCCGCGCCAGCTGTTCGAGCACCAGAGATATATCGGCCCAGCTGCACGTTCCAATTATTCCGTCCAAACCGGGCACAACCTGGGCCAACTCAGCACCCCAGAGCTGCGCCAGACAGCCTGCCGCAATCACTTGTTGGCCCGAGCGTCGGCGTGTTATCCATGTGCGCAAAGTGGCAATTGCTTCCTGTCGTGCTGTTTCAAGGAACCCACAGGTATTCACGATGATGAAATCAGCACCTTCAGGATGAGCAACCAGACGATAGCCGCCTTGCAGAAGCTGCGCACTCATCCCCTCGGAGTCCACCTGATTCTTGGGGCAGCCCAGAGTGATAACGTGAAATCGGTTGCGCCTCTTGGTCCCTGTTCTCATCTACTCACCAACCCGTCTTGTAACACTTCCCATATGTCGCTTGGGCTCTGGGCCACTACAATGGGAACCCCCAATGCACACTCAATTTCTTCAGGGGTCAGGTCGTCCAAGGTCACCTTTCCTGTAGGGTCGAGCATGACACGCGGCAGCAACAGGATCTGGTCACGCACCCCTCCACCGCGCAGCTGCTCGACCACGTCCCTGCCAGTCAACAGCCCAGAGACCGCTACATTGCCTCCATACCAGTTATTGATGACAGGAAACACGGTGATCTGTTTGCCAGCAATTGCTCCCATTTCGCTGCACACTTTCTGCAGGATCGGGGCGGCCATCTGACCGCAGGCCACGGTAATTCCCGCTTTTCTCTGGCGTCTGCCCTGCATTTTGTCCAAGGATCGCTCTTCTTCATGGAACATCTCATCCGCCTTCGCCTGGGTTGCTCGGTGTTGTCTGCGCCGAATGCGCGATTTCAACCGCCTCCACTCATCCAAGAACTGACGCACGATCCCGACACCATTTTCCAGCTGGGCGAAACCGTCATATTCCGCCGCGGATGGAATCGATCTCCCAGCTAAAAGATACCATTCATCCGAAGGGTACACCAGGGTCACGCCGAACTGATCGCGACAGCGCCTTCGCCATGGTTGCACCTGCTCCAGCAGATGTGCTGCTTCTTCCGGAGCATATGCGCGCAACCCCGGAGCATGGCGATGGGTGACACCCACAGGCACGACGGAGATCGAGCGGACAGCAGGATATAGCGCTACCAGATCGGCCAAGCTGCGCTCCAGATGAAGACCATCATTGATGCCTGGAATGAGCACCAGCTGGGCATGCACCGTGATGTTTCGCTCAGCCAGCCAACGCAACTGTGCCAAAATGTCCGGCGCATCCGCCTTGCCCAGCATACGACGGCGTAAATCCAATTCAGTGGCATGCACGCTCACGTATAGTGGGCTGAGATGTTGTTGCTCAATGCGCTGCCAGTCCTCGTCCGTCAAATTGGTAAGCGTAATGAATTGCCCGAACAGAAAACTATACCGGTAGTCATCGTCTCGGATGTATAGTCCACGGCGCATCCCGCGTGGTGATTGAGCTACAAAGCAGAACTCGCACCGGTTAACACACCGGCGGATGTCCGTGTCAAAAGTGGGATGCGCAAAGGAGACACCCAGAGGTTCTCCGAACTCCCGTTCCGCTGCCAAGCGGAGAGTTTCCTTGCCACGTTGCACCACGATTTCAACGAGTGGTTCGCCAGCATAGTAGTTGAAATCGATCACATCGCGGAGAGGGTGGCCATTTACCGAGACAATCACATCCCCAGATTGGATGCCCAATCGCGCTGCCAAGCTATGGGGTTCAACATCACACACAGAACCACCCTTCATATCGCTCAGCACAAGCTCGCTCCCATACGTA
>JBMFPH010000185.1:0-6061 GCA_049969215.1 Anaerolineae bacterium | reverse complement strand
CCCCATATCCAGAGGCAGGCGCGTTCAATGCCCTGAATGCCAACGGCACTCTCAAGAAGTGCAGTGTTCCGTTAATCGCCAAGCGATTGCCAAACGGCTTTGCGACGGTGTTCACCGTGCAAAACCTGAGCACCACCAGTGCGGCGCACGTTACCTTCCAGTACATGGTTAACACGGCCGAGAGCGCGCCGGGCACCACGAATGTTACGGTTGGCCCATATACCATACCAGCGGGCGCCAGTCTGCAGCATAATCACCGCCTGCCTGGCAACGGGGGAAGTGGTACCTTAGTGCATAACCTGCCGGATGGCTGGGTGGGTAGTGTTGTGGTCACTTCCTCTGACCAGCCGATCGACTGCTATGCCCAGTTGACCTATTACAAGAACAAGAGTGGCGACACCTTTATGGCCCACAACGGTTTCACGTACTAGTTGCCATCTCTGACATCGGTTGACGAAGACCGGTCGGTGTGCTGATGGTGCCGACCGGTCTATCTTTTGTGCATTCTTCTGTCCGAGGAGATAGATCTGTGAGCTACCGACGCGTCCGAACATTGCTGACGTTTCTGGTATGCTGTCCCATACTGATGCTGGCTGCATGTCAGTCAGCACCTCCAGAGGTCACTCAACCCACAAATACAATGACAGTACAGGCACCGGAGGTGTCCTCCTTCATGTCACCATTGGTGTTCGACTCCCCCCTCACCACGGGTACGCCTTATCCTACGCCGAGTGCCCCTACGCCATTGCCTGGAAGAGCAGCCGTGCGGGGTGGGATCATTTCTCGCCTTACTGGCATGCCCATTGCCGACACCTCCGTTTATTTGATCCGCGGCGTGGGGCCCAATCGGGATGAGATGCCACCAGTGTGGCCTGGGCCCGTTGAAGGTGACGTCCGTGGTCGCACGGATATGCAGGGGTGGTTTGTGTTCAAGGATGTGCCGCCTGGAATTTACTATATGGCCGTCTGGGCGCCGCTCGATTACGTGGTGGTGGAAAGACGGGAGAATGGCCTCAACAAGCCACTATCTTTAAATGTGCAGGCGGATCAAATTCTTGACTTGGGTTTGATGGCCATCTACTGGCCCTGAGAAGCGAGGTCGGTATAAGGTAGTCCCGCAAAATGGGGCGGTTTCTGCCTATTTCCGCCGCGCACCCGAACCTTGATCTGTCCAGATGGCAGTATTAGAATCGGGGGTCGGATCAGATGGAAACCAGCTCCGTGCTTTTGGCACGACAATGCACTTAATCATCCAAATCCCATGCTATAACGAAGGACAGACCCTGCCAGCTGCGCTGGCGGATATTCCCGCCCACATCCCCGGTGTGGATGTCATCGAGACACTGGTCGTCGACGACGGCAGCACCGACAACACTGTCGCGGTCGCTCGCCAACTGGGAGTCAACCATATTATATCACTGCCCGGCCATAAGGGCTTGGCGACTGCCTTCCAGGCCGGATTGAACGCATGCCTGCAGCTGGGGGCGGATATCATCGTCAACACGGATGCCGACAATCAATACCCCCAGGCAGATATCCCCAGGCTGATCGCCCCGATCCTCAACAACGAGGCTGACATCGTCATCGGCGACCGACGAGTCCATCAGCTTGCCCATTTCTCACCGACCAAGCGGCTGCTCCAGCGCTGGGGCAGCTGGGTGGTGCGTATGGTCTCAGGGATACACGTGCCGGACGCCACCAGCGGTTTTCGCGCCTACTCCCGTGAAGCGGCGCTGCGTATGTCTCTGTTGACGCGCTACACCTACACCCTGGAAACTATTATTCAGGCCGGCAAGAAGGGGTTGCGAGTGGTATATATCCCCGTCCAGGCCCGTCCGCCCGTCCGCCCTTCACGGCTGGTGAGGAGCAATTGGTCCTACGTCACCCGTTCAGCCGGTACGATTATGCGGCTGTACGTCTTCTACGAGCCGCTGCGCACTTTCTGTTTTCTGAGTTTGCCCTTTCTGCTGGTCGGCCTGTTTGCCCTGGTGCGCTTCGGCTACTTCTTCTTCACCGAGGGTGGCTTTGGCCACGTCCAATCCCTGGTGATAGGCGGCACGCTGCTCACTGTGGGCTTTCTGCTCCTCGTGCTGGGTGTGGTCGCTGACCTGATCGCTGCGAACCGCGCCCTGATCGAGGAGCTGATGTATCGCGTCAAGCGCCTGGAGATGGAACGCAGGAATCGTTGAGATGTTCTGCTCTCATTCCACCACCACTTCTCCTGTGTCCACCACATCCCCCACTACCTGGCCATCCTGCAGCACCGGCAGGCGTTGGCCGGTTGGCCAATAGTAGGCGCCCAGTCGCAAGCGATACACCCCTGGCGACAGGTCAGCAGGCAGGGTGAGCACGTGGATGTCGCGCAATACCTCTCCAGCGTGCCAGGAGCTGGTCGGCAGGGGCACGCTATCCCACGGTTGCCCATCATGCTGCGCCACAATGCGCCCATCTGCGTCCACCAAATGGACAAACACAGTGTAATCCAGAGCCATCGCCGCCGCAGCTTGCCACGTCAGCGTCACCGTCAGCGTGCCGCCGGGACGGGCCGGTGTTGGGGTCACGTCACAGCCCTGCAGCACCATCTGACCGCCCAGATCGACATGGAGCGGATGTGTGGGAGGGCTGGCTACGCGCCCCGACGAGAGGATCGCCAGCGCACGCCCCCGACGTTCGAATGTTGCCAGCCGTACCCACGTGCCCTCTTCCATCATGCGCCCTTCCAGCGCGGAGCCAGAGGCCAGGGCGAAGTTGCTCACTTTCAGGCGCGCACTGCGACTTTCCCAATTGGAGGTGCCTTCCAGCACTCCCACCCCCAGGCTCCAGCGTTCGCCCAGCGTCCACGGCAGTGTCGTCGTCACAACCGTCTCACCCACCCGCCAACGACGCGGCGGATACCACAGCTGGGTGATCATCGGACGCTGACGGGTATCCTCGACGATCTCTCCACGCGCGTTCAGGAAGAAGGGATAGAGATACAGCTTGCGCTTGATGGGCTGCAGCGCCTGCCAGTAGAAGCGCACGGACGTCTCACCGCGGCGCGGATCGTCCAGCACATCAAAGCCCAGCAAACGCAGCTGCCCGCCGAAATCGACCTGCACCGGATACTGCGGCGCAGCTGTCCGTGCGCGTGCAAAATCATAGAAGGCATCCGGTATCTCACTTCGCGGCAGCCCACGTTGCAGCAGCAGATAGCCGTCGGCAGCATCCTGCACCCCGAACGTGCCCGAATCGAGCAAACTGTCCACGATGCGCTTTAAGTCATTGGGGTGCATCGTCTGGCCGCTGGCTGCTACATCCACCCAAACATATTCGGCGTCATGGACATCGGGCAGATGGTAGGCAATGACGCGCTCGCTCACGTGCGGATAGAGATCTCCCTGAGCGGCGATCGGCGCATCCGACGGGATCTGCTCCAAAAAGCGTTGTGCCAACCGGTCATGGGCGTCAATCTGCCAATGGGGTGCATCCAAGGCCAGGGGCGCGTAGCCGTGCCAGGTATGCCACACAAATGCCACAGCCAGCAACAGCACACTTGCTCCCCACATTACAACCCGCTGACCGTGCGGCCAAAAGCGTTTTGCTGCCTGCACCAGATAATAGAGGCCGAACAGCGCACCCCAGGCGAGCCATGGCGCCACATCGGCGCTGTAGTGACCTCGCGTGGCATCATGCATGGCGGGATTGTCACTCAGCAGATTGATGCCGAAGGCAGGTAGTCCGATCAACAAAGCAGGCAAGCCGATTATGGGCAGTCCAGCCCAGGGGACGAGCAGGTCGCGCAGATATGCCAGCCTGTCCGGTTGCCACAGCGCCGTAACCACTTTGTCAGGCTGTGTCAATGTGTTGACCACGATCTCCAAAGGAGTATTGCCCAACCAGGCATAGTAGTCCAGGAAAATGTGGCTGCCGGTTACGCTGAATGCCGGGATGAGCACATACATCACCAACAGAAACCAAGTCATCCCTATGGCAACGAGCGCTGTTCCCAGCCGCCAGGCACGCCGTACGAGCAGGGCATATATGCCAAGCGTCACCACCACCAACGGGATCTGCTCCTTGCACAGCATTGCCAGGATGGCGCAGAGGAGGCAGAGAAGCGCACGGCGCTTCTCCAGAAAGTAGAATGCATAGTTCAGAAAACACACCGCCAATACAGGTGGATGGAAGTCGGACAGCAATGCGACCTGAAGCGGGGGAAAGAGGAGATAGGCGCCCAGCGCGCTCAGACCAGCGAACGCGCTGCCCAATTTCTCACGCGCCAGCCAGAAGAGGGGCAATCCACCCAGTCCGACGGCAGCTACCTGCAGGACAAGAAGTGTCTCAGGTCCGCTATAAAAGAGATAGAAGGGAGCGAGCAGCAGCACGATCAAGCTGGCATGATTGGAGAGGTGCAAAAGCGGTCTGCCGGTGGAAGTGTAGAAGAATGGGCGCCCATGGAGTGTGTTCCACACCACCTGGTCATAGACACCCAGGTCGAAACCCTCTGAGTCGAAGCTGGCATGCCGTAGCAGAGCCAACCATGCAAAGGTGACGATGTAAAGCGTGATAAGCGCCGCGGCGAGCCATTGCGGCCACACGCGCTCCAAACAGTTATTGTGTGCTCGTATCCTGAAATGGCTCATGGCATTTCGCGCGACATAAGGATGTCCATCCTTAGACCGATTGAGCCTATGGTACATCAGCAATTCGGAAAAGCGGAATCGCGATGCTGATGATTTCCGGGGAAGCAGCTTCGGCGCTGTGCATGACTTGCCATTTTCCTATGAGTGTGATAAACATAGATCGCTTAGCTTGGTATTATATCCGTTGCGTTAGTACGAGGAGATACTCCATTGTTGAAGGTTACAACCGAACCGCTCGAGAATTGTCAGGTATTGATGACGGTTGAGGTGGACGATGCACAGGCGGATCAGCTGCTGAAAGCAGCGGCCAGACGCATCTCTACCCAAGTACAAATCCCCGGTTTCCGACCAGGCAAGGCGCCATATTCATTGATCGTGCGCCGCTTCGGCGAAGAGGCCGTCCGCGAAGAAGCTTTGGAAGACCTCAGTGGTAAAATCTTCCGCGAGGCTCTCAAACAGGCTAACCTGGAGCCATTTGCACCTGCTTCGATGGAAGAGGTGAGCAGGCAGCCCTTGGTGATGAAGGTGCGCGTGCCGCTGGCGCCTGTAGTGGAATTGGGTGATTACCACACACTGCGATTGGAGCCCACGCCTGTGGAGATCACTGAGGAGGAAGTGGATCAGGCGCTGGCCGAAATGCAAGAAAGATATGCATCATGGGAGACGGTGGAACGGCCGGCGCAAGTCGGTGATCGCTTAGAAGTGGATATGCGAATCGAGGCAGACAGTAAATCTTCCTCTCGAGAGAAGGTGCTCGTCCTGATCCGTGAACCTGAGGAGAACAAGTATGCAGCCATCCTGAATGCCATGATAGGCATGTCGGCCGGCGAAGAGCGCACCGTCACAGTGCCTTCTGCGCTCTTCTTAGAGAATGAAGAGAATGAGGAGGATGAAGACGCCGAGGAACTCGTAGAAGAGGAAGTGGAGGAAAGTGAGAGATCAGGCGGAAAGGCTACCGTTTGGATCAAGGTGCACAGCGTGCAGGAAAAGCACCTGTATCCCCTGGATGACGACTTCGCCCAGATGGTGGGGGAATTCAATACCCTCCAAGAGTTGCGTGACAAGGTGCATGCGTCCCTGATAGAAGAGAAACAGAAAAAGATAGAACGCGAACAGACGGCGCAAGCGGTGGAACGCATTATGAGTGAAATGGCACGCGTGGAGTGGCCACCGGTGCTCGAGGAGTCAGCAATTGATCGTTGGGTGAGTGGTCTAGAGCAAAGGCTCAAACAGCAGGGGATGCCATTGCAAACCTATCTCCGCACCCAGCAGAAGAGCCTGGAACAGCTGCGGGAGGAGATACGACCCCAAGTACAGAGGCAACTACGCCGGTCTCTGGTGTTGCAAGAGATTGCCCGCCGCGAGGGTATCTCGGTTGAACCAGACGAGGTACTGCGTTATATCGAGATGATGGCGACGAGGGCGCAAAGCCACGGAGA
>JBMFPH010000184.1:0-6079 GCA_049969215.1 Anaerolineae bacterium | reverse complement strand
CTGGGATTGCGCCGCCAGCATGCACCATCACGCACCCAGCCCACACCGTGCTCAATACCGAAATGCCCACCGTCTGCCCCAGTGCGCGCGTCAACGCCAGTATGCTCGAGGCGACGCCCAGCCGGGCACGCGGCGCTGCCCCCATGATCGCACTGTTGTTGGGCGATTGGAAGATGCCCATTCCCAACCCCACCGGCAGCAGGCGCAGCGCATAGCCCAATGGCGTGGTGTTGACATCGAGCGAACTGACCGCGATATAGCCCCCCAACAGGGCCAGCAATCCCACCACCGCAATGGGCCGCACCCCCACACGGTCGGAAAGCGCGCCGGACAGCGGTGCCACCAACCCCATCGCGATGGGATGCACGGCGAGCAATGCGCCAACCCGCAACGAATCGAGTCCCAAAATGCCCTGCAGATAAAACGGCATCAGGATGAGCGTCCCGGAGATTGCCACGAAGGTCACGAAACCGGTGATCAGGTTGACACTGAACAGGGGATTCCCGAACATGCCAAAATCCACGATCGGCTGCGCGCTGTTCCGTTCGACGAAGATGAAAGTGCACAGGAAGGCCAGGAAACCGGCCAGCAGGGCCAGGATGGGCGGCGCATCGAAGCCGCTGCCCTGCGCGAACGTCAGCGCTAGCAACAGGCTCAGCAAGCTGAAAAACATGGTGGTCGCGCCCGCGAAGTCGAAGCGCTGCCCGCCGATCGGCTTGCGCTGCGGCACAAAGCGCATCACCAATAACACGCCGGCGATGCCCACCGGCAGATTGACGAAGAAAATCCAATGCCAGGAGAGATAATGCAACAAGATTCCGCCCAAAGCAGGCCCCAACACGATGCCCACCGACACGGTGGCTCCGCTGATGCCCAATGCGCGGCCACGCTCGGTGGGGGGAAAGGCCTCGGTGATGATTGCCGGCCCCAGCGCAATCACCATCGCAGCGCCGACTGCCTGTAGTACCCGAAACGCAATCAGCATGTAGATCGAAGTGGACAATCCGCACGCCAGCGAACCCAGCGTGAAGATGACCATCCCGCCGGCATAGATCTGTTTCTTGCCGAACATGTCCGCTAGCCGACCGACCGAGAGCATCAACGTGGCCACCGTCAGCAGATAGGCCAGCACGACCCATTGCACAATGGCCAGCTCGCTGTTAAAAGCGCCTACCAGCGTGGGCAAGGTGACATTGACGATGCTACCGTCGATCGTTCCCAGGAAGGTGCCCATTACCACCGCAGCCATCACATACCATTTGCGTCGATAGTCCGGCGGAACGTCCCAGCTGCTCATCCGATCACTCCGATGCTCTCAATGTATTCCAACGACTGATGACGGAAGTAGGTATTATACAAGTCGGCGTAGTGCCCGCCGCGCGCCAGTAGCGCTTCGTGTGTGCCCTCTTCGATAATGCGCCCACGCTCCAGCACGATGATGCGGTCGGCATGGCGGATGGTGGAGAGACGGTGAGCGATGACGATGGCGGTGCGGTCGCGCATGATCGTCTCCAGACCGGCCTGGATCTGCGCCTCGGTGAAGGGGTCGACGCTGGCGGTCGCTTCATCCAGGATGAAGATGGCCGGATTCTTGAGCAGCACGCGCGCCAATGCCACCAGCTGGCGTTGGCCCATGGAGAGATCGGCACCGCGCTCGCCAACATCGGTGTCCAACCCGTTGGGCAGATCGTCCAGCCAATCGCCGTAACCGATCTGGCGGGCTGCCTGCAATACCTGTTCGTCGCTTGCTTCCGGCAGCGCATAGCGGATGTTCTCGCGCACCGTGCCAGAGAAGAGGAAGGGCTCCTGTGGCACCAGACCGATGTGGCGCCGATATTGCTGCAAGTCAAGGCGGCGGATGTCGCGTCCATCCACCAGGATCTGCCCTTCCTGGAACTCGTAAAAACGGGCGATCAGCCTGGCGATGCTACTTTTGCCCGCGCCGGTGTGTCCCACCAGCGCCACCGTCTCCTTGGGCCAGATAGTCAGATTAAAATCGCGCAGCACCGTCTCCTGATCCGTGTATTTGAAACAGACATTGCGAAACTCGATCTTGCCTTCCAGATGTTCCACCGGCTCAGCGGCGACCTGGTGCACCTTGGGCGAGGCGTCGATCAGCGCAAACACGCGCTCCGCCGCCGATAGGCCATCTTGAAACTGGCTCCAGAACGAGGCAATGCTGAGCATAGGCCACCAGAAGTAGCCCGCCGCTAGCATAAACAGGTACCATTCTCCCGGGCTGATGCCGCCCACCTGTGCCACCAGGCCGCCGGTATAGACCAGCAGGGCGATCCCAAAGCCAGAGGTTATCTCCATCACCGGGAAGATGGTGTTGAGCACCAGCCCACGTTGCAGCCCCACGCGGTATGCCAGCTGGTTGTTGTCTGCAAAGGTGGCGTACAGGGCGCCCTCCTGGCGGAATGCCTTGGCGACGTGGATGCCCGAAATCGATTCCTCGATTTGCGCATTGATGTTGGCCGTAACGCGGCGTGCGTTCTGGGTAACACGTCGCGCAATATGGCGGAAACGCAACGCAATGAACACTGCAAGCGGCGCCATAGCCACCAGCAACAACGTCAGCCAGAGGTTGATGGCGAGAAGCCAGACGAGCAAGATCACCACCATCACGATTTGTCCCAGAAGGCGTGCTACCAACGTGATCACATCGGAAAAGCTCTCTGTGTCCGAAGTGACGCGGCTGACGATCTTGCCCGAGGCGAACTCGTCGAAGAAAGACATGTCGTGCCCAATGGTGGCGGCGAAGACGTCCTGGCGCAGGCGCAGCACCACGTCACCCACCACGCGCGCGCTGAAATGCTGCTGAATGTAGTTGAAGAACCAGCCTGCCACGCCCAGTAATACCACTGCCCCACTCAGAAGCATCAGCCGCAAGACGGTGGGTTCCTGCGCGGCCAAGTCGACCACCCGCGCGACCAGGATGGTGCCGAAGCTGTTTGCTGCGGAGGAAAGCACAATGCCAAGCACCACCATGACCAGCTGCCAGGTGTGCGGTCGGAAGTAGGTGAGAATACGCCGCAACAGCTCGCGGTCAGAATATTGGCGATCGTATGCCTCGGTGTCGAGTCCGTCGAGAATGAATCCCATAGTGTCCTGCTTTATCCAAGTGTTGTCGGCAACGGTGCCGTGCCCGCGCGGTCGATATCGCCGGTTGCGTCGAGATCCACAGCTTGTGGAGCGCGTTCCCTGGTGTACTGGGCGAAAATCCGTCGGTAGTCCGGGCTGCGTTGTAGCAATTCTTCGTGGGTGCCCTGCGCCACCAGCTCGCCACGCCGCAATACCAGGATGCGATCTGCCCAGCGAATCTGGCTCACGCGGTGGGTGATGAGGAAGGTGGTCTGCTGACGGCTGATGCGCCGGATGGCACGCTGAATCTGATCCTCTGTGGCGCTGTCGATGGCGCTGGTGCTGTCATCCAGGATGAGGATGCGCGGGCGAGTGAGGAATGCGCGCGCGATGGCAATGCGCTGGCGCTGCCCTCCCGAAAGGGTCACACCGCGTTCGCCCACCTGGGTGGCATAGCCGTCCCTGAATGCCATAATGAAGTCATGCGCCTGGGCATCGCGTGCCGCGCGTTCGATCTCCTCCTGGGTGGCATTGGCGCAGCCGAAGGCGATGTTCTCCGCAATCGAACGCGAAAAGAGAAAGACATCCTGCTCGATGGTGGAGATTTGCGAACGCAACGCATCCAGGTTCCAATCGCGCACGTCAATCCCGTCCACCAACACCCGGCCGCTCTGCACATCGAACGTGCGGTTGATCAGTTTGGTGAGCGTGGTCTTGCCCGAACCGGTCTGCCCGACGATGGCGACCGTCTCGCCGGGATGGACGGTGAAGCTGACGTTCTTCAGCACAGGTGCCCCGTTATAGCTGAAGGTGACGTTCTCAAAGGTCACCTCACCGCGCATCGGCTGTGCCACTCCGCGGACGTTTTCATCCAACTCGGTCTCGGTATTGATCAGTTCCAGGATGCGCCTGGCGCCGGCGATGCCCATCTGCACCAGGTTGAAGGAGAAGAGGCTGATATAAGTGGCGAAGTGGAATGTCCCCAACAACCCCATAAACGCTACCACCTGTCCCAAGGTGATGGCACCGTTGCGCCAGATGAGCAAAGCATGGAAGAAGCCAGCGCCCCAGGCAACGCTGAATGCCAACAGGGGCCAATAACGCGCCTGAATCTCGCCCTGTTCGACGAAGAGGTCGCGATAGCGGCGCGTGTTGCGCGTGAACTTGTCCCATTCATAGCGCTCGCGCACATTCGCCTTGACCACCTCGATGCCGCTGATCGCCTCGGCCAGGCCGGCATTCAGCGCGCCGAACTGTTCGCGCAGTGCAACACTAACCGGTGCCAGCCGCCGCGTGTAGTCCCACACGGTGAGGCCGAGCATCACTAGAAAGATACACGGCACCAGCAGCAGCTCCACATGGATGCGGCTGATGAGCAACAGAGGCATCAGGATAGCCATGGACGAGTCGACAATGAGCATCAGCCCTGGGCTGAACATCAGGTTAAGGGTGTGCACATCGTTGGTGGCGCGCGCCATGATGTCCCCCACGCGTTGACGGCTGTGGAACGTCTGGCTCTTGCCCAACAGGCTGAGATAGAGCTCATCGCGCGCATCACGCTCAATGCGTTGCGCCAGAAATTCGACCGAGTAGTTGCGCGCCAGCGCCATGACACCCTGCCCCAATGTCACGGCCAGGATGCTCAACGCTATGCCACCCAACGTCGCCACGCTCCAGTTCGTGCTGGTGATCAGGTCGAATGCATCGCCGATCAGCACCTGGATATAGCCGTAGCACAAATTGTTCACAATCGCTCCGATCAGCAGGCCGGGCAGGAACAACGGATAACGGCGCGCATGGGAGATGATCCAGCGCAGCGGGCCGGAACGATTGTAGGAATATGCTTTTGCGATGCGGAATTCGCTTTTGCCCAAAGCTTATATCCTCACTAATAAACAGCGAAGGATAATTATATGCCTGCAAAAGGGGGAAAACCAAAAAACACCGCAACGGATTGTATCCTCCGCAGCATTATGGTACACTATCGCTACCGAATGGCGTTTCTGATCCCTTTCCCTCGCCGGGAAAGGGAAGGTGACCCCGCAGACTGAGCGGAACATGCTGCGTTGAAGGGAGGAGATGCGATGGCGCCCATCAGCGTGTTGGTGGCAGAGGATCAGAAGATCCTTAGGGATACTTATGTCAATATCATGAACGAGATGCCTGACATCCAGGTGGTCGGGGCAGTGGCGGATGGGGAAGCGGCTGTGGAAGCGGCGCAGCGCCTGCGGCCAGATGTGGTGTTGCTCGACATCCAGATGCCCAGGCTGAACGGCATCCAGGCGGCGGAGCGCATCCGCGCCTTTGCGCCGCGCACCGGGCTGGTGCTCTTCTCCCACTACAGCGAGCGCCAGTACGCTGAGGCATTTTTGCGCAGTGGTACCGCCGGTAAAGCGTATCTGCTCAAGACGACGCTCAGTGAGCCGGAGGAGCTGCACCGCGCCATTCAGGTAGTGGCCGAGGGCGGAGCCATCTTGGCGCCGGAGATCCAGGATGAGCTGATTCGCCTTGCCTCTGCTTCACCCGACTCGCATTTCAAAGACCTCACCAGCCGCGAGATGGAAGTGCTCGGTCTAATGGCGGAGGGCTACACCAACATCAGCATTGCGCGCAAGCTGTGCATCAGCGAGCGCACTGTGGAAAGCCATGTCAACAACATCTTCGGCAAGTTGGGGCTCACCGCCGAGGCGGAACGTAATCCGCGGGTGATGGCCGTGCTCCTCTTCCTGCGAGTGGGTCAGCAGCTCTCCTGAGCGCGCAGCGTAGCGGCGGTGGTGATGAAGCGCACACTGCTCGCGTCGCTGGTGGACTATGATATTGTCATGCTCACCGCGTTGGCGAGCATGCGCGGCGCCATCCTGAGCAGCCAGAATCCGCTCCATGCTGCACGGGAGCTGGCTGAGCAGCTGGTCGCGCCTACATCGCTGGCCCTTACCCTCGCCGATCTTCCCGCCGATGCGCGCGAAGCGCTGAGTGCCCTGCAACGCGCCGGCGG
>JBMFPH010000183.1:0-6118 GCA_049969215.1 Anaerolineae bacterium | reverse complement strand
CTACCTATGGGGGGCGACCTGGAATATGCCGACCAGATTACGCTGAGCCGTGCGCTGTCCGGTCGTCAGGTGATGGAGTAGTTGCTTCGCGTAAATCATCCCATCGAGTGGAATGATGGCAAGAACGTCCGCAAAGATTGCCCACTTGCTAGGGTTCTATGTCCTTAATAGAGTCCACAATGCGCGTCGGGCGGTATGGGTAGCGCGCCACTTGTTCGCGTCGCGTGACACCGGTGAGTACCAGGATGGTTTCCATGCCACTTTCCACCCCGGCAATGATATCGGTGTCCATACGGTCGCCCACCATAACTGTGTTCTCCGAATGCACATCCAAATAATTGAGTGCCATCCGAATCATCAGCGGGTTGGGCTTCCCCACGAAGAATGGGCTGACCCCAGTCGCTCTTTCGATAAGCGCTGCCATAGCACCGCAGGCGGGGGCTATTCCCGTCTCGGTGGGGCCGGTAGGATCGGGGTTGGTAGCAATGAAGGCAACGCCCTCAGCTACCAGACGCATCGCTTTGGTGATCATCTCCATGTTGTAGGACTGCGTCTCGCCCAGCACCACATAGTCGGGTTTGACGTCTGTAATCACGTAACCGATGTCGTGAATGGCGGTAGTGAGCCCGCTTTCCCCAATTACAAAGGCGGTGCCGCGGGGTCTTTGCGACCTCAGAAAATGCGCCGTTGCCAGCGCTGAAGTGAAAATAACCTCCGGTCGAATGTCCAGCCCAAGCATGCGCAGACGATGGGATAGATCGCCAGGGGTGTACATCGAGTTGTTGGTCAACACCAAGAATTTGATCCCTCGCGCTTTCAGCTTTTGGATGAACTCCTTGGCGCCAGGGATGGCCATGCGCCCGCTGATCAGTACGCCGTCCATGTCCAGCATGTAGCTTTTGGGGTGGGATGCGGTCATCTTATACTGGTCTGATTTCGCCTCGTTGGGCGCGGGATTGTGTGCTTCTGTTGTTGTCATCGTGCACTCCTCCAGCGTGAGACCATAGCTGGGTACTCAGGGGTTGCTGCTGAACCCCTCACTCCAAAAAAGCTACTACCTACAAGTAGCACCCGGCGTATCCATCCCGTCCTTAGCAGTAACCTGGATTTCGGTGAGCACTGAGCTCTTTCCTAGCAGTGTGCCTGATGGACTGTACAATGGCAAGCGTGCGCCATCACCTGCGGCATAGAGCCCCATAACCAGGCGATACACGCCCGGCGGGGTGTCTAGTGGCACCGTTAGCGGAATTGGATCGCTGATGATCTCGTCTCGGACCCAACTGGTAGTGGGGCGCTTGCCACGTGGCCCCGGCTCCTTATCCACCTGCGCGATTATGGTACCATCACGGTCGATCAAATGCACAAAGACAGTGTAGGACACGCGTATGTCCGAACTCAGGCTGCGCCAGACCAATTCGAGGGGCACGACACTACCTGGACAAACACGTCTTTCCGGCAGACTATAGCCCACCAGCAAAGCTTTGTCTCCAAAATTGATTCCAACCGCATCCGTATAAGGGTGCATCTCAAATGTACGACCTTCTTGCTCGATCACCCGCACACCCGGTAGCAACACCGAATCACCCGACGGCATCCAACCATAGCGCGTCGGCAGACGGGTGCCGTCCTCACCTAACCAAGCGAGGCGTGTCCACATAGTATGCTCACCTGGCGGTGCCAATGCCGGCAACACCAGGGGTATTTCGTCGCGCACTATCTGTCCCTCCTTCCAGCGCGAGGTGGGCAGGCGTCCTCCTGTTGGAGTGTGATGCCAGTCACGCCACACATTTCCCAGTGCGTCGACTAGTTCAACCAATAGGGTATAGTTCTCTTCCAGTTCGTGCTCTGCCTGCCACAGAAGACGCAGATCAAATCCTCGTCCCTGGCGTGCGCGTGTCACACTATAGTCATAGCCGACCAAGCGGATCGCATCGCCAAACAGCACTTCTGGTGCGGGCTTGAATTCCTGCCATGGGTCAGCAGCTGCACCAGGTGCTGTGGCGATTACTTCTATGTCTCCTAATACGTAGAGTGTGTGCTCATCAGGTAATCGCCATTCACCTTCGCCTTTCCGATAGACCCCGACTTGCAGCTGATATATCCCTGGCAGGATGCCAGCCGGGATACGCAAGCGGTTGAAGCTGAGCAATGGCCAGTTCGGCAGGTTGGGTGATTTAGGCAGCCAGCCACTGAGCAGGGTGTCGTCCAGTTGCGTTACGTTCTTTCCTCTCTCGTCTACCAGACGCAGTGAAATACGCACATCTGCCGGTATCTCATCCATTGTTCGCCAGAGAAGGGTCACAGGTAGCTGTTCACCAGGCGCAGCTGAAGCATCCCAGCTGGCGTGTGTTAGCTTCAGTCGCCCACTGAAAATGACATCTCCCTGCACGGCAGGCAAACTTGGCAGTACATCCTCAAGTGATCTCGCAAAGGGAATGACACGCACTAAACGTCCCCACGGCAGCAGGTGATAGTGTGCTGCTAGCTCCTCCGCCCCTGTCTGCAGCGGGCCCGCTATATAGAGGCTATGTCCTGTTGCCAACCAGGTCTCCACTGTGCTCTCCTGTGGTGGGTAGATTCCGTACAGGTCGCGGCGCAATCCCTCTGTGTGCTGCAAATACCAAAAAGTGGTCAGATCTCCCCAATGGGCCAGTATCCCTGCGCCCGGTTCGACCGGGTGAGCCAGCGCGTCCGTCCAGTAACGATAAGCTGCATCGTTCCACTTTTTGGTCAGCCAGCGCACGTTGTGGTCGGACTGTTGATAACAAAAGAGAGCTACCGTTGCCAGCATAGCGCACTGCATGATAACCATGCTCCTCGCGCCGTTTTGGTCAACTGTGGTTGACCTCTTTCTCTGAACATATGTTCTCACGACCTGAGTGAAGTGGAGCACTGCAGCGACACCGGCGCCCGCAAAGATGGCCAACGTTAGGCTGGCAGGGAGCAGGAAAGCGGATTGTTCTCCTTGACCATAGGTGAGCACGAACGGCACCAGGGCGCCATGGAGCAAACAGAGTGGCCAAAAGAGGCGTGGCCGCCATACAGCATAGTAAAGCGCCCCCATAGTGGCCCCAATAAGCCCCCATAGTGTAAAATCATCGCGCATCAAGGGGTAATACACCGTCTGCACATCGGACAGTAAGCGCCCCCAGTTCCTCACCACACCGCCGGTGAAATCCGCCGCAGTAAAGTAACGCACCCAACCGTCCCAACCGGAATGATAGTACTCGCTCACCAAACCGCGTGCCACTGCTACCGGCACGTTCAAACCAGATAGAGCGCCGTGCTCGTGCAGTAGCCACTCGGCGCGTACGGGAATGTATAGGTAAAGCAGTGCCGGCAACCCCACGGCAGGCAGCAAGCAGAGATAGCGTCGCATCCGTGCCGGCCGACCAACCTCATCGGCATGGGCTCGACGTGACCCCAGCCAAAACATCAGTAACAGTCCAGGCGCCAGCAACAAGGTGGTGCTGTGATTGCCCACCGCCAGGCCGAAAAGCACGCCCCATGTCAGCCAAGCGCGTGGGCGTCTGAGCCACTCGGGCCGGCTGAGCACCATAAGCATTGCACTCAGCAACAAGATATGCAGGGTGTAGATCTTCGCTTCGGTGGCCCAACGCCAAAAGGTGGGCAATGTGGCAAAGATAGCCACCGAACACAGAGCAGCAACGCGACTCTCCAGCAAGCGTCGCACTGTTGGATACAAAATTGTTAGTGCCAGCGCACCGCACACCGCAGAAAAGAGGTTCATGCGGTATGCCACCGAGCCCAACGGCAATAGTGTCTGCCACATAAAACCGAGCAGCAAGTAGGTGGGATAGCCTGTGGGATAGGTAACCCCCAAAACAGCGGGGGCATATTGGAAGAGGGCGGGGTCACCGTCCAAAACGGTAGGGGCCAGAGTAGAACAATAACCGAAGAAAGCTGCCAGTCCGATCAAAGCGGGCAAAACATAGTCAGACCAGGAAAGGAGATGTGAATACCTACTCTGCATAGGGAATACCCGCAATACGCACAAATCGGACGAGCGGTAGGATCGTCCCTTGGTCAATTGGTGCGGCGTCTCCATCTGTACGCACAACAGGCAAGCGCACGTGGACGTCCCAAGGATCAGCTCCCGAGGGTAGTATCCCCACCCCATAACCGAATTGAGCACGATCACCACTCCACCAGGGGAAGGTGTTTGCTAACATTCGGATGCGATCACCTACTTGCCAACGGCTGGTCGGCCACCACACCGTACCAGGTTGCTGTACCAGTGTCACCCCGACCGGAACATCGTTCGCATCCAACAGAAAAATGGCGATGAAGTAGTCCTGTTCAATCGGCTGCAACACGTGCCAGTAGAGGGTGAGGAGAGGTTCCGCTTCCCGATCCGTCGCGAGGCGCGTGGTCTCAAAACCAACCAGCTGCAATGTGGCGCCAAAAGTCGCTTGAACCCGTCTCGCCTCAGGCGGCATGTCCGCTATCACGATGAAGGAAAAGAATTCAGGGGTAATGGGAGTGCGCGGCGCACCCTTTTTCAACAACAGATAGCCATCCTGTGAAGCGATCAGCCCCACCGTCGGCTCATAGGCAATATCCGCTAACAGACGTTCCTGTGCCCCGTTACGGTTGGTGAAGGCGGGATGGGACACATCGAGCAGATAGTATTCGGCCTGCTCGTCGAAGGGGCCAGTCCACACACGCACATAGGGACGATTCGCCACCAGCGGCACCAATTCCGCCTGAGCGACCACAGGGGCGTCAGGCGGGATGGAGGCAGCAAGCGTCATGCCCAAAGTGTGATGTTGGGTGACCTCGGGCCAGTGGAACGGCCTTGCGAGCGGAGAGTAACCGCGATGATAATGATACCCCAACGCGATGAGCACCACGATCAATGCCACGAATGGAAGCGTGCGCACCCACTGCCGAAGCAGTGAGATCCGCTCCAGCCAGCTTGCCAGGCGCGCTGTCCCCTCTACGGTGGCAAGCGCCACAAACGGGAGCGCCGGCGCAGCGTAATGATACGTTTCCAGGCGGTGCATCAACGGGTTGCTGCTGAAGAGAGCGATGGCAAAGGTGGGTGCAGCCATGATCAGGAACGGCAACCCTAAGAACGGCATCAGGGCGAACGGGATGGTTAGCATGCCGATGCCGTACAATGTATCGGGTGCTGTCAGTAGCTTCAGCCAGGTACCCGGCGCACGCAGCGGAGAGCTCAATATCTCTGCAGGGGTGCTGCCCAGCTGGGAGAAAAAACCCAGATAGGGTGAATGACCACCATTGGGACGGGTAGCAGGAATGATGAGAAAAACGGCCACATAGAACCAGATGGCGCTCGTCAAGCTCATCGTAGCGCCGAGGTACCAGCACCTTCGCATCAGGATCAGGTACAACCCGAAGAGGAAGAAATGGAGCGGCACATCCTCTTTGGTGCTCAGCGCCAGCCCGAAACAAAGAGCGCTCAAGGTCAAGGAAACCCATCTCCTCTGCGTATTCAGGCATGGTCCCTTCTGCTCACAAAGCGTGCGATCCCACCATAATCCACGCCGGTCAGAACGGGTTGTCAGGGCACAATCGAGAAAGTAACAACCCGCCAATGTCAGCGTCGGCATCAGCCCGACAGCGTGGAAGTCAAACATGGTAACTGATTCCAGGGCGGGCAAGAGCAGATAAGCACAGACGAGTCCCAACGCAGCCCAATCGTTGGCGAGGCGACGCCTTGCCAATGCATAGAGTGGGATACCTCCCAACCCGATGAAAGTCGCCTGGAACCACAAAAGGAAACGTGGATCGTAACCAACCGCGGCATACGGAGGCGCCAGCGGGAACAGTATCGGCTCCACATGCATGGCGAAGCGCGTACTGCCGAATTCTGGCACCGTCGTCAGGTGGAGACCCTCCCCATGTGCTGCATGCCACAGCGCCTGGGCGTAGTTGCCCAGATCGAACGCTCCGCCCGTCTCATGAGCATCGTAGGCGCGTGCGGCCAGTAAACCGAAGCCACCGCCGTACAAGATCACCAGTACAAGGACAATCAGAGTTGCCAGGTTGAGTCGCGCTGCCTTCACGGCTCATCCGTCTGCTGTGATGAAGGGGTGATCGACACGAGCACGCGCGTGTCCTGAATACCACC
>JBMFPH010000182.1:0-6361 GCA_049969215.1 Anaerolineae bacterium | reverse complement strand
GCCCACACTCCGGGTGGTTCGATCTTGATGCTCACCTCGGCCAGTTGATCACCGGTGATCCCCAAATCTTCCAACGTTTCCAGTAAGGTGCGATCCGTTTCCTTGCGCGAGGAACGCACGCCCAGGTTGGGATCGCGATATTCCACCGTCACCAGGTCGCCTTGCAACACAATTGACTTGACGACACCCTTCTTGATGTCCGAGGCGACCTCGGTGATACTGATTTCACGCATCTGACGTGGCCCGGAGAGCACGCTGAAGACCAACGCGGCAACGGCCACGATGATGAGCAGATAAATCAGCCCGTTTCGCAAAACCCCTGAATTCACCCCAAACCTCCACCTTTCGCTACCTTCATCATACCACAGCTGCTTTCTATCTGCCAGCTGGCATATCCACGCGGATAGGCGCTAAGGCCAACATGTTGTCCACAACCTCCCTCGCTCCGGCATCGGTGATGGGCACAGGGCCTCCCGTTGCGGACACGCCAACGCGCAATCGGTATTCACTGGCGACTGCGGTTGCCGGTATGGGGAGCAGATGGGTGTCGGTAATGGGCTCACCGGGTTGGCTCAGGGCGAGGGGGCCTTCATGTTGGGCGATCACCGTCCCATCCGAACGTACCAGGTGCACCACCACGGTGTATGCCGATGGGGTGACGGGCGCAGCTGCCTGCCAGGTGAGCGTGATCGAGAGCACATCCCCCGGCGTGTATGCGGCACGCAGCAGCGCGTAGTTCACCAGAAGGATGTGCTCGCCCCAACGCGCCCCGACGGGTACCTGGCCGGCGCTATTGCTGACCGTCAGCACAATCAAGCTGCGTTCCTGCACCAGCGCGCCGGGCGGTGGCTCTTGCGCGAGCACGCTCCCGGATGGCCGATCACCCGCAGAATACCGGACTTCAAACACCAGGTCATGGCGTTCTAATTCGCCTTGCGCTTGCTCCAGCGGCCAACCGATCACATCGGGCACCTCTATCAGGCGGGGGCCCTGGCTGATCACCACGCCGACGGTGGTGCCGTCCGCGACTGGCTCACCCGCTCGGATGGTCTGGTCGGCGATTGTCAAAGCGGGAATGAGAGGATGATGTGCCTGGCCGATGATGGTCATCTGGAGGCCAATGGACTCAAGAACCCGGCGGGCATGTTCCACCTGCATGCCGACCACATCCGGCACCCGCACCTGACCGGCTGCCAGGGTGGCGGTCGCGGTGGGTGCCCAAGACACGGTGGGCTGTGTGTAGGCACGCAAGACCCCGGCGAGCAGCGGCACAAGTCCCAAAACGGCGATGATGGCCAAAAAGCCCAGCATCAGCCCGACAGCATCCGGGGCAAAGCGACGGGTCACCGACCGATCGCCGGGCTCCGGCAGTGCCATCTCGGATACCTGCTGTGCGGACGAAACAGCCGGACTGCTCCCCTCGCTACGGCGGCGAAATTCGGCCAGAGCCACCCCCATTTCCTCCGCTGTGGCAAAGCGTTCTTCCGGCTTCTTTCGCAGCGCCCGCTCGATGATTCGTGAGATCTCCACCGGCACGCGCGGATTGGTGCGGTGCGCCAGCGGCGGCTTTTCGTACAGGTGTTTGCGGGCGACTTCGTGATCATCCCCCGTGAAGGGGAGCTGGCCGGTCAGCGCTTCGTACAGGATAATGCCGATCGCATAGACATTGGTGGCCGGCACCACGTGTTCACCCGCTGCCTGTTCCGGAGCGAAGTATGCCGGCGTCCCCCAAACCAGCTCGCCCGCCTCGTCCATGGCCGACTCGCCCAGGGCACGGGCAAGCCCGAAATCCACCACCTTGGCCTGGCCATCCGGGCGGATCAGCACATTGCCAGGTTTCAGATCGCCGTGCACCAGACCGGCGCGATGGGCATACCCAACTCCGGCACACACCTGGGAGCAGATATCGACAGCCTGACGGATTGAAAGGGCACCGTTCTGTTCAAGGAGAGTGCGCAGATCCAGTCCGGGCACATACTCCATCACGATGTAGGGCCGGTTATGATCCTGGCCGAAGTCATAGACCGCCACGATATTGGGGTGGGTAAGGTTGGCAGCATTTTGGGCCTCGCGATGAAAGCGCACCAGGAAAGTGGGGTCGGTCACATACTCCGGGCGCAATGCCTTGACCGCCACCACGCGGCCCAGAGCGACGTCCTGCGCACGATATACTTCCGCCAGCCCCCCCTGCCCGATCTTCTCTAAAATTTGATAACGATTGTTGAAAATTCTGATCTCGTCTTCCACAAGAACTGCCATTCAACCTATTCATGATATTGTACCCGCGAATGGCGTTTTTTCCAAGAAACCGTATCTTTGAAGCTGTATATGCGTCTTATATTTAAGAGGCGCCTTATGGAAGGTGTTGAGGACTCGGAAGGTTCATTGCTGGAGCGCGCGCGAAAGCTCGACGAAGCAGCGCTGGCATCCATCTACGATCGGTATCACCTCGTTGTGTACCGCTATCTCTACCGTCAGGTCGGAGATATGGACACAGCGCGCGATCTTGCGGCGGAGGTCTTCCATCGTCTGCTAGTTGCTTTGCATACGGGCAAAGGGCCACGCAATCACCTGGTCGCATGGCTGTATCGCACGGCACACAATGCGCTTGTGGATTACTACCGACGCCAGCAACACCGCCGTCACCTGCCCCTTGAGGAGGGGATCGTAGCCGATGGCAACACGCCCGTGGAGGCAGCGGAGCACCATTTGCTGGTGATTCAGCTGCGCGGCGCTCTCCAACGACTGTTGCCCGACCAGCAACAGGTCATAGCGCTGAAATTTCTCGAAGGTCTATCCAACGAAGAGGTTGCGCTCATTATGGGCAAATCAGTGGGGGCCATCAAGTCGCTGCAGCATCGTGCTTTGAGCACGTTGCAGCGTCAGATGGGCTTGCGTGATGCAAAGGACGAAAACCATGAAGGGTTCTATCCATCCCGAAGTCCTGGATCGAGCAGTGCAACGTCTGAAAGCGGGTGAGGAGCTTGCGGCGGTACTGGCCGAGCATCCCTCTGTCGCTTCGGACTTGCAGCCATTGCTTGCGACGGTGCGACAACTGGAAGCGCTGCGTGCCGTGGACATGCCGTCGCGCGAACATCAAATGTCGGATCGAGCGCGATTCCTGAACGAGCTAAGGCGTTTGCAGCTTCAGGCCGTATCTCCGAACCCACTGGTGCGTCTTAAAAGATGGATCACGAGGCCATTTTCGGCCTCACCAACTAGAGAGAAACCAGTCGGAAAGGAGAAACGTGTTATGGTCGCTTTATTGCTCAAGATCGTCCTGGTACTCGGATTGGGTTTGGGATCAGCAGGTGGTACGGTGGCGCTTGCCGAGCAGAGCCTGCCGGGATCGCCGCTCTACCCCGTCAAGCTGGCTGCTGAGGAGCTCCGGATCAGCACCACACCGAACCCGGCAGATCGCGCCCTTCTCTATCTGAGCCAGGCGCAGGTACGCGTGCGCGAGATGGAAGCGCTGATGCAACAACGGCGTTCTCCAAATGGGATAGTCCTGGAACAACTGCGCACGCGCCTGGAGAATGCCTTGCAGCTGGCATCCGGGTTGCCCGATCCCGAGATGATGGGGTGGCTGACCCAGGCGCGTGAAGTGGTGCGGACGCAGCAGGAGACCCTGGCACGCCTGTGTCAGCACCAAGAGGCGGGGGCAACTGGCCCTTCGGTGCCCTGCCACGCATCGGCATTAGCGAATCAAGCGTGGGAACAAATTGAGGCCGGTTTGCAGGATCCACAAGCGTTTCGCCATCGGCATTCGTTGCAATTAGGGGACGAGCGAAGGGCGGAACCGACCCCAGTCGCCACCCCACCTGCGCGACCGGGGCCAGGTCAGCCGGGAGGCAACCCAGAGTGTCCCGAATGCACGCCGCAGGGTGACCAGCATCGCTACGGTCCTCAGCCCAACCAGCCAGGGCCCGGTCAGCCGGGAGGCAATCCGGAGTGTTCGGAGTGCACGCCACAAGGTGATCAGCACCGATACGGTCCTCAGCCAGCCCAGCCGGCCCAACCAGCTCAACCGGCGCAGCCAGCCCAACCAGCCCAGCCGGCGCAGCCAGCGCAACCAGCGCAGCCGGCCCAGCCGGCCCAACCAGCTCAACCGGCGCAGCCGGCCCAACCAGCGCAGCCGGCGCAGCCAGCGCAACCAGCGCAGCCGGCCCAACCAGCTCAACCGGCGCAGCCGGCCCAACCAGCCCAGCCGGCGCAGCCAGCCCAACCAGCCCAGCCGGCTCAGCTGGGGCCAGGTCAACCGGGAGGCAATCCGGAGTGCCCGGAGTGCACACCGCAGGGTGACCAGAATCAGCATCGCTATGGTCCTGGGCCCACCGCGACGCCGATGTGGCAGCGCATGAGTGCGGAGGAAGCGCTGCGGCTGATGCACGCATACGAACATCAATACGAATACGAACATCAATACAGGCTCTCCGCAACGCCGACAGCAGTGGATCACCCCAACGAGATGTGCAGCAATTGCCAACCTGGCAGCAACGCGGAGAACACAGGTGGCAACGGAGGAGATGATCGCCCCAACCGGGGCGAGCCAGCTCAGCACGAAGCGGGTGGTGGTGGCGGAGAAGCCGGCGGTGGTTCCGGCAGCCCTTCAGGAGGTGGTGGAAGCTCCGGAGGCGGATCGAGCAGCAGCGGTGGCGGCGGTGGAAGCCCCGGAGGCGGTGGCCGCCACGGTAAGTGATCGACCTTCTCGCTGCTCCTTGAGATTCGAGCGCTTGTAGACGGCGGCTTGCGCCCACCTTTGGTATGCGGCTTCGCTTGCGAGCTCCTGTCAGAAGTCAGATGGACGGGAGCTCGCTCTTTTTTGCGACGAACCAGGGGGGATTCGCCAAACAGGAGATTGTAGGTTATAACGATTGAAAATAGCCAGGGAGGTAGCCTTGAGATGCGCCGTCTTGATCGAAGGGATTTTCTCCGCTATGCCGCTGCTGCTCTCGCCGGCGGTTGGATGGCATACTGGCGCGGTGCCACAGCAGCCATGGCAACCAACTCTCCGGCGCGCTGGAACGCAGCGCCCCCCAGCACAGGGATAGCGAGCTCCTACAGTGTGCCGGATCCGGCTGCAGTGCCCTCGCTTCCATTGCCGGCGAGCTACCGGTCGGTGCCGGTCTCCCGCCGGTTGCCCCCGCGGGATCCGGCGACCCCCGTGCCGGTGCCAAGTCGTGCCGAGCTGATGGCGCACTGGCCTGCCGTGGAAAGGAGCCGCGTGGTCATGGTGCGGCACAGCGGGGTGCTCGCTGATGGACAACCCAACCCGGACCTTGTGCTGCAGATGCTGGATGAGGGGATCAGCGCACTGGCCAATGGGGCGGAGCCCCTGGAGGTCTGGCGCGTCCTGTTCGACCCACAGGAGCGGGTGTTGTTGAAGGTGAACTGCATTGCGGCGGGTGGCCCCACCCAGCCGGCCGTCACTTACGCCGTCGCCCGACGCCTGCAGGATGCCGGGCTTGCGGCGGAGAACCTGCTCATCTTCGACCGCACCGATCATGAACTGGCCGATGCGGGCTATGCGCTCAACGAAAGTGGCACGGGGGTGCAATGCCGTGGCACCCGTGGCGAGGGCAGTGAAGCGGCGCTGACTCAAGCTACTATGCGGTTTTGGCGGGAGCTCGATGAGTGCGACGCGATTGTCAACATTCCCACGCCGAAATCGCACGGCATTGCTGGCGTGAGCGTCGCACTGAAGAATCATTACGGCTCCGTGAACGAGCCGGCCAAGTTGCACGGCAATGGCTGCGACCCGGCCATTCCGGAGTTGAACGCCCACCCCATCATCCGGGATAAGACCCGGCTGCACGTTGCGGCAGCGTTGCGGGTGAGTCCCTTCGACTGGAACTCCCCACAGCCCGAGAACGCGCTGTTGCTCTCCTTCGACCCGGTTGCGCTGGACACTGTGGCACGCGATATTCTGGTGCGCCACCACCAGGCGGTTGGGGCAGATGCAGGCTTCTTGGTTCAGGGTGCGCACCATCTGGTGACCGCCCAAAGCCTCCAATTGGGTGCCACCGAGCCCAACTTGATCGACCTGCTGGAGATCGTGTTGGGATGAGATCGACTGCCTTGCGGGATCACCTCAGGACATGGGTCAGGCGGATCAGGGTGTTGTCTGCGTTCGTCATCCTCTCCGCCATTGGGATGGCATGTGCCAGCGGCGGCACCGATGATCTCGCCCGATTCTTGCCGACGGATGAGGCCGTTCCCGGGTGGGCACGTCAGGGTGCGCCGCGGGTCTTTTCGCGCGATGACATATACGAGCTGGTGGACGGCCAGGCGGAGGCGTTTTTCGCCTATGGGTTGACCCACGCCACGTTGGCCCGGTATGTGGGGCCACAGGGGACCGGGC
>JBMFPH010000181.1:0-6374 GCA_049969215.1 Anaerolineae bacterium | reverse complement strand
GGCCGATCAAGTGGGTGTTTACGATGTACTCAGCGGAACGTTGACAGTGTTATGCGACTTCGCCCCTTATAACACGTATAGCGAATGGGTATGGACTCCTGATGTGAGCTGGTCACCAGACGGGCATTTTCTCGCAACCGTTATACACAGCGAGCCGCTGGCAAGCGAAGATGTCCACGACAGCCCCCTATTCGACTTGTGGTTGTTTGCGGCTGATGGATCGCTGCAAGCTCGTATAGCGGAACGGGTGGGCATGTGGAGTACGCCCAATTGGGGTCGCTACGGCCTGTTGTATGGTCAGGCGGCCGATGCGCTACACTCTGTGGATAGCCGATATGCTCTGATCCTACGCGACCACGATGGCAGTAATCCACGCCAGCTGTTTCCACAAGAAGAAGGGACCGGGGTGCTGCCGCCCCCTGAAGTCGCCTGGGCGCCGTCGGGAGAGGCATTTCTCTTCGTGTATAACGGCAATCTTTACCTGGGCAATGTCTATGGGGGGATACCGCAGCAGCTCACTTCTACTGGACAGGTGAGCCGACCGCGTTGGGCCGCTGAGGAACATAATTTAGAATGAAGTGCCAAAAGGTTACCATTTTCCCGGCAATTCTTTACGATAACACCAAATTTGTATCTACCCACATAGCAGCCTATAATGGCCCCGTCGCATAAATTATAGTAAAGTGTGGATGTTGCAAGAATGATAACTCTACGACAGTTGTTCGGATCTTTACCGTCTTTAGGGGCGCTGCGCGAGTTATTCCCGAGGGATCGAGACACCTTTCGAACAACCGGATGGCACAACATGATAGGCATTCTAACAATAATGGCTGCTGCGTTGCTCTTGTTGGTCGCTTGTGGCGGTGCAGGTGAACAAAGCGAGTTGTCCGCTGTGCAGCCTACCACCCTGGTGCCTTCACTCGAGGTTGCAGCTACACCCTCCTCAGCAACCCTACCGAATACCGCGGTGGTTTCCCAATCGACACTTTCACCTGTGATCACGGCAGTCTCCCCAATGACCCCTCCACCATCGTCAGCCCCGTCAGAGCCAAGATCCTCTCAAGACGGAAGGCCATTGATCGCACGCGTGAACGGTCAGCCGATCTACCTGGATGTCTATCAGAAACAGGTCGAGCAGACCGAAAAAGCTCTTGTGGAGCAGGGCATTATGGCCCAGGGAGAGGTTGGCGAAGCGCAGCGGGCGCAGCTGCGCGCCAACGTGTTGCAAGGGTTGATCGATCAAGCACTGATCGAGCAAGCTGCTGCTGAAATGGGCGTTACCGTAACCGATGAGGAGCTCGAGCAGTCTCTGCAAAGTGTAGTTAGCCAGAATGCAACATCGCTTGAGCAGTGGCTGCGTATGAATAACATGACCGAGGAAGAGCTGCGCGCTATGCAACGTGCCCAGCTGCTAGCGAGCAAAGTAATCGCAGTGGTCTCGGCAACGGTGCCCACAGTCGCTGAGCAGGTCCATGCACGCCATATCTTCACGGTGGATCAGGCCAAAGGGCAGGCCCTGTTGGAACGTCTGAAGAAAGGGGAGAATTTTGCCGCGCTGGCGCAGCAAGAATCTGAGGATGCCAGCACAGCTGCCAACGGAGGGGATCTGGGATGGTTCCCGCGTGATGTTGCTTTGATGCCCCCAGCGGTGGTGGAGACAGCATTTGCGTTGTCCGTTGGTGAAATCTCCGATTTGGTGCAAAGTGAAGCGGGCTACCATATCATCAAAGTGGAAGCTCGAGAGGATAACCGTCCGCTAGCTCCTGAGATGCTGCTGTATGCGCAACAAAGTGCTTTCCAAGCATGGCTGGCCGAGCGGCGTGCCCACGCCGTCATTGAGCACTACCAGTCCCAGTAGCTGGCCTATGCGCAGATGGATTCTGGCATTATTGTTCGTCATAGCTGCGGTGCTGGTTGCAGTGGGGGGCGTCGCACTCAGTATGTATTTCTCGACGCGCCACCAACCCTTTCAGGTGCCTCCATGGCGTGAACCGCAGAGCTTGGTGGATTACACGCGGATCGATCCAGCGTTGGCCGTGGGGGGACTGGGAGGAGTGGCGGACAAAGATCTGGTGGCCCAGGCTCTGGCAGAAGGAAGACTGGACACAGCTTTTGCGGTCCTCGTGTTCAGTCCCTCGATTGATGATAGAGAAAGCGCTGGTGATTTTCTTTTGCTGGCCGATCGTTACCGTAAGGACGGCAGGAACGAACAGGCGACTCACAGTTATCGCCTAGCCGGAACCATCGCTACATTGAGCCCTGATCTGCCGGACACGGTGCGTGCAGATACCTTTATCTTGACAGGTGAGGGATTGGCGACACTGGGCGAATATGGCCTGGCCCAGCTCTACCTGGATCAAGCGTACAACGTCGCAACAGCGAGTGCATACCTGCAGCCTGCCACACGCCGCAGCATGTTCCAGCGGCTGCACAGGGGCTATCAGATGATCGGTGATCGCGAGCGTGCACGCGTAAGCTTGGAGTCCAGTGCTCAATCGTTTGCGCCAGTCACCGTGCCCGAGCTGCCGCCGGTGCTGCCTGTTTCCGATCCACCTCCCTTACCGTTGGAAGTGCAGCAAGCGGAGGCACAGCGTTGGTCTGCTGCACAGAGCTTGGTCGAGCAGTTGATTGCACGAGGCGGTCGTGCTCCACAACAGCTGGTGAGCGCCTTGGCCAGTGCGTTGGTTGCTGAGGATCGTGCAAGATTGCCCTACTACGATGCCCAGATTGCTTCGGCGGTACAGCTCTCGGCACAGATCAGTATTGTGCAGGCGCGGATCAATTGGCTGGCGATGAAATATCGTATTGCGCGACGTGGGTATGGCATCAGCCTGTTGCCTGAGTGGGAAGCTCAAGGCGAGATGATCCGTGCCGATTTAACCAAGTCATATGAGCTGCTGTTTGCACTTTATGCCGATCTGATCGTAGCGTTGCCGGACGCCGACCAAATTGAGAGGGCGACTGAAGAGATACTGCGCCGTGAAATACTTGCCGGGACATTAGGCCGCTATCCCAATTATCCTGCTCAGCAACGTATTGCCGAGCTGCAACAAGCGACCGTACAGCTGGTCCAATCAAGTCCGCGCAGCAAGATGCATGTGGCTGTGTTACCCTATGCAGGTGTTGATTCTTTTGTGCTGGTGGACGACACCAGCTTTCTAGCCATTACACACGACTAGCGGAGGGGATCAGGAAGGGTTGTCTGCGGAAGAGTTTTTCTCGCCGTAGAGAACAGGAGGAGGGAACAATGCCCGGACAGAGGAAAGACCGTTTCACGACCGTTCTCATTTTTCTGGTGGCTGTGATGATCGTGACCACATTGTTGATCTATGGCGTCTTGTTCGTAACCTATACACCGGAGCGACCGCTTGTCTTGGGGCTGAGCGCTGTGCAGCCGCCCCCTCCACCTCCTCCAACGCCCACTTTCACCCCGGAGGAGATTCCCACCTATCCCCCGACGTGGACGCCGGTGCCCACTCCTACACCGCTACCGACCAGCACTCCCACTGCTACCGGTACGTCCACACCTACGCGCACGCCTACGCATACGCGCACGCCACTGGCCACCTACACGCCCACACCCACTCAAACGGGTACACCGACCGAGACACCCACCATCACAGCGACTCCAACGCAGGTGCCTTTCTACGTAGCGGAATTCAAGAACTACCAGAACTGCTATGACATTGGCATGAAAGGGTACGTCTTTGACGCAAACGGCATCCCATTAGAGGGTATTGCAGTTGAGTATGGAGAGGAAAATATCAGCACTTTCCGCACTACCACCGATGTGGACGGCGAGTTTGCCGTGCCCCTGATTCTCGGAGGAAAGGACAAGGAGAACGCCAAACGTTCACATACCTGGTTCGTGCGGTTGTATCAGGACGGTGTACAGGCGTCTGAAACATTTAAGTGGAAGTCGGACACTATCGAGGACTGTGACAAATCCAACTCCGTGCAGGTCAAAGAGGTTATCTTCCGTCGGCGCTATTAGCGTCTCGTTACTCCTTGTCTGCTGTTCCCTAGCGCTTATATCAGGTATCTTCCCTACTTTTGCTCAGGAGGGCCCTCTGGTGCTGGCCTTCTATTATGCCTGGTATGATGAAAGCACCTGGAGCTCGGGCATCACCACCGATATCCCACTCCAACCTTACCGCTCGAGTGATGTGACAACCATCGAGCGCCATGTGAATCAAGCACAGGTGGCTGGCATTGATGCCTTGATCCAATCATGGTATGGTCCCCAAGAAACGAACAACCAGACAGAGACCAACTTTCGTACCCTGCTGAATGTAGCGGCAAGCAAAGGGTTTCATGTCGCAATTGCATTTGAGACCAATAGCCCTTTTTTCCCTGATCAAGCTTCAGTGATGGACGCATTGCACTATCTGCTTGCGGTGCATGCTCAGCACCCTGCATATTTGCGCTATCAGGGGAAACCGGTGATCTTCTTCTGGCGTCAGCAACGTTTTAGCGTGGATACGTGGGAGACCATACGTGCAGAGCTCGATCCAGATCGCACCAGCATATGGATCGCCGAGGGCACCGATTTGAGCTATCAGCGCGTGTTCGACGGGCACTATCTCTACTCGGTCGCGTGGTCATCCAATGTGGCGCGCACGTTGCAGGATTGGGGGCAGCGTGTGCGGCATTATGCTCAGAACTATGGCGCACACCGGTTTTGGGTGGCGACCGTCATGCCGGGTTATGACGACACGCGGAGTGGCCGTGCCGCAGCTTTTGCCGTGAGTCGGCGCAACGGCGACTATTATCGTGCTACTTGGTCGGCGGCCATTGCCAGCCAGCCAGACTGGGTGGTGATCACCAGCTTCAACGAGTGGGTGGAAGGCACGATGATCGAACCGAGCACCCGCTACGGCGACTTGTATCTCAACCTGACGCGTGAGCTGGCCGCCCAGTTTAAGGAGTCGTATGCCTCAGAGGAGACAATGCCGACCCCTGAGATGGTAACCCAAACGCTTCCTGCTCCAAGCGTCACGCGCTCCGCCGTAATCATGGCGGATGGTCCTTATGTGCGAGCTCAGGTGACGGTGCGCATTCGCAGTGGTCCGGACATTACCTTTCCGCGGATTGGACGTCTGGCGCAAGGAGAACAGGCAAAGGTGCTGGCACGCAACCGCGCGACCACCTGGTGGCAGATTGAGGTGCCACGCAGTAACACTCTGGGATGGGTGAGTGCTGCATTTGTTGAACTGCTGGGGGATGCTAGTGGGTTGCCCATCGTCGAGCCGCCCACCCCCACACCACAGGCGACGGTTGAAGCCAGCACCGCTACCCCGAGGGTCACCGTTGTTACGAGCCCAGCTACGCGCACCCCTCAGTGGATCAAGTCCCCGACATCTGAAACTGCCCCAGCGGTTGTTGTGCGCACACCCACCGCGACAGCCACCCACGGTGCGCCTCCCGCATCAACACCGCGCCACACACGGTCCGCACCGCTGCAGGCAGTGGCCGGGGCGCCCACCGCCACAATACCCCCTTTTATCACGCCCCGAGGTGCATCCACAGTGACTCCATCGCCTGATCCGGCACATAGCTCACCCGTCACGCTGACGCCTCGGCCTCTTGTGGGAAGACCATCACCCGTGGTGACGGTGTCGCCTTCTGGGGAGGCTGTTTCCCCATTGCCCGCAGCTGTTTCGAGTTCTGAGGGGAACAGCCCTGCCGAGACGATGACAGTGAGACAGCCAGCCGGGACAATCGTCGGCGATGTTCCCTCGCTGCTGTGGATCGGAAGTGCCGCTTTGTTGACGGCGCTCGCGCTGCTGACGGCGTTGTTCGTTCGGATGTACTCTCACAGACCCCATCAGGGGAACGACCGCAGAGCGCGTTAGTAGCGCCGTACCAGCGCACGGTAGGTAGTGGGTTGGCGCAGCTGGAAGAGCTGGTATTCCTCGCGCACGCGGCGCACTTCGTCCAAATCGAGTGTCGTGACCGCATAGCCCTCTGCCGTGTCGTCCATGGCGGCGAGCGTTTCGGCGCGTGCGCCCACGATCATGCTCTGTCCGGCGAAGGTGTAGCTGGGTTCCTGGCCAATACGGTTGGCCGCTGCGATGAAGATGGAGTTTTCGAAAGCGCGTGTCGGTACCATAGCACGCCACTCTGCGCCGAAAGGTTTTTCCCAGCAGGCGCATAAACAGATGATCTCTGCACCATCTAGAGCTAATGAACGGGCTACTTCAGGGAAAGCGAGATCCCAGCCGAGCATAATGCCCACCATTCCGAAGGCGGCTTCCAGCACAGGGTAGCGGAATCCGGGGCGGAATGCCAGGTGTTCCTCACCCCGCAGGTGCACCTTGCGGTAATCGCCGATCACCTCCCCGTTTGGACCGATCATCACTGCAGCATTGTAC
>JBMFPH010000180.1:0-6381 GCA_049969215.1 Anaerolineae bacterium | reverse complement strand
GTACAGAATCGCGCGTTTGCGTGCCGTTACCGGTCGTCCAGTCGGTGTTAGTTTGTTCTCGCTCGTTTTGTCACCCCGTGTCACCACCTTCGTCTTCGGGCACTGTCAAACCAACATCCCTACTATGCGAAGAGTACAAACGCAATCCCAGGTGTTCGTCAATTTCACCAGCAATACCTTGTAAGCTAAACAGGCGTTGCAAGAAATCGCGTTCACGGCGCACGAGCATCAATTCACGCTGCAATCGCCCAACAGCCGAGGGTTCTGCAAGTAGGCGTTGCTTTTCTGTCAGATCGACCTGTAAGCTCCTTGCGACATAAAAGGACATCTGGGAAGGGTCGGTTGGGAGGGTGAAATACTCTACCGGCAAAGATATCCCCGAGAGCAATACAATCAGGGTTAGGTAGTCGATGAACTCGTTAGGGAGGTTGCGCAACAATTGATCAGGGTCAACTTCTTCAACAGCGAGCACTTCATCTTCCCAATATTCGACCACTGCTACAGGAAAGGGTTGCTCTGATTCGAGTCTCTGAAGAACCCGGAAGCGTTGTTCCCCAATTGTCAGAACTCTGATGTGCCCTTCTCCGATGTCCTCCCACCGGATAATGTGGGCCACCGTTCCCACCGAAAGCAGCACATTCTCGGAGCTAAGAAGTACCACTCCAAAGCGCTTGTCACCGGTCAAACATGCTTGAAACAGAGCTTTATGTCGCTCCTCCGAGATGATGAGCGGTAGCGGCATCCCTGGGAAAAGTACCGTCCTAAGAGGGAAGAGGGGTAAGGTTCTGACGGTCATGAGCATCTCTCCACTATGGATGGGTATCCGAATGCCTCACCACACCCGAGAGACGAGAGCATCTGCGTAGATGAAAGGCTATCATTGCGAGGTTGCATGACGCCCGACTGCATGATCCGCCTCGGTCATCGGTGTACCTCGCAACAATTCCAAAGCATGCGGCAGCGCAGGCAGAATCACCGAAAGGTTTTCCCGTGCCGCTTTGGGGCTGCCCGGCAAATTGACGATAAGCGTCTGCCCCCTGATGCCAGCTACGGCACGGGTGAGCATTGCGTGGGGAGTCACCTGTAGCCCATATTGTACCATAGCGAATACCAAGCCTGGTGCCTCACGTTCGATGAGTGAACGTGTTACTTCTGGTGTGATATCACGAGGTGAAAAGCCGGTGCCACCTGTGGTCAGGATCAGATCAAGACAATCTTCGTCGGTCCAGGTGATGAGAGTATTATGAATAGCTTCCCAGTCATCTCCCACGATGCAATAACGTGCAACTTCCGCTTTCAGCTCTGTCGCAACTGCGTCGCGCAACACAGCTCCGCTACGATCTTCGTATTGTCCCGCAGAGGCACGATCGCTTATCGTCAATATACCCACTCGCATCATCTTCGGCTACCTCTTAATGTCCACCAACTCACGCCACGGGCCAAATATCCCTTCCTCGGTCACCCCATAGTACACGTGGATATTGCCGTTTGGTTCGCGCTGAACCAAGTCATAACGGAGCTTGCCTGCACGTTTATATTTTCTCAACAGCCCAATAGTGCCATCCCAATGCACCTCTTCTGGCTTAACGGGGTGCTTGATATGTTGAGTGATAGCATATCGCCATAGGCGGCGCGCTGACCGCTGGGTGACATTGTGCACCACATCCCCATTACGAAGGTCTTTCATGCTGTAGTAGCGAGTGCCCTTACGTTCCTCGGATTCCAGTATTTCCACGCCAGTTTTGGGCGGCTGGGCAAGCACCGTGGTTGGAGATACTTCCTGGGCGGTTATGCACTTCTCCGTCAGCGGTTCTGTAGGAAGCGGTTGCTCCGCAATTTGTCGCTGCGTCTTGAGCGTTAGAGCGACAATCTCGTCACGCACCGCCATAACCGTCTCGCTCTCGTTGCGAATATAAATCTTGCTGTCATCCACCGCATAAGGTGGCTCCTTACCTGCCGGAACAACCACACGCAATATAGTTTTTCCGCCAGTCTCCAAAGCATCGATGGTGACCGGTAAGGGTGGCGTGATGTGCCTTTCAATTTCGGTGCGCAGCGAGCTGATCGACTCAGGCACACTTTCGATCCCTACAGGAGGCGCTTTGGGATTGGCAGAGACACCTATGTAGATGGTACCACCGTTTGTGTTGGCAAAAGCACACACATCACACAAGATCGCGTGCAGGCGCCCTCCGCGTCGTGCCATTGTCTCATGAAACGATTGGACGATGTTGGGTCCTTGTTCACGTGCAGCTTGAACGTGGTCGAAGGGTGCTTGGGCAACACGGTAGGGGCGTGTGCGTGCGAAGTCTTGTCCTTGGAATACCTCCAGAATTGCTTCAAACGAGGGCTCGCTCAGCAACATTTCCGTAACGCGGTCACCTATTCCCAAGTGGGATTTGTCCTCAGGTGGGCGGATAAGATAGTGGGCATCCGAGCCTTGGATGCAATGCATACGACGTGGGTAACCGGGCTTTGATCCGTTGAAGAAAAGCGCCGTGCGCCGTGGGCTGCGACTTTCCAGGTCGGTCACCTCCAACGCATGCAAGTGAGGGTCTTGCGTGTATGCAATGCGGGTCTGACCACCGAAATCAAACCCCTGCAATGCCACACCGTGAGCTGCGTTGACATGGGCAGCGATCACCAGGCCGCCAGACTCGTTAATGATGCGATAAGCGGTCAACACATCCACTGTGGCACCCACTTCGGTCGAGCCTGTATCGAGTTGTTCGGCCGGTACATTGAGACGGCGCAGCACATATTCGAGGTCACGGATGCTCATGCTGGGTGAGAATATGCCCAAGATATGGAAGCCCAGCGTAGCGGTGAATTCAAATCCGGGCAGCACCAACACCTGGCTCAGGAGCTGGCGATACTCTTGGAGAGTCTGTTTTTCCTCCGGGAGGATACGATCGCGCTTGTCCAGGAGCTCCATGGTCTCGATCTCTTTCTTCATCGCGGCATACCCTGCCACAGTGTTGTGATCGGTAAAGGCGATGATATCAAGACCCCGCAGAGCAGCTCGACGTAAAATATCCAGATATGACACGCCTGGCTGCGCGTAATCGGCTGAAGCAGGTGTGTGGATATGCAAATCGACCCGATACCACTGCCTGCCAGTGCGTTCCAAGTGTCGCCTGTTGGTCACGTGCTGGCGTCTCCTGTATCCAGCGGCATGGGACCATCTGGTGAAGGCTGCCCTTCGTCTGGGAGAGTGCCCGGTCTGTCTCCACTGAGCATGGCATCCGCTGGCTTTTCCTGGGAATCTTGGCTGTCGCGCAGCGCGATGTTGAGAACTTCATCCACGTGGTCTACGAGGATGATTCTCATCTCCTGGCGCACATGTTGTGGCAGTTCATCCAGGTCTTTTTCATTACGGCGTGGAATAATCACCGTGCGCAAACCGGCACGATGGGCAGCCAAAACTTTCTCCTTGATCCCGCCTACTGGAAGTACTCGCCCGCGTAATGTGATCTCTCCTGTCATGCCGATATCATCACGCACTGGTCGTTCCATCAGCAGAGATGCTAATGCGGTGGCGATTGTGATCCCTGCTGAAGGACCGTCTTTTGGCACAGCACCAGCGGGTACATGGATGTGAATATCATTTTTGTTGAAGAAATCTCTGTCAACTCCCAGCTGATCTGCCTTTGAACGGATGTAGCTCAAAGCAGCCTGGGCCGACTCCTTCATTACCTCGCCGAGCTGACCAGTGATGGTTAGTCCTTTTTGACCCGGCATCTTGGTGGCCTCAACAAAGAGCACATCACCGCCCGTGGGCGTTACGGCCAGACCTGTCGCCACACCAGGGATCTCGGTACGCTCTGCTGCCTCAAAGAAATAGCGCGGTTTGCCCAGATATTCGCTAACATGCGGCTCATCCACAAAAACGCTCTGCGCGGTGCCTTCGGCGATACGAGTAGCTACCTTGCGGCAAATGGCACCAATTTGCCGCTCCAGATTGCGCACGCCAGCCTCGCGAGTGTATTCGCGAATGATTTTAAGCAGTGCTGCTTGGCTAAAGGCGATCTCTTCCGGACGTAAGCCATTCTCCTTGATCTGACGCGGGACAAGGTAATCCTGGGCAATATGCAGCTTCTCGTCATCAGTATAGCCGGAGAGCTCTAGCACTTCCATACGGTCACGCAGAGGGCCAGGGATTGTGTCAAGTACGTTGGCAGTGGTGATGAACATCACCTGGCTCAAGTCAAAGGGAACATCTAGATAATTATCGCGAAACTCGCGGTTCTGTTCCGGGTCTAACACCTCCAAAAGTGCCGAGGAAGGGTCACCGCGCCAATCGGCGCCAATCTTGTCCACCTCGTCCAGCATAAATACTGGGTTCTTGGAGCCGACGCGCCGGATGGCCTGGATAATGCGACCTGGCATCGCGCCAATGTATGTGCGACGGTGACCACGGATCTCTGCCTCGTCATGCACACCTCCCAGGCTCATCCGAATGAACTTGCGTCCCATTGCGCGCGCGATGGACTGACCTAACGAGGTTTTGCCAGTGCCCGGTGGGCCCACAAAGCACAGGATTACCCCCTCGCGTTCGCGACGGATCATATCTTCGAGCTGTTCTGGCCCCGATTCTGCTGTCTGGCGTTCTGCCGCACGTTCGAGGCGCAGCTTTCGCACGGAGAGATATTCCAGGATGCGCTCTTTAATTTTTTCCAGGTCATAGTGATCCTCATCGAGCACCTGACGTGCAAGGGCGATGTCCAGCACATCTTCTGTGGTTACCGACCAAGGCAGCGAGGTCAACCAATCTAAATAGGTGCGGATCACACTGTACTCCGCTGCAGCTGGTGGTAGCTTCTCCAACCTACTGAGCTCACGCAATGCCTCCTTTTCAGCTTCCTCAGGCATATGCGCTTCGGCAATCTTTTTGCGCAGTTCTTCGATTTCGACCTGCTGTTCGTCGCTTTCACCTAGCTCACGTTTGATGGCCTTCAGCTGCTCGCGCAAGAAGTACTCGCGCTGCATTTTCTCCATCTCAGATTGCGCTTCGCTGCGGATTTTCTTACCCAGCTCCAGCACTTCCAGCTCATGGGTGAGGATGCCGGTCAAGTGGCGCAGTTTTTCGGTGACTTGATCCAGCTCCAACACCTTCTGAGCATCCTGAAGATCCATCCGCACACTGGTGGCCACCATGTATGCCATCTGGCGTGGGTCGGTCGTGCTTGAGACGGCCATCATCAACTCATCGGGCAAATGAGGCACCAGTGCCACCAACCGCCCAAAGAGCTCCACCACATTGCGCATAAGCGCCTCGGTTTCCAGATTCTGTTCTTGAGGCATAACGTCGGGAATGGGCGTGACTCGAGCTTTCAGGTAGGGTTGTTGTGCTGTCCATTCCTCGATCCGAATGCGCTCAATCCCCTGCACAATGATGCGAATCGTGCCATCTGGTGCCTTGATAAGGCGGTGGATAATAGCCACAGTGCCTATCTGATACACCTGATCCGGCCCAGGTTCATCTAGCTCCGGGTCCTTGGAGGCCACCAAGCCTATGTATCGATCCCCTACCGCGACGTCGTCGATCAATCGCACGGAACGAGGCTGCCCAACCGTTAAGGGCACAACCATCAGTGGATAGACGACCACTCCTCGCAAGGGAAGGATGGGCAGCTCGGTAGGTATAGGTGGTGTGGGAGACGAAGAGCGTTGTGCTTCTCCGGCCGTTCCTTCACGTGGTGTCTCAGAATCCACGGTCGGCATATCAATATCTCCTGTCGTCCTTAGGGAGTGTGATGATCAAGAATCCATTATCATAGGAGGCTGTGATCGCATCGGCGCGGATGGGCAACGCCAGGTGGATTTCCGCGCCAAATTCACCATAAGGTATTTCCATCTGGTGATATCCTAATTTTTCTTCACGGTCATGTCGGACACCGCGCACGGTCAGATGACCATCCGCGAAGGTGATGTCAAAATCGTCTTCGGACATGCCGGCGATTTCCATTCTAACCACCAAAGCATCACGCGTTTCATAAACATCTGTGGGAGGACGCCACATACGTCCCGAATAGCTTACGCTCCATTGACGGCCATAGAAGATGGCACCCACGATTTGCGTGGCTTCTCCCAGGCGCGCTCGAGTGTACCGGATTGGCATCAGTATACTCCTGCGTACTTATAGGCTTTCGGAGTCTGAAACTTAATTAAATTATACCATTAATGTTGGAATGGGAGCAACTATCCGGCGTGCTCTATCAAGCGGCAGTGCGACTGCTGAGGGGCTACATTCCGAGGGTTGCTACGGTGACGACCTATGTGGGATGCCTGTATCTGGAGCGCTGCAAGGGCTTTGGCTATCTAATCGGCAACCACCAGCACGGCGTGGCGCACCACTTTGGGATAGTAGGTGAAAGTGAC
>JBMFPH010000179.1:5583-6406 GCA_049969215.1 Anaerolineae bacterium | reverse complement strand
GCGCGCCCATGAAGATCAGCGAGCTGGTGTTCTTCCAGCCGATGCCATAGAGATTGTTCGGATCCACCAGCCATTCATAGAGCAAGAAGACCAGGAATCCGCCGAAGATGACCCCGGCGATGGTGATCAGCGGGATGCCGGCCACCTGGTAGCGCGCGATCGGCGAGGCACGGTACAAATCCGGCTTGGTGTAGGGCAGCAGGATGGCCGCCACCGTCGAGCCCAGATAGGTCACCGCGATGATCAGGGTCGAGCACAGCGTCAGCGACTGGAAGTTGAACACATTCCAGGCAAAGAGTGCCGAGATGATCAGCGACGGGATGACCATCAGCAGCAGCGCGTAGTAGGGTGTGCGCGTGTGCGGGTCGACCTCGGCCACCTTCTCCGGCAACAGGCGGTCGAACGCGGCGGCGAAGATGACGCGCGTCGAGCTGAGGAACACCGTGCCCGACCAGCCAAACCACCACATGCTCATTGCCAGCAGGATGAGGAACTGGACGACGCGGCTATCGGTCATGAAGACCGCCAGCAGCGCCGGATAGGGCCAGATGGGCAACGGCGGCGGCTGGTCGGTGTAGCCCCAGCGATAATTCCACCACGCCGCGTTCGCCTTGGTGTAGAAATCCCAGGTGAAGGTCCTGGAGATGAGCAGGAAGAAGACAACCCCCAGCAGGGTGGTGATGATGAGCGCCCAGGCCATGCCCCAGAAGTTGCGCTTGAAATCGGTCGCGCCGCGCACCTCGCCGTACAGCGTGGCGCCCCAGTTGGGCCACAGGTTGAAGAAGACGATGTAGGGGATCGCCAGGAAGATGGCGGCGAAGCT
>JBMFPH010000179.1:304-5573 GCA_049969215.1 Anaerolineae bacterium | reverse complement strand
CGCCGAAGAGCGGCACCACCGCACCCGCCTCCTCACCGGCGGCCATCACCCGCGCATACAGGTTGGCTGGCGCGGCGCCGAACAGCGCCGCATGCCGCTCCAGGCCGGCCAGAAACGCCTCCGGACTGCCCAGCAGCATGAAGAGGAAAACCACCACCAGGCCTGCGATGGCGATGAAGAAGCAGACCTTCTGGATTTGCGAATACACCTTCATGCCCAGGGCGATGTAGAAGCTGACGAAGAGGCAGGTGGCCACCGAGGCGAGGAACAGCCCCTCCGCCGTCTGGCTGAACCACAGCGCCGCGTCGGTCGCCCCCAGGATGCCCAACAGCGGGGTGAAGACCACCTGGCGCAGCATGTCGCCGTAGAGCGGCACCCAGAGCCACAGGATGAACCACCAGCCTGTCACCGCCAGGACGAAGCCCAGCCCGCTCCCCAGGATGCGGCTCTGCCACACATAATCGCCGCCGGCGCGCGGCATCACCGCGATCAAGCTGGCATAGACGATGATTTCAAACATGATGAAGAAGCCGCTCACCAACAGCACGGGCAACAGCCCGCCCTCGAAATAGTACATCTGGCTGAAGCTATACAGCCCCAGCGTGATCAGGTTGATCGAGAAAGTGGCATAGATGAAAGCATCGAAGACCGACCATGCGCGCACCAGGCCGGTCGCCTTGCGCAGGAACAACATCGTTTCCGTCTCCGCCTTTGTCCGTGCCATATTGGCATCCTCCTTTCGGCTACTAACCTGTGGTCAAGACATAATGTTTCACCTGGCCGCGTTCCAGTTGGATCACGGCGCCCAGCAACCGGCCCTGTTCATAGGCGCTCCCCGGATTGATGCACAGGGTGCGCCCCAGGCGCACACTCCCGCGCGCCTCGTGGATGTGGCCACACAGGGTGAGCAGCGGCTGGTGTTGCTCGATCAGCCGGCGCACCGCGTGACTGCCAACCGGCACCACCGCGTTGCCGGCGCGTTTGGGCCGCAGGTCGGCGGTGAGCTCGGGCGCATCATCCAGCGTGCTGCCGTAGGGCGGCACGTGAAAGTTGAAGACGGCATGGCGCGGGTCGGGCAGCTGCGCCACCATCGCGCTCAGGCGGGCATAGAGCGCCTCCTCCGGCTCCTCGCGGAAGGTGTGCCAGGGCGTGATGTTCGTCCAGCCCGAGCTGACCATCTCGTGGTGGTCGTCGAGCGGGATCACCTGCCCCTCGGCCAGCGTCACATGGCGCGCGGCACGGATCAGGTCGTCGAGCTGGAACATATCGTCGTTGCCCGGCGCGACGTAACAGCGCCGGCCGCTGCCGTCCAGCTGGGCGTCGGCATAGGCCAACCACTCTTCCATCGTCCGCATCACCTGGGCCACAAACAGCTGCTCCACCCGCTGTGGGTTCGCCTGCAGCTCGGCGAGCTCCTCCGGCGTGGTCACGTATGGATAATACCCCCGGCTGCGGATGCGCCGCGTCATCTCCGCCAGCGCGTCCGCGCCCTGCAGCTCCTGTTCCTGTTCCAGCCAGACGACCCGATAGCGCTCGCCCCCCTGGTGCACGATAGGCACGATCGCCTTGCCGGTCATATCGCCGCCCAACACCAACACGTCCACCTGATAGAATGCGCCGGCGTGAATGAACTTCTTCCAGCAGACCTCCGAGCCGTGGATGTCGGTGGCGAAGAAGATGCGTGTCAACCCGCCTCCCCTGCTGCTGAAGGGTTGCGCCGCCAGTGCACGTTGGCCGGCGGGAGTGCCTTTTCATCCTGCAGATCGACGATGTCGATGATGGCGGCCACGGTGTGGTCGACCGGCACGAATTTCTTGGGCAGTGCCAGCGCTGCCTCGCGCCCGCCCAACACACACACCAGCTCGCCCGGGCCGGCCTGTGCCGTGGCATCGGCGGCGATCACCGGGTCGCCCTGCGGGCGCAGCTGGCGGTCCAACAGCTGCACCACCAGGAACTTGATGCCCTCCAACCCCTGATACTTCTGCGTCGCCACCAGGGTGCCGATCACCCGGCCGAATTTCACGTCTCGCCTCCTCCGCGGCCGGCCAGACGGCCAAAATAGGTGGTCTGCTGCAGGTTGCGCAACATCTCCGCGTGCAGTTGCGGGATGACCACCTGGCGCACCAGCTGCGATGGGTCGGCCAGGGCATTCACCCCGATCTCCACCGCTGCTTCGACATCCGACACGGCGCCCTGGAAGAGGCAAAACGCCTTGCCACACAGCCCATCGGCCAGGCGGATTTCGCGCAGCGTGACCTGGGCGCCCTTGACCCCGGCGTCCGCCGCCTGGATGGTCGAAGCCACCTGGTGCGTCTCGATGATGCCTAGCGCCTCGCCTGCGCCCTCGGTGCGTGCCCCGGCGATCGCCGCCACCACGGCGGGATGCACGTGCGGCAGGAAGACTGTGTCCAGAATCCAGCCCTTGCCCACCTCGCGCCCTTCGGCGAGACTCTCCTGCACGTCGGCGACCTCGCCGCTGATCAGCACCAGGTACTTGCCCGGCTGCGTCGTGCCGGCGACGATGCGCGCGATGGGCGCCTTCTTCACCATGGCATCCGCCGCCAGCATCCCGACCGCGATGCTGCTGAATTCGATGAGCGCCAGGGCAGGTTCGAGCTCGGACATGGCTAAATGATGCGGAAGCTATCCTTCAGGACGCAGCGGCGCGCGCGGGTGAAGGTGAGCGCCGTGGTCAACCCCTCGCCCGTCGGGCTGGCGATGGTGAAGCTGGTAAAGCCCTCGCCATCCGCCCCCAAGCCGGCGATGTTGGGGCCGTTCTTGACGAAGATGCTCCCCTGAAACGCGCGCGCCATGGCGCTCAAATGGTCGATGTTGCGGCTGAACATGCTCGCCGTGTGGCGGAAGCCGTGCTCCGCCTCGACCGCCAGGTCGATGGCCTGTTGGGCGTTGCGCACGCGCACGATGGGCAACACTGGCATCAGCTGCTCGGTCCACACCAGCGGATGGCGTGGGTCTTCCACCTCGGCGATGATCAGGCGCACCTCGTCGCCGGCGTGGATGCCGATCTCTTTGAGCAACACGCCAGCGTTTTGGCCAACAAAGCGCTTGTTGAACACACTCTGCTGGCCGGAGCCGCGATTTTCGGTGAAGATCGCCTTGAGCAGGCGATTGAGCTGCCAGGAATTGAGCTCCACCGCGCCGAGCGCCTTCATCGCCGCCTTGAGCTGATCGGCCACGCTGGCGACGACGAAGACCTCTTTCTCGTCCACGCAGATGATGTTGTTGTCGAACGAGGCGCCGCGGATGATGTCGCGTGCCGCCTGGGCGATGTCCGCCGTCTCGTCGACGACGACGGGGGGATTGCCCGGACCGGCGCAGATCGCCTTTTTGCCGCTGTGCATCGCCTCGTGCACCACCGCCTCGCCGCCGGTGACCACCAGCAGGTCGACGCCGGGATGGCGCATCAGCTCCTTGGCGCTCTCGATGGTCGGCTCGACCACACAGGTGAGCAGGTCGCCCGGCCCGCCGGCGCCCATGATCGCCTCGTTGAGGATGGCGACGGTGTGGGCGCTCACCCGTTTGGCCATGGGATGGACGTTGAAGACGACGGCGTTGCCCGCCGCCACCATGCCGATAGCGTTGTTGAGGATGGTGCTGGTAGGGTTGGTGCTGGGGGTGATGGAACCGATCACGCCATACGGTGCATATTCGATGAGGGTCAGGCCATGATCGCCGGTGAAGACCTGCGGACGGATGATCTCGGTGCCGGGGGTCTTGTCGGCGACGAGCAGGTTCTTCTGGATTTTGTCCTCGTAGCGCCCCATGCCCGTCTCCGCCCAGGCTTCATAGGCCAGCACCTGGGCGGATTCGCGCGTCGCCTGGCGCATCTGGCGGATGATCGCCTCACGGCGTGCCAGGGGCAGGGCGTCCAGCCGACGGAAGGCCGCCCGCGCGGCGCGCACCGCCTCGTCCACGGTGGCATAGAGGCCCAAGCCCGGCTTCATCTCGGGTGGTGGCGGTGGGGGCGCCAGGCTGTGCTTTTCGCGCACCTGCGCCACGACCTGGGCGACGATCTTCTGAATCTGCTCGGGCTCGAGGGTCATCCGCCGCTCATCCCTTCTGATACACGACCCGCCCATTGACCTCCCATGTGTCGACGATGCCCATGATGACGGCATCACAGGGGCGCTGATCGGTCAGGATGGTCTGGCGGGCCGAGCTGCCCGTGGCGTACATGACCACCTCTTCGACGCCCGCACCCACCGCGTCCACCGCCACAACGTATCCCTCGATCGGTTTTCCCTCGATGTTGAGGCGCTGCAGCACCAAGAACTTCAGCCCTTCCAGCTTGGGGTCTTTGCGTGTGGAGACGAGCGTGCCCACTACCTTGCCGAGCAGCATAATGTTCCTCCTGGCAACGGCATGGCGGGTGTCTGGGAATGGGAAAAGTTACTCCTGGACACCGCCCATGCCCAGCTCTTTGCGCACCTGTTCGGTGCGGCCCAGCGGAAGCACCAGGTCGATGTTGGTGTGCGGGCGTGGGATGACGTGGACCGAGACCACCTCGCCCACCTTTTCCGCGCCGCGCACGCCAGCTTCGACGGCGGCCTTGACCGCCGCCACGTCGCCGCGCACGATGGCGGTCACGTAGCCGCCACCGATCTTCTCATAGCCGACCAGCTCGACTTTGGCCGCCTTCACCATGGCGTCGGAAGCTTCCACCATTGCCGCAAACCCTTTGGTCTCAATCATACCAAGTGCCTCAGCCATGCAACTTCCTCCTGCTCCACGTGTTGCTATATATTATATGAGATCGATTTCGGTAGTCGGATGATGCCGGAAAGCAAATGCCCGATGGGCTCACTCTTTGCGCCCTCCTTCGACCACGCGCCCGGAGACGCTTTCGATCGCCGCCAGGGCGGCGCCGTAGCCGGCCATGATGTCGCGTTCCTCACCGCCCAGATAGACGCGTCCGAAGGAACCGAAGGCGATGACCTCCAGGATGTTGATCTCGGCCGCTTTTTCCGCCTCGTTGGCCGCTAGGGCGGCGTAGCCGGCCGGGGTGACCTCCAGCACGTAGAGCGTCTGGCCGGCGAGCAGCATGTGGCCGTGCCGCATGCGGTTGATGAGCTGCACCTGGTGGGCATCCACGTGGCGGATGATCTGGCTGGAGACGATCTGGGGTTTCTGGCGGTCTTCCTCGCGCACACCGAGCGCTTCCAGGATGGCGGCGCCAGCGGCGCGCACCTCGGCCTGGCTCTCGGAGTGGACCTCCAAGAGGCCGTAGAGGCGTTCGACGATTTGCAGG
>JBMFPH010000179.1:0-294 GCA_049969215.1 Anaerolineae bacterium | reverse complement strand
AGGGCGATATCGGTGATGCGGTTGATCTCGATGCCGGGCGAGATTTCGACCCACAGCGAGGCGTCGCCGGGCAAGGGCAGGAAACCACGGGCCACCGTGCCCAGGAAAGCGGCGTGTTGGGGCTGTAAGCTGTCGAGGAACACGTAGGTGCGCAGATCGACGCTCAAGGCAGTACCTCCGGGAGTGTTTGCGCTCGTTGTGGACGGTTACGGTACGGATTCATGATTGGGTTAGTCTACAACAAGATGGTGGCACTGTCAAAAGTGAGGGTGTTGAAAAAGTCCTGTGGCTACC
>JBMFPH010000178.1:0-6507 GCA_049969215.1 Anaerolineae bacterium | reverse complement strand
GGTGGGTTCTGGCGCGGTGTCCCGTACCCTCCAGCGTGCACGTTCGCCCCACGCTTGGAGGGGCCCCTCTAATCGCAAGAAGAGCGTGTTGGCCATGGCAGCTCACTCCGGCAACTGTTCGGCCAGCCATTCCTGCAATCCCTTGAGAGTGGGGCAGCGTTGGGCAAAGGGGAGTTGATGACCGTCTTGCAGGGCAGTGTAGGCGCGCTGTGCCTCCAGGTCGTAGACGGGGATCACCCGGCTCATGTAATCGCTCAGCTGCGCCACCGAGGCGTCCATCAGGGATTGGTCGCCGCTGGGGCGCGCCGGTTTGAGGAAGGCATTGGCGTAGCTCACCGGCAGGTTGTCGTGCATCACCTCGACCAGCACCACATCTGGCAGGTTGAAGGCGGCGAAGGTGTTCTGCTTGCCGCTAGGGTGCGCCTTGGCAGCTGCTTCGAGCAACACCAGCACCGCCTTGCGCGCCACCGGGATATCGTCGCCCAGGTTGCGTACCAGTTGCTCCCAATGCACGTTCAGGTAGCGGTAGTAGGTGCTGCTGTTGAACTCCACATCCCCGATCATCCCGGCGCCGGGCTCGTTTGAGAAGTCGTCCACGGCGGTGTAGTAGTCCGATTCCTGAATAAGCGCGTGGGTGGAGATGGCGTGGGCGACCTGGACGGCCGCTTGGACGTCCTCGAAGGCGCTCGAAGTGGTCATACGACCGAACATAGCGATGTCCACCGAACGGGGAAGCGAGGATCCCAGCGCCTTGGTGATTTCATCGATCTTCACCTTTGGCCATTTCTCCGCGCCGTAGCTCTGGTACAGCTGCCGCAGCCTCTCAGCCAGGCGAGAGATCTCATCGTGGCCTATGAAAATCAGCTGGCGCGTCGCGCTCTCTGCCTCGCGGGAGGCTGTCTCGTTCTCGTCCTCTTCCGTGGCGGGACGTTTGGTGGACTCGCGCCCGATTTCCGGCACACGGCGCACGATCGCCTCGACGGTGGCGTCGTCGGCGCCCTGGTGCTTCAGCTCCTTGCGCATCAATTCCGGCAGCAGCCGGGTGCGCATGCCCAACAGGTTGTCGCCCTCGAAAGCATCGCGGAAGATGGACGAGCGGCGGATGCTGCGCTTGAGACACTGGCTGGAGACACGTCCGCGGCGCACGCTGCCGAAGACAGCATCCTTGGGAGCACCGGTGTCGTCGCGGTTCAGGTTGGCCGGCGCATAGTTCTGCAGGAAATGCATTTGTACGAGCATGGTTCAGTCCCTCCTTACCTTGGTTTCTTATCTTGAATTGAAAAATTTATAAACACGCTCATTCCGATGCTGACTGGCCGACGAAATAAGCGCGTGCCCACTCCCGTTGCACCCATCGTCTGGGATGGTTCCAGGCGAGCAGATCCTGGAGCAATTGCGTCCAGTTGATCGGGACGCGCGTGGAAGCAAGGTAGTGAATCGTCTGGCGCAGGCGGAAGGGGAGCTGGGTCGCGTCGGCGTCGAGCAGGACGCGGACGCGGCGGTCCAGGCCCGGGTTTTCCCGCGTCATGGTGCGCGCCTGGCGCAGCGCATCCCCCAGATTGCCGCTGCTGCCCGCTTCGGCGAGCGGATAGAGGGTGGCCACCAAGAAGTAGGTTTCTTCGTGATGCTCCGGCACTTCCGGCGGCAGCAGGCGGTAGAAGAGGGCCAGCGCGGTATCGCGCGCCTCGGCCAATGTTTTGCCGGCGTTGCGCTTGAGACGTGCCCGCTCGCCGGCGTCCAGGCGTGCCAATCGCTCGACAAAGGTGACAATTCTGGGATCATAAGAAGATTCATGCATCGGGCAGGTACTCCTTTCGCAGCTTGTTCAGCGATGCGGAAACATTTCTCTCACTTATGAAACGTTTTTCCAGCGTGGCGGCGTCATCGCCGAGGTGCTCGAGGGCGGTACGGAAGGCGTTCTTCGCCTCGCGGACGCAACGCTCGATCCATTCCCCGCGCGCGGTAGAGCGTTGTTCGGGCCGGGACATGCGTAACACCGTCTGGCGAAATGGTGCTGCCAGCGCTGTCCAGAAATGCTCTTCCATAGAGGCGCACAATCTCGCCTCGACTTTCCAGTTCTTGGTGAAGACATTGCGGATGGCCTTGGCGCATCGATTGGCAAACTCGATCGCCTGGCGCACCTGTGCACCTCCCTGTGGGTCGCGTAACAGGGCGGGTGGCACTTCGAAGCCTGCCTCCACCCATTCGAAAACCTTCGCTTTCATATCGGTGCGCAGGCCCACGCAGCGAAATGAATACAACAAGCCGACGTCTTCATCCTGCTCTGTGAGCTCGGCCAGCTGATCCAGCACGCTGGGGCGGCAGCTGTTTTGTTCTCCGCCCTGAGTATGCGTCAGAAACAGGCTGGCATATTCGCGCCACAGCGCATGGTTGGGCTGGGGACGAATGGGTCTGGGTCGGGAGTCACTTTTGGTCTTCTGAGGTAGGATATAGGCAGCGAAGGGATCAAACCAGACCGGAGCGTCTTGGGGGCGATATTCTCCCATTTCGTATATCATCGTGCGTACTCCCCACCGGATGGGATTGCCGCATCGCGAGCAGAGTGCGTCCAGGCGCTCGGGATGCAGGCGCACCTGGCGGGCGGGAAAAGTGAGGCTATGCAGGTAGCCGACCTCGCTCACCTCACGTGATTTCTGGATGGTCGGCTCGCGTTCCCACCAAGCAAGGTCCTGAGTCCGGCTGCGTGCCGTGGGTTGATAGTTTGGCAACACCAGCGAATAGACCAGGCTCTCGAACAAGGTGCGTCCTTCGGGCAACACGTAGATAGGGGGCACCCCGTTGATCGAGGGTCTGATCCCTTGGCCACCGGCGGTGGCAAAGGGAGGCAGTGCGCAGAGACAACCGGCCACGCAGACCGGACAGAAGACATAAGCATCGTCACTGCCGTGATAGAAGTGTATCACCTCCGAGCCGGTGGGCAGCTCTGGTGCCAGATAGGCGACTGTCTTGATCTTGTCCCCTTTGCGCGGTTGCAGCGGCAGGTCGGCGCTCTGCAGGAACGGCGCTGTGGGCGAGAAGAGGTCGAAGCGTGCGGCGTAGCGCGCTCCGAAGGCCCGAATCGGGTCCGCGGGGAAAGCGGGTTGTCGCCGTAGATCGTCCAGGTCGCGCAGCCGCTGGGGACGGAAGATCGCTTGCAGGATGGCGGCCAGCAGACGGCGGATGCCCACCACCACCAGGGGTGAGTGCTCGATGATGGCGGTGTGCTGATGCGCTTGCAGCAGCGTCTGCTCAATGCCCAGACGGGTGTGTTGACCGTGGGCATCCTCGAGGGTGATCCACGGTTCATACCACAGGTTGAAGGACGGGATTTCTTCGCGGGAAGTGGACATCACACTTGATCCTCCTTATGTTCTCTCAATCACCAATCCTAAATCGGGATCCAGTCGAAAGGTCAGCGCGTCGACGCGGGCACATCCGCGGTACAGCCCGAGCAGGAAACAGGACCGCAGCAGAGGGGACTCGCGGAAGAGAGGCGGCAGGTGGGTACGTGTGTTTCGGAGCGCTCGGACGGCATCTTGCCGGCTCACCCGCACGCTGCGACGCAGCAGCCGCAGCTGCGTCGCCCGCGGGGCAGGAGCGGCGAGCGACAGCCAGTCCTCCTGGTCCGACACGCGCGCACACGTCGCAGAGGCGAGGTCAGGAGCATCCAGCTCTAACGGGATCACAGTGACGCTTTCTTCCCCCAGCCGGGTGCGTGCGACGATCCACGCTGTGCCGCCTTCGTCCTCTTCAAATAGCCACCTCCCGGTCATCTGAGAACACAGCAAATCCTCCGAATTTTCGGGTGACAGCAGCAGGCGCGTCTCCGCCTCGCCTATCGCCCGCTGTCCCTCCTCTTGTAGCTCCCTCCATGCTTCCGCCAGACGGGCATCTTCCGGTGAGGACGCCGTGCCGCCGTAGACCGCTTCGACCAAGGTGCGGTAATCCTGTGGCAGGGTGATGTTGCGGCGGATGCGCAGCAGCTGCCATGTGCGGAGCAGGTAATATAAGGCGTAGATGTGCTGATCTGTGTCCAGATCGGGGTCATCCGATGTCTGGAGCGGTGCGTTCAGATATAGCTTCGGCCATGGATGCGCCGCCGGCCGAGACCGCATATGGCGGTGCAATCGCCCGGCGCGTTGCAGGATCAGATCGACCGGTGCCAGGTCGGAGACCATCACGTCGAAGTCGAGGTCGAGGCTCTGTTCCAGAACTTGCGTGCCCACCACGATGCCGCGCTGCGGTCGCTCGCCCTCCTGGCCGTATTGGCGCACGATCTCCTGTTCGCGCTGTTGGCGTTCTTCGAGCGGATATTGGGCATGCAACAGGGTGCAGGGGACATCCGCTGGGGCCAGAGCGGTCAGCGCGCGGAAGAGCTGTTGGGCGCGCGCCACCGTGTTGGTGATCCAGCAGGCACATCCGCCCTCGGCCACCAGCTGCAGCAGGTGATGCGCTTTCGCCTCGGCATCTTGGTTGCCGAGGTCCAGCCACTCCACGGTGATACGGCGCTCCGGCTGGGCAGCGGCGATGGGAGTGGCATACTCGGCGTCTTGATTGCCGACATAGAGGCTGGGGTAAGCGTTGCCGAGCGCCTCGAGCCGTTTCAATGCGCAGCCATAGGCACGCGCCAGCTGGTTGCGCCGCTGCAAGGGCAACGTGGCGGACAGCAGAATGACCGAGCTGCCCAGCACGCTTAGCCAGCTCAACAGACGTTCCACCACACACGTCATATAGGTGTCGTAAGCGTGCACCTCATCGAAGATGACCACTTTGTTCGCCAGCCCGATGAGACGCAGCACCCCGTGTTTGACGTTCAGCGCGGCGAGCTCAACCTGATCCACCGTGCCCACGCCGAACGGCGCCAACAGACTGCGTTTGAGCGGGGCAAACCATTCTAAGAGGGTGCATTGATCCACGGAGTCACTCTCGTCGGTGGGTTCGATGCGCAGATCATCCTCTATCAGATAGGCCTGACCGTGCACCAGCTTGATCGAGGCGGGCAGGCGCAGGTGCTCCCGCAGATAACGCTGCATCCGTGCGAACATCTGATTGCTGGTGGCCATCGTCGGAAGGGCGTAGTACATCTCGTCTGTCTGACCGGTTGCGCAGGCGATGCGATGGGCCAGTGCCCAGGCGGCTTCGGTCTTTCCTTCGCCGGTGGGCGCTTCGATGATCGCCAGGCATGGCCTGCGCAGGAGTGTTTCCGGCACCTGGTCGACGGCCGCCTGCAACGGGCGCGGTGGCACATATGCCGGGAAGAGGGCTTCAAAACGGGGGATTGCCAGGCTGAGCGTGTGTTGAAGGAAGCCTGCCTCATGGACGACCTCCCATGCGCGCTGCCGGCTGTGGACGCCGTATGCCTCGAGCGACATATCAGGGCTCAGCGGGAAGTAGCGCACATCTGAGGCGAGCCAGTCACACAAGATGGTGAACCCGGTCAACAAGAGAGCGGCGGCCGTGGTGTGCCGCGGTGACGCATCCGGCATGCTCTCCGAATCTGTGACCAAGAGCTGATAGAGCCACGCAACCGCTTGGCGGCGCAGCGCATCCCATTCGGACGGCTCGGATACGAGCGCGCCACGTACCATCTGAAGGTCATAGGTCGTCAGGTAACGCCCGTGATGGCCGCCGATGGCACAGGCGCAAATACGCCCCACGCGTTCGCCGAGGTTGTGGATGAGGAACAGGTTCCGGCGCGCCTGTTCGACAAACGCCTGGCCGATGTGTGTGTGCAGAATATTCGGATCACCGAGCCAGCCATTGAAACAAAAGCCCTCTTGCTTCAGACGCTGACGTTGCGCTTCGCTCTTGCCCTGGAAGGCTGCGGAGAATTTGCCGATGTCGTGCAACGCGACAAGCCAGGGCAGCCAGTGCCGCAAGGTATCTGGCGGGACATTCCAGACGTTTCCCAATGCACAGCGCCAGCGCGGCGATGCCTGCTTGTCCAGCAGCTGCTGGGCCACATGACCGACGTCCAGCATATGATAGAGGGCCGGGTGAAATTGGTCAGGAGTAGCACCGCTTTTGCCCCAGCAGCGCATCAGACGGCTGAAGGTTGGGTCATTTGTGTCATAACCGAGATGAGCCTCCATGGCGGCCTCCTGCGGTGTTTCTGCCTCCTAGCTCTATTTTATCACATATGAGTGCAATATATCTTCACTTGGCATAGCGCTGCGCCATTTTGCTAGCTTCCTCGGCCACGGCGCGGCGCAGCTCGGGCGGTGTCAGCACCTCGGCGTGGCTGCCATAGCCCATCACCCAACGCCGCACCTCGTCAAGACCACCGCACCGCAGCCGCAGGATCAAGCCGCCATCCGGCAACTCTTCGATCTGTTGCGTGGGATGCCACTGACGTTCGCGTATCCAGCGCGCCTGGTAGGCGTCGAAGCGAATGGTGATGTCATAGACCTCTCCCGTGCTGGTTAAAAAGCTCTCTGCCAGGTACTTTTGGATACAGAATGTGGCATCCGGCTCAAATGTGCTGCTCAACATCTCCCATTGTTCGAT
>JBMFPH010000177.1:0-6532 GCA_049969215.1 Anaerolineae bacterium | reverse complement strand
CTTTAGGGATGATACCGTTGGCACGCGCCCGTTCCAATTCTTCCGGTTTCATCTCCCGCGAAGCGTTGGCAATATCCACAGTACCGTTAATGAGTGCGGCGATGCCGGTTCCTGAACCGCCACCGGTGACCGAGATGCGCACTTCAGGATGAAGGTGCATATAATCCTCGGCCCAAGCTAGCGCCAGGTTGACCAACGTGTCGGAGCCCATATTTTCGATCGTAGTAACCGCCGGCGATGTGCGAGGCAGCTCATAGGCAGAGCTAGAAGAGGTACACGCAGCCAGCACACCGAGCGACAGGAAGAATAACATCAGCGCCGTACAGCGCCCTAGCTGCCCAAGGCGCCTGCCAGTGCACTTCGTCCAACCATTACACCAACGGAGCTGCATTGCTACAAAGGGCAAGCTCGCTTTGGCCCTTGTTCGGATTCTCAGGGTGGTATACGTCCATAGCTCAAATTGGGGTAAGAAACGAAAGCTGCCCGCTCTGTTGCTGAAACTCCATCCCCTTGCGAGCAGATTGAATATCTTTTCCAAAGAGCTGCCATTAGTCTCTGCTATTGAATACTCTAACTGAACGACACTGAATTGTCAATTTGACCGGGCATCTGTGATGCCTGGACGGTCACCCATCGCCTGGAATTCTGCAAATTCAGCACCTTTGATCCTCTCTGCCCTTGACGGGACAATCAACTGGTAATATCATTGGAATAGATAAGATGCTATCAGGGGGTGAACACGGTCGAGATCCTCGATCTGAGAAACAATACTTGTAAACCTTCCACAGGACACACGGTGGAAACACCACGCGAGCGTGGGTTCCTGGTGGGTGTGGAGCTTAAGATCTTTCGTCCTTCCTCTCAGGACACAGACAGAAGTATGCCCCGTTTTGCCATTGAAGACTCCCTCGAGGAGCTCGCAGCCCTGGCGAGGACGGCCGGCATCGATGTGGTCGGTGGTACGTATCAGCGCTTGGAGCGCATCAATCCGGCCACTTACATCGGGAAGGGCAAGCTGGAGGAGCTGCAGAGTTTCCGCGACGAGCTCAATGTGGACCTCTTCATTTTCGACGATGAGCTGTCGCCGGCCCAAATGCGCGAGTTGGAGCGAGTGCTCGATCGCAAGGTGATCGATCGTACGGCGCTCATCTTAGATGTCTTCGCCCAACATGCGCACACGCGCGAAGGTCAGCTCCAGGTCGAGCTGGCCCAATATGAATATCGCCTGCCGCGTCTGACCCGTTTGTGGACCCACTTGGCGCGTCAGGCGGGTGGACGTGCAGGCGGTGCTACCGGCGGTGTAGGGCTGCGCGGACCAGGCGAGACCCAGCTGGAAAGCGACCGGCGTCTGATCCGGCGCCATATTGCGCGTCTCAAAGCGGAGCTGGAGCTGGTACGGGAGCACCGCGCACGTTATCGGCGCAAGCGCCGTCGCGCGGCGATCCCCACCGTCGCCATCGTCGGTTACACCAATGCAGGGAAAAGCACCTTGCTCAACGCACTCAGCCAAGCAAACGTGCTCGTAGCGGATATGTTGTTTGCCACGCTGGATCCCACCACGCGGCGGGTGAAATTGCCGGGCAGCCGGGAGGTGCTGTTCACCGACACGGTAGGTTTTATCCAGAAGCTGCCCACCACTCTGGTCGCAGCTTTCCGCGCCACGCTGGAGGAGATCGGCGAAGCAGACTTGATCTTACACGTGATCGACATCACCCATCGCAATGCCATGCAGCAAGCTGCTACTGTGGCCACCATTCTCGAGGAAATTGACGCCACCCATGCGCCGTTGGTGAGCGCGCTGAACAAGATAGACCGCTTGGCCGATCCATCCATCCTGAGCACCCTGTTGGCCGAGTTTCCCAACAGCATTCCCATCTCGGCGGCCACCGGGCAGGGCATTGACCTGCTGTTGACGCGCATTGAGGAAGTGTTAAACGCCGATTTGGTGCCGCTGCGCGTGCGTCTGCCCTACCAGCAGAGCCAGCTGCTGGCGTTGTTGCACGAGCACGGCCATATACGGCGTGAGGAATACGACCCACAGGGCACCATTGTGGAGGGACTCATTCCGGCGCGCCTCAGCGCTCAGTTCCGTCCATTTGCCGTGTGACTTTCACCAGGTGCGCTGAAATATCACCTCCCATGAGAAGTGCCCGCCGCAGATGTAGCCGTAGTGCTCGCGATTCCACTGCGCCTCGAGCTCATTGGCAAAGTAACCGGCCTGCACTAACTGCTCATCCGGGATCGTGGTGATGAAAGAGGCGCACGGCGGACTCGCTTCGCTGCTATAGGGCTGCCCGGTCACCGCATCACGTTTGACGATGATCTCCATGGTGTTGGCATAGAGCGGGATGTCAACCTTTCCCGGCTCCTTGCCCGGACGGCCGGTGACCTCTTCCACGTTGTTATAGGTGTCGCCCACCACAATATTGCTGAGGGGTTGGCCGCTGGCATCCCGCGTGACAATGAAAATGTTGTGCATGCCCTGTTCACAGCCACCATTCAGATCCTTGGGCCACAGTCGCCATGACACTAACCGGAAATCGACCGCCGGTGTCGGCGTGGCAATCGGCGTCGCGGTCTGTGTCGACAGCTGGGATGTGGGACTAGCCATTGGTGAGGGGGTCGCCGCGGGTGTCTCCATGCCAGCTGTGGGTGTCTGTAAGGTAAATGGCAACGCCGCTGGCCGGGCGCCTGCATCGCCAACGCCGAATGCCCACCATAGGCTCAGCATCAGCAGCATCACCATCCGGATCGCACCACGACGCACCCTTTCCCCGAAAATCACTCTTGCTTCAGGCATTGCGCCCGTTCCCTGGCTCGTTCCTCTACCTCGCGCACCGTCAGCAAACCGCCGAAGAGGCGATACTCGTCCATCCGGCAGGAGTTGATCAGTGTGCCGTTGTAGACCGTCATATCTGGGCAGCTGTCGCACATATCGGCCATACCATTGGGCTGGATGTCGGGTGCCTGGATGATACCAATGCTTTGCACGTACAATGGTTCAAACAGGCGTAAGGGGTTACGCAGCACATCGCCGATCCAACGTCGCCAAGCTTGCCGCACATTGGGATCCCAAAAACCTAACAAAAAGATATAAGGACCAATCCGCGAACAAGAGAGGTAGGCCAGATAGGTACCCACAAAGAGATGGTGACCCACCTGAGCGACCTCCATGGTCTGCTTGCCCACCGAGCCAAATATGCGTCGCCGCGACCCGATCAGAGCCCCCGCCAGCCACTTGAACGAATCATGGCGCACGGTGCCACCCAGGTAACAGGACGCTTCATATTCCGGAAAATGGTCCTTGATAATCTGATACACTTCCGGTGAGGTGACAAACTTCTCATCGAAGTGATCGGTGGCATAACTGAGCTTGCTCAGATCCACCTCGCGCTTTACCGGGTCGTACGCTACCATCGAATCGGTGATCGCCGTACGATAGGTGATGAAAACCAGGCCATTGACGCGGTCGATGTTCGCCTGGGCCCAACGCACCACATCGGGGATCTCGTGGAAGGTGGACGGGTACACGGTGGAGTTGAAGACCACCAGCATACCCCCCTCAGCGGCAACCAGGTCGGCGTACTCCTGGCGCAGCGCATTCAGATCTTTCTCGTTCTTCCCCTGCCATCCGGGGCGGCCCTGATGACTGTCGATGTGGATGGTAAAACCGGCTACCCCTGCCTTCTTCAAATCTTTGAGCATCTCAGGCAGCTTGATAGCATTGGTCAGAATAATCGGCTTCATGCGATTCTCGGCGATAAAAGCCACGATATCGAGGATATCGGGGTGCAACAACGGTTCCCCGCCGGCGATGGAAACGTTATCCGGGTTGCGCCACCGCTTGAAGAAGCGGATCTCCTCCTTGATTTCTTCGAGCGGCTTGTGACCGGAAAGATGCTGGCGATAGCACCCCTCACAACGCAAATTGCAGATATCAGTGATTTCCAGCCATGCGATGGCATTATCATTCATAGACCATGGCATACGGTATAGATTACTCTTCTCCAGCGCCATACTGCTCGTTCATCCCCCTTGTCACAACCAGAGTGATCGAATAGTCATATGGTATAACTTCCGAGGGGCACAAAACCACCCCTTATCTCCTCCTCTCCCACCGCGGTGGGAGAGGAGGAATCCAGAGCTCTCAACAGGTCAGTGCCGTTACTTGGGAATCTCGCCCACGACGCCCTCGACGAGCCAGTCGAATGAGAGCAACTGTTCGTCGGTCATGGTCTCGCCCGCCTTGACGCGCTCCACCCCCTTGTTGTCCTTGATGGGGCCCGCGAAGGGATGCAGCTCGCCGCTGATGATCTTGGCCTTGGCGGCATTTACCTCATCCTGGACCTCCTGGGGCACCATTGCGCCGAAGGGGGCTAGATCGAGGATGCCATCTGCCATATGCCCCCAGTAGGAGTGGGTCTTCCAGGTGCCGTTGTACAGATCTTCGATGGTCTTCTTGTAGTAGACGCCCCAGTTCCAGATTGGCCCGGTGAGCACTGCTTTGGGCGCGATATCCGGCTTGATTGTATTATAGCCCACCGCGTAGACACCAGCTTCCTGAGCTGCTTTGTCCGGTTCCGGCGAATCGCTCTCGCGCGCGATCACATCGGCACCGGCATCCAGCAATGCCTGGGCCGCTTCGCGCTCCTTGACCGGGTCGAACCAGTTGAAGATCCACACTGGTCGCACTTCAACCTGCGGATTCACTGCCCGCGCCCCGCGGGTGAAGGAATTCAGGTTGCGTACCACTTCTGGGATGGGATAGGGCGCCACATATCCCAGAATGTTCTTCTTAGTCATACGGCCGGCGGTCATCCCCGCCAGGTACCATGGTTCATAGCCACGGCCATCGTACGTGGCGACGTTCTCGGCCGTCTTATAGCCCGTGCAGTGCTCGAAACGCACATTCGGGAATTCCTGGGCCACAGCGATCACCGAGTCCATGTAGCCGAACGAGGTGGCAAAGATGATGTCATAGCCTTTCTGGGCGTAGTCGCGGATGACGCGCTCCGCATCGGCGCCCTCGCTCACCGCTTCGCTGTAGGTCGTCTCCAGGTAGGGGAGCTCACGAGCGGCCATCTGGCGACCCTGGTCATGGGCATAGCTCCAGCCCATATCCCCCACTGGCCCCACATAGACCCATGCCGCCCGGATCTTCTTCTCAACGGATGGCAGCGTCACCGGTGCTGGCCGGTTCTTCGCCTTCTCCGATGGCTCACCTAACCCTTCAGGTGCTTCCTTGGGTGCTTCACCCTTGACGCCCTCGACCCAGTAGTCCATGCTCAACACTTCGGCGTCGGTCAGGCACTTGTCCTCCGAGACGACGAGCTTGCCGTTGGCGCCCTTGATAGGGCCGCAGAAGACATCCCATTTGCCGCTCTTGATGAGCTCCTTGCGCTCCTCGACCAGTTTCTTGATATGCTCCGGCACCAGCGGCGAGAGGGGTGCCAGGTCCACAATGCCCTCATCCATACCGCCGTAGTACGACTCGCTCTGGTAGGTGCCTTCGAGCACCGCCTTGGCGATCTGGGCATACTTGGGTCCCCAGTTCCAAATGGGGCTGGTGAGCACGGTATCCCCGACAAACTTAGACATATCGGAGTCATAACCGATGGAGACCTTGCCCGCCTCGGCAGCTGCTTTCTGTGGTTCAGTGGTGTCTTGGTGCTGGGCAATGACGTCGGCACCTTCCGCCAACAGTGCTTCAGCTGCTTCCTTCTCCTGCTGCGGGCCGAACCACGTGTTGGTCCACACAACGCGCACTTCCGCCTGCGGATTGACCTCGCGTACACCCAAGGTGAAGGCGTTGATGCCTCGGATCACCTCGGGAATCGGGAAGGCAGCGACGTAGCCGATGATGTTGCTCTTGGTCGCTGCACCGGCAACCAGACCGGATAGATAACGCGCCTGCTCCATACGCCCGAAGACGGTGGAGACGTTCGGCGCTGTCTTATAGCCGGAGATGTGCACAAACCACGTGTCCGGGAATTCCTGAGCTACGGCAATGGTTGGATCCATAAAGCCAAAAGAGGTGGTGAAGATCAGCTTGTAACCCTTGCGCGCGAAGTCACGGATGACGCGCTCCGCCTCCGGACCTTCCGGCACATTCTCGATATAAGCGGTCTCGACCTTGTCACCCAGTTCCTTCTCGACATACAGGCGTCCCTGTTCGTGCGCCCAAGTCCAGCCCAAATCGCCAATGGGTGCCACATACACAAAGGCGATCTTGAGCTTCTCCTGTGCCTGAACCCTCTCGGGCAACGCGACCAAAGCGCCTATCATGCTGAAGATCACCAATAGCGCCAGAACCATTGAGATGCGTCTGGTGTTCATCCTTTCGTGCCCCCTTTCTGCTTTCTACAGATTGATCTGTGGATGCGAAATCTGAACCACTGTACTCCTCTGCTCCTGACCTGGACCGGGTGATCACCCCCTCTCCATAGATACACAACACCGTTGCGCCGTGTTTGTCACTTTTTCCTTACAGAACCCAAGTGTCAAACTGAGGAATTATGCTGATCAGCTCCCT
>JBMFPH010000176.1:855-6548 GCA_049969215.1 Anaerolineae bacterium | reverse complement strand
GAGCGGAGCGAGTGGGAAAAATGCAACGGCCTGTCGGGCGCATTCCCATTTGGCGGCAAGTTGAAGCGGTAACCCTCTTTCACCGCCGAGACCGCCGAGGTTTTTTCCCTGTTCATTCTCGGCGTGCTCGGCGATCTCGGCGGTAAAATCTCCGCCGCTTGCGCACGCGCGCAGCGCGGTCTGTGCGCAACGCCTGTCAGGACCTTCTTTCGAGATGGATGAGCAACAGCGCAATGTCCGCTGGATTGACCCCCTGGATGCGTGCTGCTTGCCCCACCGTGGCCGGCCGGAAGTGGAGCAGCTTCTGGACCGCCTCGGCACGCAGGCCAATCACGGCGCCATAGTCAAAGTTGAGTGGGATAGGACGCTCTTCCAATCGCCGCATGCGCTCCACAAGGCGCTGCTGCTTGGCAATGTAGCCGGCGTACTTTGCCTCGATCTCCACCTGCTCGATCACACACGGTGGCAACGCCTGGGGTGGCGGCGCAAGCGCGTTAATCACCTGGTAAGTAACCTCAGGACGGCATAGAAACTGCAGGGCATTGACTCCCTCCTGGAGAGGCGGGAGACCGCAGGCGCGCAATAGCTCCGCATTGCCATGGTTGGGCGCGATGACGAGTTCCTGCAAACGTTCCAGCTCCGCCTGGATTGCCTGGCGTTGTGCCTCGACACGTTGGTAACGCTCATAGGCCACCAACCCCACCTGGTAACCGATGGGGGTGAGGCGCAACTCGGCATTGTCCTGGCGCAAGAGCAATCGATACTCCGCCCGCGAGGTCATATGGCGGTAGGGCTCGTGGTGCTCCTGCGTCACCAGGTCGTCGATCATCACCCCGATGTATGCCTGATCACGCCCCAAAACCACCGGGGGGCGGTTCTGCACCTTGAGCGCGGCATTGATGCCGGCGATCAGCCCCTGCGCGGCCGCTTCCTCATAGCCGGTCGTGCCATTGATCTGACCGGCGTGGAAGAGACCCTCAACCTGTTTGGTCTCAAGGGAACGGTACACTTGATCAGGGGGCACATAGTCGTACTCGACCGCATAACCGATGCGCATCAATTCGACATGGCGCAATGCGGGGATGCTGCGCACCATAGCAATCTGGACATCCAGCGGCAGGGAAGTGTTGGCGCCCTGTAAGTAAACCTCGGTGGTGTTCCAGCCCTCTGGTTCCAGGAAGAGCTGATGGCTCTCCTTGTGGGCAAAGCGCACAATCTTATCCTCGATGGAAGGACAATAGCGCGGCCCCACCCCCTGGATCACGCCGGTGAAGAGCGGCGCGCGGTCCAGGTTGGCGCGGATGATCTCATGGGTGTGCTGGTTGGTGTGCACCAGGTAACACGGCAACTGCGGTCGCCAGGGAGTCGGGCGCACATATGGGTACACCGGATGGGGCGGCACGCGCAGGAATTCGGGCAGCTGGCTCGCATCGCTCTCAAAGCTGAAGAAGGCCAGCTCATCGCTGCCGTATTGCGGCTCGGTCTGGCTGAAATCGATCGTGCGGGCGTCCAGCCGCGGCGGCGTGCCCGTCTTGAGGCGGCCCAGCCGGAAGCCCAGCTGCTTCAGACATGCCGACAGCCCCACGGCGGGTGGCTCCCCGTCGCGCCCGCCCTCGCGCACCCAGTCGCCGGTGATGAGGCGCCCGCTCAGAAAGGTGCCGGTGGTGAGCACCACCGCGCGACCCAGAATGGTCTGGCCGTACACCGTGCGCACACCGACCACGCGGTCTCCCTGCACCAGGATTTCCTCGACAGTCGCCTGCTTGATGTCCAGCCCAGGGGTGTTCTCCAGCGTCTGCCGCATGGTCCAGGCGTATTGCCGCTTGTCCGCCTGAGCGCGCAGCGCGCGCACGGCCGGCCCTTTGCTGCTGTTCAGCAGGCGGATCTGGATGAACGTGCGATCCGTGGCGCGTGCCATCTCCCCGCCGAGAGCGTCGATCTCGCGCACCAGGTGCCCTTTTGCCGGCCCGCCGATGCTGGGATTGCAGCTCATGCGGCCAATGGCATCCAGATGCGTGGTGAGCAAGAGAGTCTGCGCGCCCATACGGGCAGCTGCCAGTGCCGCCTCGATGCCGGCGTGGCCCCCGCCGATCACAATCACGTCGTAATGCTTGGATATCTCACCTAACAACCTAAACGCACTCCCCCGATAACAACCGAAAGCTCACACCATCACAAGTATTGCATTGGCATCCGTGGGAGTCAAGTTATATCGCCAGACCCTGTCATAACATATTGTTAACACGTTGTTGATTCGCCCTTAACAATTCTGTTCTATCGTAAAGATGGCCGACACAGTACCACCCCCATCCCCCCACTCTGTTCGGGGCCGCACCCAGCACTGGTGCGGCCCCTCCGCCTTATGTCACCATCGCTCAGCAAATAGTCCTCATGCCCTATTGATATCTGCCATGCTGCATCCTATACTGGTATATGAAAGAGGTGCGATGCTCATCGACACGGGGCAGCTACACGATGGCATATCAAAGACCTTCCGACCGATGGTTGGCAGATGCGTGGGGATTGCACTATGGCTTCCGACCGTCGCCGCGCATCCTGGTGGTGGAGGATGAGGGTTATATCGCCCGCTCGATCGCGTATCCGCTCGAGCATGTGGGCTACGAAGTACTGGCCTGCGGTCGTGCATGGGAAGCATTGGGGCTCATCGAGCAGGTTGGTCTGCCTCACGGCGCCGTCATCGACCTCACATTGCCCGATATGGCCGGCGAGGCGGTATGCAAATGGATGAATGCATTCAGCGACATCCCCACCATCGTGTTGCTGCCAACCGACGCATCCGAAGCTCTGTCGCAATCCACCCGATCTTACGCCGACGAATGGCTCCGCAAGCCGCTTGAATCACGTCATCTGGTGCGCCGTGTGCAATGGCTGATGCACCACTTTGGCGATTCCAGCTTGCCACTCGCCCCATTGGTGCAGGTTGATGACGCATTCGCGGTGGACTTTGTGCACCAACGCATGCTGCTGCGCGGTCGCGAGGTTGCTCTCAGCCCACCTGAAACCAAGCTCATGCACATCCTGATGCGCCACCCGGGTTGCGTTGTCTCCACCGAGTTTCTCGCAAGTCGGCTGGAGCGCGCCAAGGTTCCCGACAAGGCGACAGAAGAAGCCGTGCACGCCATCGTCAAAGCACTCCAACACAAAATCGAGGCCATATGGCCCGGGATGCATTACATCCACGCGGTTGCACCGTCGAATTACATGTTTGCGCAGCCAGAAGCGCGATGATCCCCGCTCTTTATGGGCAGGTTTTCCTGAAACCACAACGAGACGAGGCCCATAAACCGGGCCGCTCGTGTCGGCAAGCAGCTGACATTTACCGCAGAGCACGCAGAGACCGCAGATAGTCCGCAGCGATTGAAATCGCCCGCTCGTAGGCTTGCGCAGGCGATGGCCTCCCCGCAGGGGGACGCCCGGCGGCATGCCCGCCACGCGACCTCAGTCGCCAGAGCGCTTTGGCGCCTGCATGGCAGCAGGCATGTACATCTTATTGATATACTCCTTCAGCATGCGCGCCGTGCTGAAAGTGGGAGCAATGCTCCGAATGGACTCGCGCATCATCTTCAGCCAGCCGTGCGGCAGATTCTTATCATCGCGTTCGTAAAACAGGGGGATCACCTGTTCCTCGAGCACGCTATATAGGGAGCGACTGTCCTCCCAATCCTGTGCTGCCGGATCCGGACGATCATCAGGCTGTCCGATCGTCCATCCGTTGCTGCCATTGTAACCCTCTGCCCACCAGCCGTCCCTGATGCTCACGTTCAGAACGCCGTTGAGCGCCGCCTTCTGGCCACTGGTGCCGCTGGCCTCATTGGGCCTTCGCGGCGTATTCAGCCAGACATCCGCACCCTGGACCAGATAACGCGCCATATTGATATCGTAATCTTCCAGGAAGACAATGTGCCCGGCCAGTCCGGGCTCTTTGGCATGGCGGTATACCTGACGGATGATCTCCTTGCCCGGTTCATCGGCAGGATGCGCCTTGCCAGCAAAGATCACCTGAACCGGTCGCCCGGGTTGATTGAGGATGCGCTTCAGCCGTTCGATGTCCTGGAAGAGCAGATAGGCACGCTTATAGGTGGCAAAGCGCCTCGCAAAGCCAATGGTCAGGGCGTCACAATTGCACAATGAGGCGATGCTTTCCAGCTGCCACGCTTCCGCGCCCAAGCGGCGCAGATGCTGGCGCATGCGTTGACGCACAAACTCGATCAGAGCGCGTCTCAATCGCTGGCGCACCTCCCACAGCTCTTCGTCGGGGATCGATTGCACTGCCTCCCATACGGTGGGATCGTCCACGCGCTCCAGCCAGTCGGGTGGCAGGTACTTGTCGTACAATGCCTTCATCTCCGGAGCTAACCAGCTGGCAGTATGGACGCCGTTGGTGATTGCCTGAATGGGCACCTGATCAACCGGTTGATCGGGCCACAGGAAATGCCACATGCGGCGCGTCACTTCTCCATGGAGCTGACTGACGGCGTTATAGCGGCCTGCCATGCGTAGCCCCAGCACGGTCATGCTGAAAATGGGGCCCCACGGCTGATCTTGGCGTCCCAGATTCAGGAATGCATCTCGACTCAGCCCCAGCTCCTGCCAATAACCGTTGAAGAAGTGCTCGACCATATCGAATGGAAAGACATCATGCCCGGCCGGCACTGGCGTGTGCGTGGTGAACACCGAAGTGGCACGTACTTCTTCGAGCGCTTCGTCGAATCGCTTCCCTGCCTGCACCAGGCTGCGCGCATACTCCAGCAGGGCAAACGCGGGATGTCCCTCGTTCACATGCCACGCCGCGGGACGAATGTCCAGAGCCTGGAGCACACGGGCACCACCGATCCCCAACACCATTTCCTGCGAAAGGCGCATTTCGTGGTCGCCACCATAGAGGCGTGCGGACAGATGCCGGTCAGGCGGGGCATTGGGATGAATATCGGTGTCCATCAGGTAGAGCGCCACGCGTCCCACTTGAATATGCCACACCTTGGCGTAGATGGTGCGGTCTGCCAGCTGTACCTCAACCACGACTTCCCGGCCGTTGCGGTCGAAGGCGGGCAAGGCGGGCACTTCGGCAAAATTCAGCTTTTCGTAGATCGCCTGCTGGGTGCCGTCGGCGCCGATCTGCTGGCAAAAATAGCCCTGCGGATACAGGAAGCCGATGCCCACAAAGGGCAATCCCAGGTCGCTGGCTTGCTTGCAATGATCGCCGGACAGGATGCCCAGCCCGCCCGAATAGATGGGCAGCGCCTCATGCAACCCAAACTCGGCCGAGAAGTAAGCCACCGGGCCGTTGCCAAAGGTGGGATACTGGCGGCTGAACCAGGTGTCTGCAGCTGCCATATAGGCGTCGAAATCGGCCAGCACACTGTGATATTGGCGCAGGAAGTCCGGCTGTCGGGCCACCCGTTCCAACGTCACCTGGCGGATCTCCCGCAGCAATCGCACCGGGTTGTGATACACCTCTTCCCACAACGAACCGTCCATGGCGCGAAACAGATCCTGCGCCGCCGGATGCCATGACCACCACAGGTTGTAAGCCAATTCGGCTAAGCGAGCCAGCCGCGACGGGATGGGGGTGAACCCGGAAGCGAGCTGTAGAATATCTAGTCCATACACTCCTTGATCCAACGCCTACACTCCTTGTACGTTGAGCATTTTGACCCGTAATTACCTGATTG
>JBMFPH010000176.1:0-845 GCA_049969215.1 Anaerolineae bacterium | reverse complement strand
AGAAGCAGCGTCACGTCAAAACTCGGGTGTGCGCGCACAGATGAGAGTGCCCCCGGAAGGTGTGCCCAGCAACGCATCATGGACCCGGCCCGCAACGACGCCCGAGACAATGCTGACCTGCAACTCGGGATTGGCATTCACCAGGTCCACCATAATTTGCACTTTGCTCACCATACCACCGGTCACATCGACCGCGTGAGACGCCCCCAGCGCGCTGCGTACCGCTTCCCATTGCGCTGGTGTGATCCAGGCAATGCGACGCGCGGATGGGTCGCGCAGTGGGTCGCGCTCATACACGCCGTCCACCATGCCCACTAGCACAATGCGCACCGGATGTAAACGCTGCGCCAGGTAGGCGAAGAGCTGTTCCGTGGAGATGATCGCAAAGCTCTGTTGCGCATCCAGCGCCACATCGCCATAGACGACTGGGATCAAGCTGGCATCCAACGCGCGCTCGATCGGTTCCCATGCCATGGAGCATAGCTTCCCTCTCTGACACAGAGCGGAAGCCGAAGGTTGGAAGCTCACCGCCGGCACCCCCTCATCAAGCAACCAGCCGACGACCAACCGGTTGAGCTGCGCTGCGGCATGGGCCGTCTCAGCGAAGCCGCGCCAGCTATTTGCATCCCGCCAGCCCTCGTGCGTGCGATAGCGATGCGCCACCACATGTCCAAACGATCCCGATCCGTGCCCGATGACCAGGCGCATATCGGGCGATGCCTGCATCGCTTGGACAACCTCGCGCGCAATCTGGCGTACCACGTCCTCCCGCGCGGTGAAGGGGGTTTCCTTATCCGTGATCACCGACCCACCCAGCTTGAGAAACACCCGCTCAGCCATAGGGC
>JBMFPH010000175.1:0-6555 GCA_049969215.1 Anaerolineae bacterium | reverse complement strand
GCCATCTCCTACCCCGACCATGACGCCTACCGAACCACCGTCCCCGACACCCAGGCTGCCCCCAACGGAGACGCCGACCCCATCGCATACTCCCCCACCTTCGCCGTCGCCCACGGCGTCCCCCACCGTTACCGCCACGCCAACGGCCGATCAGGCGCGCCAGGCGATTGCCGCCGTCGAAAGGGCCAATGAGGCATTGCGCCTTGCCCTCGAGCTGCCCTCGCCCGAGCGACTGGATGTCCTGGGTGAGCACTGGAAGGACAGATCGTTTCCCAATGTGCGCACCTTTGTTTTCTCGATCATCAAGCTGGTGGGCCGACCGGTGCGGCAGGTGTCCTATGTGTATCTGGTACCCCCGCTCGCCACCTACGACCGGTCGAATGGGATGGCCTACGTGGACGCGATTGAAATCTGGACATATGCAGGTTCTGCAGTAACATACACCGAGAGGTTTGCGTTCCACTATGTTCTGGCACGGCGCGAGGCGGACTGGGTGATTGTGGACTATACTTATCGGAACGTGCCCACCGCTTCATCGCCTTGATCTAGGAGAGAGAATTGGCTAAGAGCCAGGTGCGATTTGTTTGTCAACAGTGTGGCAGCGTGCAATCCCGCTGGCTGGGCCGTTGCCCGGAGTGTGGCGAGTGGAACAGCCTGGTGGAAACACTCCTTCCGGCGCAGAAAACGCGGACAGGTCGCCCACTGGGCATCGAGACATCCGGAAGCGCGCCCCAACAATTGAGTGAGGTGTCCGCCGACGGCTTTGAGCGATTGTCGCTCGGCATTGGGGAGCTCGATCGCGTGCTGGGCGGCGGGCTGGTGCCCGGGTCTCTGGTGCTGATTGGAGGAGACCCGGGAATCGGGAAGAGCACACTGGTGCTACAAGCTTGTGGGCATGTGGCGCGTGGCAAAGACCCTGTCTTCTACATCTCGGGGGAAGAGAGCGCCCAACAGATCAAGTCGCGCGCCAGCCGCCTCGGGATTGATGGGGAAGGCCTCTACATTCTGGCAGAGACCAACCTGGATGTCGTTATCCAGCACATCCAACAGAGCCAGCCGCAGCTGGTGGTGGTCGATTCGATCCAGACAGTCTATGTCAACGAGCTCGATTCGCCCGCCGGTTCCATCAGCCAGGTGCGCGAGTGCGCGGCGCGTTTAATGCGCCTTGCCAAGACGCAGGGCATCCCCATCCTGCTCGTCGGTCATGTCACCAAGACGGGGGTCATCGCCGGCCCGCGCGTCCTGGAGCACACGGTGGATGCCGTGCTCTATCTCGAGGGCGATCGATTTCACATCCATCGCTTGCTGCGTTGCGTGAAGAATCGATTTGGCCCGGCGAGCGAGGTGGGGGTCTTTGAGATGCAGGACACCGGCATGGTCGAGGTGACCAACCCCAGCCAGATGTTCCTGGCAGAAAGGTTGATCCCTGCAGCCGGTTCAGCGATTGCCGTGACGATGGAAGGCACCCGTCCTCTCCTGGTGGAAATCCAGGCGCTTACCAGCACCACTGCCTTTGGCAATCCGCGTCGCACAGCCAATGGGATCGACCTCAATCGCCTGTGGCTGCTGGTGGCGGTGCTGAGCAAGCGGGTTGGCGTGCGATTGTTCGATCAGGATGTGTTCGTCAATGTAGTGGGGGGCTTTAAGGTGAGCGAGCCAGCGGCGGATCTTGCCATCGCGTGTGCCATCCATTCCAGCTTCCGCGATGTGCCCATCACGTCCGATATGGCGCTCATCGGCGAGGTGGGGCTTTCGGGTGAGCTGCGCACGGTGAGCCAGCTCGAAGCACGCCTTCGCGAGGCAGCCCGATTGGGCTTCAAGCGCTGCCTGGTGCCGCAAACCCATTCGCTGGGGCGGATCAAAGTGCCCGATCTGGAAATTTGGGTGGCGCGTACGCTCGCTCAGGCGCTCGAGCTTGCGTCGCTGAGGTAATCCTCGGTATATTATGATCGATCCGACGGACATTCGAGTTGACGACATTGTCCGGTTGCGCAAGCCACATCCCTGCGGAGGGGACACGTGGCGTGTGGTTCGATTGGGTGCGGATATTGGGATACGTTGCCTCACCTGCCAGCGACGTGTCTTGTTGCCGCGGGGAGAGTTCGCGCGCCGCGTCAAAACCATCCTGCAGCGTGGCCTGCCACCGTAAGAAGGAATGATGGGCATTCTCTGCATTGCTAGTGACGTGTCCATGGCGCCATATGGAGCTGGGGCGGGAACAATCAATCCAGTAAACAGAAGGGGTGGATGCGAGTGAACGCTTCAAAAACGCCAACAAGTATCTCCGCTTCTTGGGGAGCTTTCATGTTATTTTACTTGCTGATGCTGGTTACCATCGCTTTCCTGGACTGGGTCAACGGATTGTTGCATCCACCCTATTACCTCACTCAAGCGGGATTGTTGACATTGGGTGTGGGGATCTTCGCGCTTTGTGGCTGGCGTTTTCGCTTTATGCAGGCGGAGCATAGCGCCCTGCTTGCCTTTACGATCGGGGTGTTGACCATCGTGCCGGCCGTTTTGATGAGTCTGCGCCTTATGACAGAAGGGTTTTGGACTGAATATTTCCTGATCGCCTTCGGCATGGCCAGCGGGAGTTTGTTGGCTTTTCTGTTCACCGCCCTGGCGAAGCGTCACCTCATCTCGCGACAGAAAAAGGGGAAATGAGCCGGCAACCACTGGTGTCTGCGGATGAGCCTTGTCCTGCGCCCCCTGTGATCCGGTGCAGTGTCGGGATCACCGCCCACAACGAAGAGGCGAACATTGGCCAGCTGTTGGAAGCGATGCGCAACCAGCGTCTGCGCACCGTGGAGATCAGCGAGATCATCGTGGTCGCCTCGGGCTGCACCGACCGCACCGAGGAAATTGTGCGCGAGCATATGGCCTGTGATCCGCGCATCAAGCTGCTCGTGCAAGAAAAGCGCGAAGGCAAGACCTCAGCGGTCAACCTGTTTCTTGCGCACGCAAAAGAGAACATCTGCGTCCTGGAAAGCGGCGACACACTGCCCGGCGAGGATGCCATTGAGAATATGGTGCGTATGTTCGCCGATCCGGCGGTTGGCATGACCGGTGCGCACAAGGTGCCGGTGAACGCGCCGGAGCACATTGTGGGCTACATGAGTCACCTGCGCCTGCGCCTGGAACACCTGCTGTGCCTCGAGATTCCGCGGTTGGGGGAGCTGATTGCATTCCGCAAGGTGTTTGACCACATTCCGCCGGATGTGGCAATGGATGAAGCGTTTGTGGAAGCTTTGGTGGTGCGCCGCGGTTTGCAGGTGCGCTATGCACCGGACGCGGTCGTCTATAACATGGGGCCACAAACCGTGGGGGACTTTATCAAGCAACGCCGGCGCAATTATGCGGGACACCTGCACCTGATGGAAAAATATGGCTACCGTGTATCCAGTCTGGATGCCGGTCGGGTGTTGCGCCTGGCCCTGGGCGAAGTGTGGCGTGCTCTCCAGCTCATTTGGGCGCTCTGCGTGCTGGCGTTGCTTGAGGGGGTGGCACGCGTGTTGGGTTGGTGGGATTACCGCGTGCGCCACCGCCGGCACGAGGTCTGGGATATTGCCTGGACTACGAAACGGGTGACCCCGCCAGCCACTCCATCCACGCATCTCGCTTCTTCACCACCTCGCACACGACAGGAATGAGATTGCTTTGAAGAAACATCTGTCCACCTCATTCAAGATTCTGGTCAGCTTGGGTCTGATCGCATACCTATTCTGGCGCATGGACCTGGGGCAGGTGAAGATGGTGCTGTATCGCGCCAACTATCTTTATTTACTGCCGGCAGCCCTGCTGTTTCTCGCCGCCATGACGAACTCCGCGCTGAAGTGGTACATCCTGTTGCGCGCTCAGCGCATTGAAGTGCCGTTTCACGCCATCCTGAGCTACACCTATGTGGGATTCTTTTTCAACAACTTTCTGCCCGCCAACGTGGGGGGCGACGTGATGCGCGGCTATGGTTTGGCACGCTACACGGAACGCACTGCCGAAGCGGCGATCAGCGTGATTGTGGATCGCATTGTGGGATTGACTGCCTTTATGATGTGTGCGGCAGTCTCCGCCGCCGTAGCGATCCTGTTGATGCACCAGAAAGAGCTGCAAGGCGTGGAACTGGCGGCGGTGATGGCACTCGGGCTGATTGTGGGGGGATTTGCCGCCATGCTCAGCCGCCGGATACGGGCACAGCTGGCAAAAGCTTTCCGTTGGCGACCGCTCGTGCCACTCTCTCCGCTCTATCACCGCACCTCGGAGGCACTCGATGCGTACCGCCATAGCTATGGCGCTCTGGCCGCCGCTTTCTGCGTCTCCCTGTCCACCCTCATCCTCACCAATATGACGGACTACTTCATCGCCCAGTCTCTGGGTGGTGGACTTGCTTTGATTTATATCTTCATCTTCAACCCTATCATCGCATTCGTGTTATTGGTGCCCGTTTCGATCGGTGGGTTGGGCGTTACGCAAGCAATTTACCCCTTCTTTTACGGGCTGGTCGGTGTGCCGGCGAGCCTCGCTTTCTCCATTTCTTTGCTGAAACAGCTGGTCATCTACGTCACGAGCGTGCTCGGGGGGATATTGTGGTGGCGTGGGAAGGCTGGCGCCGGCGAGGCGGCGCGGCATGTCGTGGAAGCATCCGGTACATAGGGGAGTGCGCGCGTGCGCAAGCGGACCCCCTCCCCACCCACGGCGGAGATTTTACCGCCGAGATCGCCGAGAACGCCGAGAATGAACGGGGAAAAACCTCGGCGGTCTCGGCGTGCTCTGCGGTGAAAGACTTTCCGCTCGCACGCGCATGGGTTGCTTTTGCGGAATTTTCAGCCTATAATGCAAATAGCCCAAAGGTGAACCAGGTAAAGAGCCGGACTCTCCATGGATGGAGCGTCTTCATCGCCAGCATGAACGCTAAGGAGGTTACAATGGCGCGCATTGTTTTCCGGCTGTTGTGGGTGGCATTGCTCCTTGCGGGTGTCTTCCCCGTTCGTGTCGATGCGCAGACCCCCTCGCCTCCTGCGCTTTCCGTGAGGGTAGATGCTGCCAACGTGGCCAATTTTCCCCAAATAAGCCTTGTGGTCACGGTGCGAGACGCCTATGGACGTGTGGTCTCCGAGATCACACCGGAGATGGTGCAAATCTTTGAGGACGATAGCACCCAAGCACGTCCGGTGGTGCATGTCGAGCCGCTGCTCAATTCATCACGACCGGTATATGTCATCCTGGTGTTGGATATTTCCGGCTCGATGATCGGCCAGCCGGTGAAGGATGCCAAGGCAGCGGCGCGTGCCCTCATTGAGCGCATGGGGCCACAGGACTACGTGGCGCTGATCGCCTTCAAGATCTCCATCGCTCTGAACGAATTGGATCCCACCCGCGAGCACCTGTTCACCACCGATCATGCCGCGGTGTCGGCACTGGTGGATCGCCTGAGAGCGAAAGGGGGCACTCCTCTGTATGATGCCCTGTACAAAGCGGCGCGCTGGGCGAAAAGCATGGCGCCGGACAATCGCTTTATCGTGCTGCTGACAGATGGGGTGGACGAGGATCCCGGCAGTGTGCTGGCAACTCCCGACGATGCCATCGCCGAGGCGGCGCGTGCCAACATCCCCATCTTTGCCATTGCATATGAAGGTGTCGGGGGGCGGCTGGCGCGTGATTTCTTGCAGCGCGCCGCACGTGAGACAGGTGGTTCCTATCAAGAAACCCCCGATTCGGCACAATTGGTGCCCCTGTTCCGCGAAATCTTGGAGCGTCCCAGGCAGCAAACGCGTTTGATCTACCACTCCGGCGTATTGCCGGATGGCCAGGTGCATTCCGTGCGGGTGCGGGTGCGCATAGGTGACCAAAGCGGCGAGGGCGTGGGCACTTTTGGGCCCGTGCCGTTCATCCCCACCCCCACGCCGACATTTACACCTACCGCTACACCGACCGTGACGCCGACGCCGACCAATACGCCAACCGCCACCGCTACGGCAACGGCGACGCCATCGCCCACTCACACGGCCACGCCGCTGCCCACGGCGACGCCATCGCCCACTCACACGGCCACACCGCTGCCCACGGCGACGGTTGTGCTTGCGGGCGCGCTCTCGCCGACCGCGATGCCGTCGCCCACGGCCACCCTCGCGCCTGTGGCCACACCTTCACCTACCGTGGCGCCTTCGCCCACCGTGACCGCGATGCCATCGCCCACGGCCACCCTCGCGCCTGTAGCTACGCTCTCACCTACCACAGCACCTTCACCGACCGCCACAGTGATGCCGCAACCAACGCTGACAGCCACCACCGCGCCCGTCGCAGCTGCCCCGGCCATTGAGCCGCTATGGCTGCTCATCGGTGGTCTGATTGTATTGCTGCTGATCGTGCTATTGGTGATCTTGTTGAGGAGAAGGCGTCGTTAAGCCGACGGTCATGTGCGTCCGAACCGAGCTGCGCGTGTAAGCAAGCGGCGAAAGATTTTACTCCCAGACCCCCCCTCCCGCGGCGCCGGGAGAGGGGGTGCCTTTTTGTACCGTAGAGAATCTACAAAAAACTCGGCGTGCTCTGCGGTGAAAGGGT
>JBMFPH010000174.1:0-6697 GCA_049969215.1 Anaerolineae bacterium | reverse complement strand
AGACGGCCCGCATGCGCCGCATGGTCAGCGATCTGCTCCTCCTGGCCCAGGCCGACGCCGGCCTCAAGCTCCAACGTCAGCCCGTCGAGCTGGACACCCTCCTGCTCGAGGTCTATCGCCAGGCGCATGCGATGGCCGCGGTGGGGTCAGGTGGTACGGAGCGGGTGGCGGTGCGCCTGGGCCACGAGGATCAGGCGCTGGTGCTGGGCGATCCCGACCGGCTGCGCCAACTGTTGCTCAATCTGGTGGATAACGCCATCAAGTACACGCCGCGCGGCGGGACAATCACCCTGTCGCTCTACCGCGAAGGAGGCTGGGTGCGCGTCAGCGTGCAGGACACCGGTGTGGGCATTCCGCCGGAGGCGCTGCCCCACATCTTTGAGCGTTTCTACCGTATGCCGCGTCAGGGACGTAAGGGCGTCGGGTTGGGGTTGGCCATTGCGCGCTGGATCGCTGAAGCGCATGGCGGCCGTCTCGAGGTAGAGAGCCAGGTGGGACAGGGCTCTACGTTCACCCTTTGGCTGCCGGAGGCAAAAGGCCTTGCGCCTGCCTAGGCATAAACCTTGGGGTGCTTTGATTTTCTGTCAAGTATGTGACATAATAGCAAATGGAAGTGGCATTATTGTAGGCCGATGGTTCTTGCCTGAGGAGGGGGACATATGCGTCGTCCAGGCATATGGGTCGCAAACGGCAGCCCAGCCGATCCGGCCAAGATGTTGAGCTGGCGTCCCGGCGCGTTGACCGGGTTCTTTGATTACCTCGGCCCCAACCGTGTGGTACCCTATAAACAGCAGCATCCCGACGTCGTGGTTACCGTGCGCTTTCAGCATCCTTACAACTGGCAGGAGGATCTCGGTGCGTCGGCGCGGCGGCTGAGCGATATGGTGATCAGCAAATGGCCCGAAATCCGCGATCTGGACGCCTATGTCTATTTCTGCAACGAGATGAATCTGCATTACGAGAACGGCGACCCCAATCCGGGCAATCAGCCGCGCTACGAGACGCCCGAGTTCTATCGGCGCTATGCCGAGTGGGTGCGCATCGTGGCGGATCGCATCAAACAGCGCTATCCGCAGATGCAGCTGGTGACGCCGCCCTTCGCGTTCGGACATCACGAGGATGGTGCGCCGGACGACGAGGGCAATCCCACCGAGGGTTGGGCGGGCTATGACTACCTAGCCGACCTGGTGCGCAGTCATTTCAATAATATCATCACCTTCCATGCCTATTGGGGACACGCGGGCGGCAGCGTGCGCGACTGGCTGTATGACCCGCGCCTGTCCAGCTGGTATGCCTTCCGCTGGCGGCGTGTGCTGAAGCTATTTGAGAGGCGCTACGGCATCCAGGCCAAGGTGATCATCGACGAGGCGGGCAATTTCGGCGCCTCGGATCACGACTTCACCGAGCAGGTGATCTACTACGCGCGCCAAACTCTGGCCGATCCGCGCGTCATCGCATTGACCTTCTTCCTGTGGCAGGATCCGACGCGCAGCCCGGGCAATCTGCCCAACTCGTGGGTGGATCGCTGCCGCAGTTTGGAAAATCACGTAGCGCGGTTAGCTGCCATGCCCGACGTGGAGATCGCGCCGCTCCAGCCCGCGCCGCCCGGCAAGGCGATCCGCGTCTTGATGCCGGATCAGACGGTGCGCGTGATGGAGCTGGAGGAATACCTGCGCGGTGTCGTCGCCGCCGAGATGCCCTACACCTGGCCGCTCGAAGCGCTCAAAGCGCAGGCGGTGGCGGCCCGCAGCTATGCTATGGTAGCGATCGCCCGCCCACGCCATCATCCCGAAGCGGACGTCTGCACCACGACGCATTGCCAGGCGTACAACGAGGCGCGCATCAACCCCAATTGTGACCTCGCCGTGCGCCAGACGCGCGGTCAGGTGATCCTGTACAACAACCAGTTGGCGACGGCGTATTACAGTTCCAACTGCGGTGGCCATACGCTGGGCAACGAGACCGTGTGGGGTGGTCCACCGTTGCCCTATTTGCGCCCGGTGCCATGCATCAACCCCGGCCCCAAGAAAGGGCACGGCGTGGGCATGTGCCAGTGGGGTGCCCACGACATGGCCATGCGCGGCGATAGCTACGAAACCATTCTCAAGCACTACTATACCGGCATCCGCCTGTCAGCTGAGCCGGAGGCACCCCCAACGCCGCAGCCGGTGACCGAGGAGGGGGAGATTGGCGGCAAGGTGACCGATGCTCAGGGCCGGCCGGCGGCCAACGTGCGCCTGCGCCTGTCCCGCGAGGGCTGGAGCGGCGAGGCGATCACCGGTGCGGACGGCAGCTATCGCTTCACCCAGCTGCCTGCCGGCACCTATGAGCTCGTTGTGGTGGGGTACGACGTGCGCCGCAGCGGATTGCAGCTGGCCAAAGGGCAGCGCATAACGCTGGATCTGCAGCTGTCCGCGCCGGCGGCGCCGCGCTGGGAGATGCACGTCGAGCGCAAGTTCGGCCTGCCCATCCTGGCCGGTTCGTTGCCGCGCCCTGGCATCGAGGTGACGCTGAAGTCGCCCATCGGCCTGACGTTCAAGCGCACCAGCGGCAGCAAGCCGCAGTATGGCCTGGGCGGCTTCGAGTTCTGGGCACCCAATCGCGGGCTCTATACGCTCAGCTTTCTCGACCAGACGTTTGAGCTGACGCTGGAGGGCGGGTTCACCTTTGTCACCTTCATCGAGGCAGGTAGCGCGCCTGCCAATAAGGGGATCATCCGCGGCCAGCTGCGTGATCCCAAGGGGATGCCGGTGGCGGGACGCCAGGTGACCCTGCGCGATGGAGGTGTGTCGCGCACCACGACCACCGGCGCGGATGGCAGCTTCCAGTTCGACGCGCTGGCCGCCGGCAGCTACATGCTGAGCGTGCCGGATGCCGGCGTGACCCAGACGGTGCAGAATGATGGGCGCAGCACGACCACCGTCGCGTTGACGCTACCAGCTGCGCCGCCGGAGCCGCCACAGCCCAGCGGCGGATGGATGATGAAGGTGACACGCGCACCCGGCATGGCGCTTATCGCGGGCACATTGCCGGAAGCGGGTATCCCATTGACGATCATCCCGCCGGTCGGCCAACCCATCCGCGTGGTCAGCGGCAGCTGGCCCAGCCTGGGTGTGGGCGGTTTCCGCGTGCCGGCGCTCTACCGTGGCACCTACACCATCCAGTTCCTGGATCAGACGTTCAAGCTGCCGATGGATGGCCAGTACACCTTGCTCACCTTTGTGCGCACGGCGCCGGCCAGCTCTCCGGTGGATACCCAATCGGCAGATGCTGCGGTGCGCCTGGTGTCATCCCTGATGCCGCGCGCGGCAGCGGAGGAGCTCCTGAGCCATCTGGAAGCCGATCCGCAGGCGCGCGGTCGCTTCGGGCTGGAGAACCCATGACCGAGCAGCTTACCCTGTTCCCCGTCCAAGACGAGGGAGGCCTGCCGCGCATCTTCACCGTGAGCGAGGTCACGCGGCGCATCCGGGCGTGGTTGGAAGCGGATCGGGTGCTGCAAGATCTGTGGCTGGTGGGCGAGGTCTCCAACTGGAGGCAATCCCCTGCCGGCCATATCTACTTCACCCTCAAGGACGAAGAAGCGGCGCTGCGCTGTGTGTTGTGGCGCTCCAATGCGCACCAAGTCAGCTATCTGCCATCCGGCGACGGCGAGACCGTGTTGGCGCATGGCTACGTCTCCGTATACGACCCCCAGGGCGTTTACCAGCTCTATGTGGACGAACTCCAACCGCTGGGGTTGGGCAGCTGGTATGCGCGCTTTGAGGAATTGAAGCGCAAGCTGGAGGCAGAGGGTCTCGTTGCGCGCCCGCGCCGTCCTCTGCCGCGCTTTCCGCGGCGCATCGGTGTGGTCACTTCACCCAGCGGCGCGGTGTTGCGTGACATCCTCAACGTGCTGCGACGGCGTTATCCGCTGGCTGAGGTGATCCTGGCGCCCACGCTGGTGCAGGGCGAAGATGCTCCACCGCAGATCGTGCGTGCCCTGGAGGCCATCACGCAGGTGCCCGGAGTGGACGTGGTCATCCTGGCACGCGGTGGCGGTTCTATCGAGGACCTGTGGGCTTTCAACGACGAGCGGGTGGCGCGCGCGATCGCGGCGTCGGCCGTGCCGGTGATCACCGGCGTGGGGCACGAGACCGACTTCACCATCGCCGACTTCGTCGCCGACGTGCGCGCCCCGACTCCCTCGGCAGCTGCTGAGCTGGTGACGCCGGATCGCGCCGAATTGCAGCGGCGTGTCCAGGCACTGCGGCGCGCGCTCGCGACCGCCTGTTTTGACCTGATCACCCGCCTGCGCCGCAAGCTCGAAGCGGAGAGGCGCGCGCTGCGCCAGCTGTCACCGCGCGCCACGTTGCAGCGCCAGCGCCAACACGTGGACGAGCTGGCACTGACCATCGTGCGCGCGATGCGCTATGCCATGGCATTGCGCCGCGAGCGGTTGAGTGGGCTGCGTCACCGCCTGGAAGTGCTGAATCCGGCAGCAACCCTGGCACGCGGCTATGCCATCGTGCGCCGCCAGGACGACCGCCACGTGGTAATGCGGGTGGCGCAGGTTGCGTCGGGCGACCGCCTGAGCGTGCAGGTGTCCGACGGCACCTTCATGAGCACGGTGGATTGAAAATGAGGACTTCGCCTCGAGCGGAGTGAGGATGAAAGGCGATAACGCATGAGTGAAGAGGCGCATCTCACCTTTGAGCAGGCACTGGCCGAGCTGGAGCGGCTGGTGCAGGAAATGGAAAGCGGCAATCTGGAGCTCGAGCGCGCCCTGCAACTGTTCGAGCGCGGTATGCAGCTGGTGCGCTATTGCAACGAACAGCTGGACACCGCCGAGTTGCGCGTGCGCCAGCTGGCACCCGATGCTGTGTCGGGCGAGGAGCCTGGCCTGACCCCCTTTGAGCCGCCTGAGCCACCCGAGGAGCCGTGGTGATCCGCGCGCTTTGCATCCCATAGGACATGAACGGGCCGGTTCGACAGCGCTGGCGCATCACCTTCGCCAAGGAAAAGCCCTTGCGTTACATCTCCCATCTCGATCTGCATCGCACATGGGAGCGCGTCTTCCGCCGTGCCGGCATCCGCGTGGTGTACAGCCAGGGATTCAACCCGCAGCCGCGCATCCAGCTGGCATCCGCTTTGCCGGTGGGCTATGTCGGCAGTGCCGAGGTGATGGATGTCATCCTGGAGGAAGCGATCGAAGCGGAAGAGCTGGTGTCGCGCCTGCAGGCGGTAGCGCCGGTGGGCTTGCGCGTCCTCGCAGCGCATCCCGTGCCGCTGCAGGCGCCCGCGTTGCAGGCACAATTGCGCCAGGCGGAGTACTGCGTGCAAATCTCCACGTCGCTGCCTTGCGAGGAGATCGCGCGGCGCATCGCGGACTTCCTGAGCACCCCCCATTTTATCCAGGAGCGCACGCGCCGGCGGCGCCGTGAGACGATCGACCTGAGGCCGTTGGTGGACGACCTGCGCCTGGAGCGCTGTGCTGACGGTGAGGCCGAGTTATGGATGCGCCTCAGCCAGAGTGCGCAGCGCTCGGTGCGCCCGGAGACGGTGCTGGAAGCATTGGGGCTGGGGGAGACATTGCCACGCATCGAGCGCACCCGGCTGATCTGGCAGGCGGATTGATGGCACGGCGGGATAGCTTTACGGATACACCTGGCCCAGGGTGCGCGGGAAGGGCTGCGTCTCGCGCACGTGGTGGATGCCGGCGATCCATGCCACGGTGCGTTCTAAGCCCAGCCCGAAGCCGCTGTGCGGCACGCTGCCGTAGCGGCGCAGGTCAATGTACCAGCGGAACGCTTCCTCCGGCAGCCCTTCTTGATGGATGCGCTGCAACAGCAGGTCGGGGTCGGAGATGCGCTCACTGCCGCCGGTGATCTCGCCATAGCCCTCTGGCGCCAGCAGGTCCACACTCTTGCATACCTCCGGCCGGCCGGGCCACGGCTCCATGTAGAACGCCTTGCATGCGGTGGGATAGCCGTACACGAAGACGGGGCGGTCGAACTGCCTGGCCAGCTCGGTCTCATGCGGGCTGCCGAAATCGTCGCCCCATTCGAGGGCAAGCAGTTCCTTCAGCTCGGGATCGGTGGTGGCGGCACGGATGGCAGCCAGGCGCTCCAACGCTTCATCGTAGCTGATGCGCGGGAAGGGGGGCTGCACGCGCTCCAATGCGCTGGTGTCGCGTTCCAGCACGGCCAACTCCAGCTGGCGCTCGCGCAACACCGTCTGCACGATGTGGCTGACGAACTGCTCCTCGATTTCCATCAGCTGCTCCAGGTCGCAGAAGGCGATTTCCGGCTCCACCATCCAGAACTCGGTCAGGTGGCGGCGCGTCTTGCTCTTCTCGGCGCGGAAGGTGGGGCCAAAGCAGTACACCTTGCCGAAGGCGTAAATGGTCGCCTCGTTGTACAGCTGGCCGGTCTGCGCCAGATAGACCGGCTCACCGAAGTAGTCCACCTCGAACAGGGTGGTGGTGCCCTCGCCGGCAGCCGGGGTGAGAATGGGCGTGGTCACTTCCAGGTAGCCATGCGAGTCGAGCCAGCCGCGGATGGCACGCATGACGGTGGCGCGGATGCGCAGCAAAGCCCACTGCTTGCGGCTGCGAATCCACAGGTGGCGATGATCCATCAGGAACTCGATGCCGTGCTCCTTGGGAGTGATGGGATACTCGGCCGCCTGTTGGATCACGCGCAGGTCGCGGACATCCAGC
>JBMFPH010000173.1:0-6860 GCA_049969215.1 Anaerolineae bacterium | reverse complement strand
CCCACATCGCGTGCACTGCCTGTTCCTCCAGCGGTGGCACCGTGTATGTACGCGAGCGGATCATCTTCCAGGCGCGCTGGGCCACGTCCAACCGCCCCTCTCGCTCCCAAACCTCCCAAGCTCGGCGTTCCCAGAGTCGGGTGAACCACAGCTCGCGCTTGAAGTGGTCCAGCGTGTGTTGTGCGGTGAGGAAATTGCCACCTGGTCCGACCTCGGCAATGACGTCGTGGGGTATCGTGCCTTCATTCACTTCAAACGACTTAAGTGTATAGCGCACAGCGCTCACGATTTCGTTGTCGATCAGGAATACTTCGGGTCGCACCGTGTTGAGCGAGTCCACCATGCCGAACCCCGCCACCACGGTGAGGCCAGCCAATGAGGGGAGCAAACAACCCAGCAGCTTTTCAACGCCCAGCTGGGCGTCCACTGCCTTGGCGTCGCTGATGAGCCCGCCCCCACGCGAGGGGATGTTGAAGTAGCGCGCCATCTCAGCCGTGGCGATGCGCTGCAAAGCAAACTCCGGACCGCCCATCGCCAATTGCCCGCTGCTCATGTCCAGGCTGCGGGTATAGCTAGTGTACAACACGGGTGTGCCAGGTTGTACTGTCTGTACCAAAGTGATGGCACCCAGCAGCTCAGCAGTCGCCATAGCGGTGTTGCCGGCCAGTGTCACCGGGCCGGTCGCACCAGCAATGGGGCCTGGACTGATCCCGATCGGCACTCCCTGTCGCGCTGCCTCTACCATCGTGCTGGCCTGCCGTTCATCCAGCTCCATCGGACTGAGTGTGGTCAGATCGACCACCCATAGGGGGTATTGTCGCAACGCTTCACGGCTACCACGGACAATCGTGGCAATTTCCAAGTTGTCGCGCACTCCCTGCTTGCCATATGCTGTGTTCAGGATTGGTCGCGTCGAGTTGAGCAGAGAAATAATCTGCTGATAGCGATCATTGGTCTCTGCTGGTGCGTCGACCGGTGTGCCGATGGTCGCCATGATATCCAGCTGTTCCTGTGCGTCGGCTAGACAAGTAATCCATGCGAGATCCTCCTGGGTGATAGGATGTCGCACCTCACTCTCTGGGTCGTACCAGTGCACTGCGTAACCGTTGGTGCTGTAGTAAACGTTGCCCGGCTTCAAATGTACGACACGTTTCGAATCCTGCGGGTCGCGTCCGTACAGGGTGAACTCAGATGGCACTTTCTGACGCGCGCTTTCTACCAGATGGCTGGGGAAGCGTACGCGCTGCACGCTGGAATCCACCCGAGCTCCTGCGTCAGCCAGAATGGCACGGGCTTCAGCATCCACAATGCGCAAGCCAACTTTCTCGAGCAACTCTAATGCGGCATTGTGGATGTGCGCTTTTTCTCCATCGGAAAGGAACTGTAGCTGGATATGCGCCATAGTGATGACAGACCTCCCTTTGACTTCCACGATTAGTCAAAAAATGAATAATACCGATGTGGCTATATCAACCGTCAAACACGCGCCGATACCAGCTTGCTTTCAAGCGTTCTAGCTCCACCAGCGTTTCATCAGGTAATGGAGGAGATGCATGGGTTTCGATCAGCTGACGCGCACGCTCGTTTAACCGTTGCATAAGGTCGACGCCTTGTTCTTTGCGCATTGGATCGAACATAGAGCGATCGAATACCTGGGGATACCACATATTGCGACAGTGACCCAGTGTATGAGAATGTTCGAGGTAGTTACCCATCGGACCGACTTCGGCGATCACTTTAACCATTTCGGTCAACTGCACATGGTCAAACGCAGGGAATTGGAAAATTGCTTTGGTGTATCCGATGATCTCATCGGCCAGCAAAACGCCCTCGGCAGCACACAGCTTGCCGGCGCCGATGATGCCGGCATTGTGCACCATTTCAACACCGCTCAAGAAAGCAAACATGCATTCGGCGAACATCTCCGCACCTGCCTGTGCGTCTGGCTGCGGGCTGTCGCTGCATAATTCCAGGCCCCAGGCGGGCATCCTGTACCAGTGTGCCAGATCAGTCACAGCGGCATAGGCCAGGAACACCTCAGGAGCGCAATAGGACCAGAGTGTGGAACGCATGTCCATCACCTGCACGGTGAACCCAGCGGTGCACATTGGTGCACCAGGACGCTTTAGCTGATGCATCACCACATTTGCCAGCCAATCGGCATTGCTCAACACGAGCGCACCCGCTACGCTGCAAGGGCTGTTGCCGCCTAAAGCGGGGCAGGAGTATGCTATCACGGGTGTTTCAGTTTCGGCGCAGGCTAGGAGTACCTCGATGCTCTCCAGGGTGCCGTATAGCGGCGCTGCTGGTACGCTAACGCATATCATAAAAGGCCTTTCGCGCAACGGGCCACGTCCGCCAGCCACAATCTCAACGCAGTCCAGTGTGTCCAACAGGCCCTGTCGGTCATACGGAAGCACCCAGATCGGCTTACTGGTATGACACACGGTTTGCAGTACCGCCACCTGAGTCTGCAGGGCATTTGGTACGTCCGCTGCTTGTCCCACACACTGAATGTAGTCAATGTTGGGCAATGCGTCGAGCAAAGTAGTGAACCATACCTGATCGGCCTTGCGATAAGGGCGATTGGAGCACGTGTAAGGATCGCGCACGAACACGGTATCAGCCAGAGCTCCGAAGGTCACCTTGCCTTCTGCTAGCGACAGGACTGGTGCGCCTAGCCGATTGTAAAGTGTCACGGGCTTAAGCGTCTGTAGTGTCCGTTCAACCAGATCTGCGGGAATGTACGCGCGCTGGCCGTCAATCCTGGCACCTGCTGAGGCGAGCAATTCCCGCGCTTCATCGACTGGCACGTGGTAGCCGACGTCCTGCAAAACCCGCAGGCTGGCTTCATGAATGGCCTGGGCTTGTTCTTGGGAGAGCAATTGCAGCCGAAGCGGATCACCTGGACCTGTTTGCAAAGTCATAACTCTTCTCTTTGGTGGTCACACCACAACAGGAGCTGACCTTGGTGGTCAGGACAGTACGTCCCAACACGATGTGTCTCCTCGATCATTGCACGGTAGTTCTCCGGTTTAACTGCGGAGTGGATTGTATTGCTTGATGAAACGATGTAGCCACCTCCGACCCCAGCCGTCCGGATCGTTTCGCGCACCGTGCGTCGTACCTGATCAGGTGTGTCATAGCTTAACAAATCACCGCAATCAATATTTCCGATCAGACACACACGATCGCCATATCTGCGCTTGACTTCGCCGATATCCATCCCAGCCACTGGCTCAAGCGGGTTAATGGCATCAATTCCGGTGCTGATTATCATGTCAAGGATCGGCCAGAGGTTACCGTCGCTGTGTTTCACAACGAAGGCACCCTCGTCGTGGATCGCCTGGACAATGCGTTCCAGGCGTGGCCGAATGAACTCATTATACATTTGGGGTGATATCATCGGCGCGGTACGATAGGCAATATCATCGCCCAACATGATCACTTCAGCTCCGGCGCACACTGCTCGTCTTGCTAGAGCAATGGCAAATTCGTTCACCATCTCCAGCACTTCGTGCACTAAACGGGGTTGTTCGATCATAAAGGCAAGGAAATTGTCTAATCGGCACAACTCAGCTGCCCACATGAACTCGGCACGTTGACACCACACGATAGCCTTCTTACCCTTGAATCGCTTCACATAGTCCGGCAAGTTGCCCAACCGATGCGGTGCCTGTGGATCTGGGGGTGTGTAGCGACGCAAATCCGCTAAGGTCTTGATTGGCCCCTCGATGGGGGCCTTGTGCTCAGCGGTTATCCCCAATATAACGCCCCATTCATTAACAAGTGTCTTGTCATCTATACGTTCTTCTTTGAAGGTACCCTCAAACATAAAGTGGGCCACGATTGCGTCTAACCCGATTTGTTCCACGAAATCGGCCCAGTTCGACCCCGGTATGATGGCCTGATATACTTTGGGGTGAACGAACCATTCCAGAATCGGCACACGATCTGGAGCCTGGCGTTGCAACGCCGCAATAACCCGCTCGTGTGAGTTCATCATAGGCGTATGGTCTCGTTGATATTCGTGGTCTGAAACTCATCAATCACCTGGCGCAGAACCCGGTCGAGCGCTTCATCTGCTCCGTTTGGCAGCGGTGCGGGACCAGTCGTGGCCAGAATCTCCTGTACGCGTTCGTGAGCTGCGTCTATGATGGACTTTGCTCCTTTTTCGATCCATTGCGTAATGGTTTGACGTTCAAAAAGCATCGGGAAGAAGAGTTCCTGCCTAAAATGTCGTGCCGTATACTCGTGCTCGAGGAAACTACCTCGATGTCCTACTTGGCGGATCATTTCAATCATCTGGATCTCATCACCCTCTGGAATGCCTTGGGTGACGCGTGCTATCATACGTACCATCTCATCGCAGATGACCAGCATCTCAAGTGAACCATACATCCCGCTTGCCAGCGTACCCATACATTGAGTAAGCGTCATTCCGGAGAGGGCGTTCAACAGCATACCCATCATCGCCTCGGCCGCTGCGGCTGCATCGGGCAGTTTGGACTCGACGCCGGCACCGGTGTTGAATGTAGGCAGGTTGTAATGGCGCCCCAGCTGCGCTACTGCCGCACGCCCGACTGCTTGTTCGGCGCTAGCATAGGTGACTTGCATAGTACGCATATCCATTGCTGGTGTATGCGGTGCGAAAATGAAAGGGATGCCTGGTTTGAGCATCTGCGACATTACTAAGCCAAACAGGGCTTCGGCTGTCGCCTGGATCAACTCACCCCACAGGTTTACCGGGCCAGTAGCTCCCAACAGCGGCGCAGGCGAATACACAATGGGACAACCATAATACGCTGCCTCAATCATCCCCTCGTTCAATTTGGTGACTCGGAGGGGTGATAACGGTGTCACATATATCGCCACCCACGGTCGGTGCCGGAACTTGTCTTCCCCGCCTGAAACCGCTATCGCCATTTCTAGGAACCTAGTAACCGCTTGTCGACCCAACGAGCTAACCACTACGGGTTTAGTTGTGTTGCGGAATATGGCCTCGTACTCGTAAAAGAAGGCCACCTCCTTTGGCCTGTCGCCCGCCGAACATAATGCCATAATGAAATCCACGTTCGGCAGCGCCTGTCCGACGCGTGTAGCAGATACCATGTCGGCAGTAGTCGGTGTGCGTGGCCTTTCGGTGGCGTAATCCCAGAAATAAGGTTCTGAAGTCCCACCCATGCCATAGTACACACGGCCTGGCTCGAGCAAGAGGTCCATTGCCGGCTCACGACCGTGCAACACAAAGGTGGAAGGGGCGGTTTTCAGGGCGTTTCCCACCAGTTCGGCTGAGAGACGGATGGTGTGCAATTCATGATCCACCCTGGCGCCACCACGCTCGAAGATTTCAAGGATAACCTCCGAGTCGCTGAAGACGCCGGGATCCTCCAAGAGTGCTAATGCTGCGAGGTGGATTCGTTCCAAGTCATTGTTCGAGAGATAGTTTAGCCAGCCACCCTGCAGGCCTTTTTTCGTTATAATGAGCCTCCTTTCATCGTATCCTGCACACTCATACGGGCGTTAGACCCGTTTCACCTGACGCCCCAGCACGCGCGCAAGACCATCAGTGAACATGTTAAGGCTGATCACCAGACCGGATAGGGCCAGCGCCGGTGCCAACACTGTGTACGGTGCTGCTACCAAGTTGGCGCGATTCTCGCTGATCATCAGTCCCCATTCCGGTGTCGGTGGACGTACCCCCAAGCCCAAGAAGCCCAACGATCCGATCAGAATCGGCGCATATCCGGCGCGTACCCCAAACTCCACCAGCAGTACCCCAGTGGCATTCGGTAACAATTCCCGCCACACAATGGACCATGGCGACTCGCCGCGTGCACGGGCAACCATCACATAGTCGCGCGTCACCAAGTCGATGGCCACGGAGCGTGCCATGCGCCCTGTGCGGGGCAGGTACACCAACGCTACCACGCCGACGAGCAACAACTCGTTGCCAGACGCTTCCAGCCCAACTGCCATGATCACCAACAAGGCAAAGACCAACACGGGGATGCTGATCAATATCTCAAATAGGCGCATCATGAGCTCGTCGAGCCAGCCACCGATGAAGCCACTTAGTAGACCGAGAAAACCGCCCAATATGACCGCGACGGCCGTGCTGGTGAGTGCCATGAACAGCTCGTGCCTGGCGCCGTGTACCACGCGACTGAAGAGATCGCGTCCCATCTGATCGGTGCCGAGCAAATTCTTCGGGTTAGGGGCGGCAAACGGTTTGCCAGTGCCCACCCGGTCATAAGAATAGGGTGCCCAAAGCGGTCCCGTGATGGCTACGAGCAGGTATATGGCTAGCAGAATGCTGCCCAGTACCAACGTCCACGGAAGTCGGCGCACCCGGCCCAGGCCTCTGCTCAGACTGGTGAGAGCAACGGATTTGCGAGCGATCACAAAGTCGGTCATTTCGCTGTTCTCAAACGCGGGTTGAGCAGAATCGTCAGTACATCGGCGAACAGGTTCGCTATGATGTACACCGCTGAGACGATCAACGCGCAAGCTTCCACCACTGGTGCATCGCGCAGGAAGACAGAGTCGATCAACTGAGTGCCGATTCCCGGAAAGGCAAACACTTTTTCCACTACGACCACACCACCGATAAGATAGGCTAAATTCAGCGCCGTGACGTTCAGCGCGGGCACTAACGCATTGGGCAACGCATGGCGCAGCACCACTCGGTACATTGGTACCCCTTTCAAGATGGCCATACGGACGTAGTCCGATTCCAGCACTTCGATCAGGTTATCGCGCAGCATTCGTATGGCGTATACGGCCATTGCGATGGCCAATGTCACGGCTGGCAGCGTCATCATGTGCACGGCTTCTCCAAAGCTACGTGCCATATTGAT
>JBMFPH010000172.1:0-7027 GCA_049969215.1 Anaerolineae bacterium | reverse complement strand
GGCCGGCAATAATCGCCGCCTGGACAGCAGCACCTAGCGCCACCGCTTCTTCTGGATGGATGGCCATCTGAGGTTCGATACCCGTGTGTTCCGTCAACATCTGCCAAACCAGAGGGATACGAGTTGAACCGCCCACCAGTAGAATGCGATCGAGGTCGCGTGGTGACAACCCGGTGTCTTGTAGTACTCGATCCACCGAATCCAACGTGCGCTGTAATAGATCGCGGATGAGTTCCTCAAATTCGCGACGGGAGATCTCGTATTCCAGGTGTAATGGCTTCCCGCCGGATTCGGCCAAGAATTCCTCTCGTATCCAGGCGAAAGGATGTTCAGAGAGCTCAATCTTGGCCCGTTCCGCGGCGCGCGTCAGGCGTGCCATAGCATGGTGATCGCGTCTGAGGTCAACACCATGCCGGTTGGCGAATATGCGGGCAATGTGTTCCGCCAGTCGCAGATCAAAATCATCGCCACCTAACCAGGTGTCACCGTGGCTAGCCCGCACTTCCACCACCCCTGCGACCAATTCGATCAAAGAGCAATCAAAGGTACCACCGCCCAGATCGTACACCAGTACCAGCTGATCCTCTGCGCGGTTCAGACCATAGGCCAGCGCAGCAGCAGTCGGTTCGTTGATCATGCGCACCACCTCTAGGCCGGCGATTTCGCCTGCGTCACGGGTCGCCTGGCGCTGCGCATCAGAGAAATAGGCTGGCACCGTGATCACGGCCCGACGCACCGAACATCTTAGATTTGCTTCGGCGATGGACTTGATCTCGTGCAAGATGAAAGCGGAGATTTGCGGCGGGGTGAGTGTATAGCGTCCCAGAGTAATGCGTTCAGCAGAGCCCATCATACGCTTAACAGAACGCACTGTGCTTTCCGGCGCAAACACAAATTGGTTGCGGGCGGGGGTCCCCACTAGCCACTGACCCTGCGGTGACAGCCCGACCACCGAAGGTAACAAGCGTTCCTCCTCGCGTGCCAGCAGACGGGGCTGACCATCCTGTACAATGGCCGCTGCCGAGTATGTGGTGCCCAGATCAATCCCGATGATCGGATCATCCATACACCAGCGCTCCTCTCTCCTATGATTCCGATGTCCCGTCCGCAGTGGCAACCGTTCCTCGTAGCCTTGCTCCTGGCGGGGCATGCAATGGCTGCGACGAGGATGGCGCGGGACGCGAGACGATGACATCGGCATAACGCAGAATGCTGTTGCGCATACGGTATCCACGCCGCTCCTCTGCTACGATGACACCTTCAGGGGCGTGGCCGCTGCTATCGACCCCGACCGCACTGTGCAGGTGGGGGTCAAAGGGTTGGCCCACCGCTGGGATAGGTATCACATCAACCTGAGCCAGCACATCCATCAGGCGCTGATATACTAGCCAGAGGCCTTCCACCCACGCCGAAAGCATGCGGCGCGCTTCACTCCCTTCCGGGAGACGGCCCAGCTGTTGTTTAGCGTTGTTGAGCGTTGCTTCTAGCCCATCAACAATCGGCAGAATAGCCAGGATCAAGTCGTGGCGTGCCAGCTCGATATCTTTGTGGTGGTTGCGTTGCAGCATTGCGATGGTTTCTTCCTGGCGGGTGATAGTTTCCCGCAAAGCATCGATCGCCTCGCGTTGCTGTTCCAGCGTAGCTTCTTGCAGGGCATTCGCTTTGAATTGCACCCGTGCCAGACGGCCTAGATGTTCTGCGAACTGGGCAATTTCCGGCGTTCCCACAGTACCGTCACAGGCCAGCTGTGCTGCCAGCTGGCTGATCTCCTGCCAGATGAGGCGTTTGTGGCTCATAGATCCACCTCACGAAATTCGCTGCTGAAATCCTCGCGCCCCAGATCGCTCCATGCGCGTAGTACACCCATAATGTCCTCAGGATGGAATGCCACATCCACCTTCACTTTCACGCGGATCTGCTCGGGTGACCACGTTTCAGGTTCACGCAGCTGAAACAGAGGGTCTGGCACTTCCGGAGAACGGCTAAGCTGCTCGTACGCCGCGCGGATCGCCTTAAACATCTCCGGATCGCGTTCCGGCGGGTGGGCACGCACCTTTTGGAAATACGCTTGTCGCACTTCTTCGGGCGATGCACCGGGCTCGATACCCAGCACCTGATAAGGATCGGGAACGCTCATATCATCCCCTCCGACCATGATGATGTGCTGAGAGCCCGCCGCGCCTGTGCCGCTATGGCGACATTTCGCTCTTGATGCGCTAGACGCTCCGCCTGTAGCAAGTGCTCTTTAGCCTTTTGTTTTGCTTCCGCCCGCGGCAGAAGGTGCATGCCCAACAGTAAGTGCGCCTCGGCCATCTTAGGTGCCAGAGCGATGGCCTGCTCCAGACACTCGGTCACACGCTGGGGTTCCCCTGTTGTGAAGAATACTCGCGCCAAGTCCAGCATCCCTTGAGCGTCGATCGAGGGATGCTGCTGCGCTATCTCCGCGAACCGATTCGCCCACTGGTTGTATCCGCTCTTAGCGCAGTCGATCCCAAGCGTGATATAGAAGCGGAGCGGGGCGGGCGGTTGCAATGCTTTGACACGACGAAGGTATTCTTGGACAACGTCGTCCTTGCCCAATCTCACCCACGTCATCATAACCCAATAATACACCTCCAGGTCATCCGGGCGTTCGCTCAAAAGCCGTTCCGTATCCTCCTGGGCCTTTTCCAGATCGCCTAGCACGCCATAAAGGTGTATCAGCGAAGCGCGCAGACGCGCGTCCTTTGGCGCCACTTCAAGACCTTCACGATACGTGATCAGCGCATGACGCAAATCACCCCTTTCAAGGTAATCGTCACCCAACTGGCAGCTCAGGTGGGCAATATGCTGACGTGCAGCAGGATGATCCGGATCGAGTTTCAGCACGCGCTGCCAGGAATCCAATGCGGCGTACAGATGGCCTATTTGTTCCAAGAGATGCGCTTTCCACGTCAGCGCTTCTTTGTGTTCGGGGTCTTGCATCAAGAGGTCACTGACGGCAGAATAGGCAGTCGCATATTGCCTACCCTGAACCAGGACCACAATTCGTTCCAGCTGGAGATTTACATCCTGAGGCGCATACCGCAGAGCATTCTGATATGCACGTGCCGCCTCTTTATAGCTGCCTGCACGGCTGAGGCATTGCGCTGCTCGCTGCCATACGCGTACCACCTGTTCGTTAGACATAAACCCATCTACGGTGGCTTTGCGCGGTCGAGAGCGCATGAGCTGCTGCCATAACGAGCCCGCTTGTGCATACTGACCCAGCGCTTCGGATGTGAGCGCAAGGTTGATCAGCAGGGCGTGTCCTCGCTCGCCTGCTTGATAGGCGGCCCAGAGATGCCTTCGTGCCGTTTTCCAGTCACCTTTCCGTGCAGCACGGTAGCCTAAGTGTTGGCGCGCGTGATTGGCAATCAGGCGCAACGCCGGGTTGTTCGGTGCGTAACGCAACCCTTGTTCGGCGAGGCTCAACGCTTCAGATAAAGCTGCACTATACCCGTTTGGGGTAAGCGAAGAACGGCGCCCAACTGTGTCCAGCAGCGCGATGGCGGATTGCGCATATGCCGACGCCAGATTGTCGGATAGCCATGGCATTCGCACGCCAGCTTCTGCCGCTGACTGCCAGTGTTCCAGTGCCTCTGCGTGACAGCCGCGTTTCCAAGCCAATACCCCGAGATAGTAACGCGCTATTCCAACCGCCTGGCGCGGCGCGGTGGGATCTTTTATGACAGTGGCAAGACATTTTTCAGCCTGCGGGCTCCTGAGCTGGACGGCAGCCAGTCCGGCCCAAAATGTGTGTACTTCTTGGGAAGAGATATAAGGCAAATCCCTTTTCCTTCGCCTTTTCAAAAGGGCAGAAGCTCCTAAGAGATGCCCGCGTTCCTCCGGGGAGAGAAACTGCCATACAGGATCCGCTTGCGGTTGGTCACCCATCTCCAGCAATGCAATCGATAGGGGAAAGGCAGCGCGCGTATAGGGTGGTGTGCGCTCTAGTAATGCGCGGTATAGCGGTATTGCGGACTGCCATGCGTTCTGTCGGTGATACGCCAGTGCCAGATGATATTGGTAACGCGGCTCATCGGGTGCGAGGCGCACCGATTCTATGAGATCGTCAGCAGACGTCTCGGCGGCACTCAGTGCGCGGCGAAATAGTGCTTCCGCCAATGCGGTACGGAGACGGGACGACAACGCATCCTCGAGAGACGGGGCGTTGAGCGCCTGATGCCAAGCGTGGATCGCCTTTGTATAGTCTCCTTGCGCAAAAGCTGTTTTGCCTTGCTCAATGAAGACCTCAACGGGCGACCCTGTCGCAACTGAGCGTTTGTTTGCTCGCCTGGTGTATCTTGGGCGCATGCTCATCGGAGACATTTCGCCCTCATGAGAAAGTCTCACTTTGCTTAGCTGAGCTCTTGTTTATCCTCCAGCGGTGATGTGGCAAGCTCATCTGGCGCCTTTGGCAAAGAAAAGCTGAACTTGCTGCCTTTGCCCAATTCCGACTCGACCCACACGCGGCCGCCATAACTCTCCACAGTGCGCTTGACAATTGCCAGGCCCACGCCGGTGCCACGTTGCACCATCGCTTTCGCTTGCGCGCTGCGGAAGAACTCCTCGAACAAGCGCGGCATGTCTTCACGTGCGATGCCGATACCTGTATCTTCCACTGCACCCACCACTTGATCACCATCTCGAGTTAAAGTAATGGTGAGGCGTCCGCCGGGTCGATTGTATTTGATGGCGTTGCTGATCAGGTTGGTCCATACTGAACGCAATTGATCTTCTGTTGCTACTACGGGTGGTAGGTCAGGGGCCACCTTCACTTCTATAGAGAGCCCTTTGCTCTCTGCCTCCACTCGCAGCAGTCCCAGGACGTTTTCCAGCACCTTTTCTGCCCGCACCGGCACACCTTGGGCCGGCCCTTCGATGCGGCGTGCGCGTACCAGTTCGAGCAGGTCGCGGATCAGGTCAAGCAGCTCATACGCGCGTGCTTGTGCGCGTTCCAGGACTTCGCGTTGCTTTTCTGGCGGGGCATAGCCGCCCAGCACCAGGTTCAGGGCGCTGATGATCGCGCCCATCGGTGCGCGCAGCTCGTGTGCCACCATCACGATAAACTGGGTGCGCGCCGCATCGAGCTGGCGTAGCCGTTCGTTCATATCGGCAAGCTCGCTGCGATTAATTTCGCACACCTGGTTCGCTTGCAGTAATTCCTGGGTACGCCGGCGCAGCCGTTCGGCAACCGATGAAGCCATGGCCGCAGCAAGTAACAAGGTTAACGCGATGGCGGTGACCTGGGCAGCAACGTAAATCAGGTTCGCGTAGCGCCAAGGGTCAGCCAGCTGTGGCAGATGGATGTGGGGTAGCCAGCCGGCCAATTCGGAGAAAGCGAGCCCTGCATATAAGGTTGTTGCCAGCAACGCTACGCCAAAGCTGGCCAGACGCGGGAGCAGGATGCTGGCTATGATGACGTGAAAGAGCAAGAAAACCCCAAAGGGGTTCTCGATTCCACCGCTAAAGTGCAGCAAAGCTGTCAGCGCGAACAGATCGAGCACGATCTGCACCGCGATGAAGGTAGGAGAACGGCGACGTCGGAGCCCCGTTCCACGTCGCCGCCACAGATACCGAGCATAGAGCAGGAACAGAGCGTTGTAGAGAACAATCGCGCCTGTCACGAGCACCAACGGCCATACGGGCAGCGCCGGTTCCACCAGGCGTGCGATGGCAATGCCGGCAAGCGTGCCCGCCGCAGCGATCCAGCGCAGCCGGATCAGCCAGCTGATGCGCTCTACAAGCTCTAGCTTCAGCGGGTGCAGGTCGATCAACTCTTCGCGCCGACAGTCTCATTGGCAATGCGCAATACCTCTGCCATCGGTACCGGCTTGGTCAGAAACTGATCGATCGGCAGAGGTTTATCGGTTGGAAAGTGCCCGATGTACTCGGTATCCATAATGGAAGTGAGCATAACGATCGGAATATCCCACAGCTCTGGATCTTCTTTGATCATCGCCGTCACATCCACACCCTCTGTCGGATGGGCCATCACCACGTCTAAAAAGACCAGATTGGGTTTCTCACGCCGCATGAGTTCCAAACCAAGCTTGCCGGTGGCAGCGGTCAGCACCTCGAAGCCATCGGCTTCGAGCCCGATGCGCATGAACTCGCAGAAATCGGGGTCGTCGTCAATCACCAACACTTTTCCCTTAGATGCCATGGGCGTCCTCCTTGCCGCAGTAGACTGCTCAAATGTACATCGACCTATGTCAATTATAACGTGCCTGATAGGCATGTCAAATGCTCACGCGTATTGACATAGCCCATATTGTATGTTATACTTTCTGCCACAAGGCGGGGAAGGGGAGTATTTTCGCATCGGATGGTCTATGCGTGGCACAACGGTGGTCAACCGGGCGCTATTTTGTGGCTTAGGCTCAGATGTCCCCTATCGTTTGGTAGTAATTGTGCACCGTGGCAGCGCTTTCTCAATTCTCTCTTCGCATATGTTGCGCGAAGTCCTCTCTTATTTCGCAATGCAGCGTATTATCCGGTTGTGCAGAAATTGGCCTCTCCATGTGCAGAGGGAGCTCCTTCCTCGCCGTACAAGAGATTTGCTCAGTTCTAAGCCAGCTTGTTTGCCCGGCAACTTTGTAACTCATCCCTGGTGAACGAAAGGGGGGATGCCAAAGCAGGACGTGAACTTTGCAAAGATCGGACGTTCAGGTAGTCTGTTGTACGCAATGGGTCCAGCATTTCGGCCAAAGTGACTCAAGGTGGAGGCTATTTCTCTGAGCATAGAGAATAGAGAAAGGAGAGACAAGCAATGGAGAAAAAGCCCAAGCGTTCCACACGTTTATCCCGTCGCGAATTCTTGCGCACTGCTGGTGTAGTGGGCGCCGGCCTGTTGGCCTCAGCTTACGTCGCACCGGCGGCATTGGCCGGGACGAAGTTCGATGCACCGGTGCGCGCGCCGGCCGTCCTACAGGGCGAGAAACCCGGCCTGGCACCGGGAATGATCGGCGGCCCCACCGGATTTGAGGGCGCGGAGCGTTATCAG
>JBMFPH010000171.1:0-7047 GCA_049969215.1 Anaerolineae bacterium | reverse complement strand
CGGGTATATGTGAGCGGCGAGCTGATGCAATCTTCTAACACGCAGAACTTGATCTTCTCCGTGCCCTACCTCGTTTCCTATCTGAGCCAAGTGATGACTCTGGAACCAGGTGACGTTATCTTAACAGGCACGCCGGGCGGGGTAGGAGATGTGCGTACACCACCGCGCTATCTGCAGCCGGGTGATGAAGTCCGGGTTGAGATTGCACAGCTGGGGGTGTTGAGAAACCCTGTGACCAGCGAAGCTGAACGAAGCTGAGTGGGTGCAATGCGGCAGCAGCAGACTACCTCCAGGAGATAATAGATCGTGTCGGTCAATGACATTGTCATTCGCATTGCTGGCGAGTCGGGCGAGGGCATTGTCACCATTGGTGAAGTGTTCGTACGCATTGCCGCTTTCTCTGGATTGGAGGTGTACACGTTCCGCACCTTCCCTGCAGAAATCCTGGGCGGACATGTGATCTTTCAAGCGCGTATTGCCGACCGACCGGTGTTGTCTCAAGGGGACAATATCAATGTATTAGTATCCCTTAACCAGGAAGGCTATGATGCGCACGTAGATGAGCTGGAAACAGGGGGCACAGTGATCTATGATGATACAGTAGTCACGCCGCGTGACAACGACCGCCACCTGTTATATCCTGTTCCGGTGTCCCAGCTAGCCAGCAGTCTCGACTTTGCACGCGGCAGCAACTTGGTGATGCTTGGCGCAATGGTGCAATTGATGGGTTTGCCATTCGACCGTGCCGAGCAGGTAGTGCGACGAAGGCTGGGGCGTTATCCGGATCTGCTCCCTAAGAACTTGGAAGCTCTGATGGCGGGTTACCGCTATACGCAGGAGCATTTCTCAAAGCGCCCACCTGCTTATCTGATACCGCCAGAACAAGTCACCGAAGAAAAGCTGGTATTGACCGGCTATCAGGCGATCGCGCTGGGTGCGCTGGCAGCAGGGTGCCGCTTTTTCGCCGGTTACCCTATTACACCCGCTACTGACTTGATGGAGTTCATGGCCAGCGAGCTCCCCAAAGCAGGGGGTACCGTTGTGCAGGCAGAGGATGAAATTGCAGCCATCAATATGGTCATTGGTGCCTCTTTCGCCGGGCTGCCCTCCATGACAGCTACCTCTGGCCCAGGTCTATCTCTTATGATAGAGGCGATCGGATTGGCCAGCATGGCCGAAATACCCATCGTTGTGGTGGATGTACAGCGTGCCGGACCCGCTACCGGAATGCCAACTAAGACGGCGCAGGGGGATCTGTATCTGGCTTTCTATGCCGGCGCCGACGAAGCACCGCGTTTTGTAATTGCGCCTAGCTCGGTGGAAGATTGCTTCTACCAGACAATCAATGCCTTCAATATGGCCGAGCTGTATCAGATGCCGGTCATTATCTTAAGCGACCAGGCACTGGCGCCTCGGGTCGAGACATGCGCGTTCTTTGACTTGGAGAACATACGCCTGTGGAAACGCCAGTTGGCTGACTTGAAGACGGGTCAGCCTTTTGAACGTTACAAGATCACTCATAGCGGTGTATCTCCTATCACCATACCGGGGATGCCAGGCGGTCAATACACGGCAGAGGGGTTAGAGCATGATGAGCAAGGCCATCCGGACTATTCACCAGAGACTCATCGCTTAATGACTAAGAAACGGTGGAACAAAGTCAATGCCGCGCGCCACCACGTGTTCGGCCTGGAGAATGCGGTTGAAGAATGGGGGGATCAAGACGCTGCGATTGGCATTCTGGGATGGGGCAGCTCGTTAGGGCCCGTCAAGGAAGCAATGGTGCGCGCTCAGGCGGCCGGTTATCGGGTTGCTGCGCTGTTCCCCAAAATCCTGTTCCCTATGCCAGATGTGCGCATCCGACGTTTCATCCGCGGGAGACGTGTTCTGATCATACCCGAGCTCAACTCGCTAGGTCAGTTCGCGCGTGTTATCGAACACCGTTACACGCGACAACTCGTGCAGGACTCGATCAATGTCATTTCACTGAACAAGTACGAAGGATTGCCCTTTAAGCCGGTGGAGATTTTTGAAGAAATCAAACGGGTGAGTGAGCTGCTCACTCGCCGCACGTGGCCGAGGTAACAAGGGATTACTATGGTTACTCTGGATCATCCGGTGCCCATAAAGGATCTAAAAAGCGACGTCAAGCCCATTTGGTGTCCGGGCTGCGGAGACTACGGCGTGATGTACGCGGTCCTGAAAGCTGTGAGCGAACTGCAAATCGACCCTGCACATATCGTAATTGCCTCGGGGATAGGATGCTCAGGTCGCTTCCCCGCCTTTGTCAAAACCTATGGCTTTCATGGAGTTCATGGGCGTGCCCTTCCGTTGGCAACAGGTGTCAAAGTTGCCAATCCTGACCTTACCGTATTGGCGGTGAGCGGCGATGGCGATGGTCTGAGCATTGGTGTCGGCCACATACCCCATGCGGCACGCCGTAATGTGGACATCACTTATCTGGTATTGGACAACGAGGTATACGGTTTGACGAAGGGGCAACCTTCTCCTACCAGTTCTTGGGGCACTAAAACGAAAGCCTCACCTTATGGTACGGTCGAACGACCACTGAATCCGGTGGCAATGATGTTGGCCTGTGGAACCACCTTTGTCGCGCGAGGCTTTGCAGCCCGCCCTCAGGAGCTCGCTGAGATTATCAGGCAAGGCATACTACACCCCGGTTTCGCCTTTATCGAGATTATCAGCCCCTGTGTCACCTTTCTGGACACCTATGCCCTCTACAAGCAGCGTGTCATGCCTATCCCTGAAAACCATGATCGTACGGATCGGATGGCAGCCCTAGCTTTGGCATTTGACACAGAGAAAATCTATCTAGGCATCTTCTATCAGGACAGTGATTCCCGTCCGCATCACGCGGCCTTGAGAGAGATGCGCGAGAAGCTCAGCAGTGGTTATTCGCTTCAATCTCTGCTGGAGCGTTTCCGGCGATAGTATTTTGGAAAGCCAGTTTGTTCCTGAACGCGTCTTCTTATGACAAAATCACCGCATTTGAGCGCCCTCATTAAGCAATATGCCCTAGAGCTCGGCTTTGATCTGGTGGGCATTGCGCCTGCTGCACGGGTGCCGCATGCGGAGGCCTATATGGCTTGGGTGGAAGCTGGCTACGCGGGAAACATGGCCTACATGACACGCGACCCAATGCGTCGTCAGGATCCGCGCCTGGTTATGCCGGAAACGCGTTCAGTTGTAGTGGTGGCGATCTCCTATTTCACGGGCAATCCCCCTGCTGAACTGTGGAATGATCCAACGCGGGGGCGTATTGCGCGCTACGCTTGGGGGCGTGATTATCACGAAGTGCTGGTACACCGTTTGCGTCGGCTCGCCGAATTTCTGCAACGGCGTATTGACGATGAGATATCATGGCGCGCCTATGTAGATACAGGACCACTTCTGGAACGTGACTTGGCGGTAATGGCTGGCTTGGGCTTCATCGGTAAGAACACTTGCCTCATTCATCCCCAATGGGGCTCGTATCTTGTCTTGGGTGAGCTCCTGGTGAGCGTGGAGCTCGTCCACGATGCTCCTATCACTACGGGTACCTGTGGCCACTGCACACGCTGTCTGGACGCTTGTCCCACAGGAGCCCTGGTAGCACCGTACCAGCTAGACAGTCGCAGGTGCATCTCTTATCTCACGATCGAGCTCCGTGATTCCATTCCGGAAGGGCTGCGTGCTCATATGGGAAATTGGATCTTCGGTTGCGATGTTTGTCAGTCCGTCTGTCCTTGGACCCGTCGCTTTGCCCATACCGGACAGCAAGATTTCTTGTATTTCGAGCCAGGGCGATGTGTGCCACCTCTGCTGGAGATTCTCGCTATGAACGAGGTGCACTTTCGCACGCGCTTCGAGCACACCCCTGTGAGGCGTAGTAAATGGCGAGGTTTGCTACGAAATGTAACAGTAGCGTTAGGCAATTGGGGTGATCAAACGGCCGTTCCGGCATTACAACGCGCCGCCGAAAATGCCGATCCGCTTCTCCGAGAGCACGCCACTTGGGCGCTGCGCCGCATCAGTGGCACCGGGTGATCACAATAACAATTGACGAGTGGTCGGGAGAAGCTCAGCCACGCAGACGAGCACCCAGGCTGATTTCTAAACTGCGCACGATCCTGGCCTGCATCCGCGCCACCTCCTGATCAGTCAGGGTGCGATCCTCGGCGCTAAAGGTAAGAGTGTAGGCTAAACTCTTCTTGCCTGGACCGATCTGGGCACCTTGATACACATCAAATAGGTGCACTCCAACTAACATCTTTCCGCCCGCCTTTATGATGGCATCTTCCACTTGCTGTGCCGGGATGTTTTCATCTACTATAAGGGCGATGTCCTGACGTATCGCTGGGAAGCGCGGCAAGGGGCGCACGGTGAAGTGCGCAGGAATGTGTGCTTCCAAACGTCGCAGATCGAGCTCGGCTGCTGCCACAGGCCGTTGGAGTGGTAAGTCGAACGCTTCCTGCACCCAAGGATGTAGCTGGCCAAACACGCCGATAACTTCTTCCTCTACCAGTAATTGAGCGGTACGCCCGGGATGGTAGCTGGGATGATCGGCAGGCCGGAAGCCAACCGGATGTATATGCAATCCTTCCAGCAGTGCCTCCAAGATCCCTTTCAGATCGAAGAAATCCATCGGGCGTGTGTTGGAGCCGTGCCATGTCACCGGCTCGCGTGACCCGCTGAGGGCAATGCACAAGGTAGGCACCTCATCGGGAAGCACACCCTGCTCTGAAGGTAGGAGAAACACAGGACCGATCTCGAACACAGCGACGCGTTCGCGATGCCGCAGGTTCTGTGCCAGCACATCCAGGACGCCGGCGAGCAGGCGATGGCGCATCACCGTGCGCTCTGGACTGATAGGGTTAGCCAGCGTGATGTAGGGTCGCTCATCAGGCGGTGCGTTGGGAGGGAGCAACAACGCCTCACGTTGCGGTGCCGTGAGACGGTAGGTCATAACCTCTTGCAATCCCACCTCGATCAGCAGGTCACGAATGCGTTCCTCGTTGAGCAAAGACGGGTTATCGCGCTGTGGTGGCATCACGTCTTGGATCTGCGTATTAGGGAATCGGTCGTAGCCGTAAATACGCGCGATTTCCTCGATCAGATCTGCCCTTCCCACCACCCCGGTGCCGATATCCATGCGGTGATCCGGCACCGTGACATGGAAAACCTCATATTCGTCACCCTCCACTTGAAATTCGAGCGCTTCCAAGATGCGCCTCACTTCCTGGCGCGGAAGATCGATGCCCAGCACACGCTTGACTTCCGTCATGGGCAGATCGACGTGGACCAGCGGCGGCGGTGCGAAATAGTAATCCAGGATATCCCGTGCGATCACGCCGCCGGCGAGCTGCTGAATGAGCTGGGCAGCACGCAATGCCCCCCACCATGCCTGGGATGGATGCACCCCGCGACTGAAGCGATACGCCGCCTCGGAGTTCAGTCCATACGCCTGGACCGAACGGCGGATGTTGATGAAGTCCCACGCCGCCGCTTCGAGCAGGACATTGCGGGTGTTTTCGTGCACCTCGCTTTCGGCGCCCCCCATGATGCCGCCGATGCTCAGCGGACCGGCCGGGTCGGTCACCAACATGGTGAAAGGTTGCAAGGCGCGTTCTACGCCGTCTAACGTGCGAATGAATTCGCCTTCTCTAGCGCACCGCGTGATGATGCGGATGGGCTGTTCAGGGCCGGCGTAGCGGTCAGCTCGTGCCCGCAGCACATCATAGTCAAAGGCGTGGTTGGGCTGACCCACCTCGAGCATCACATAGTTGCTCACATCGACGACATTATTGATGGGACGCATGCCTGCCAGGCGCAGACGCAACTGCATCCAGTAGGGCGAGGGTTTGATCTGGATGCCCTCGATCAGTGCGGCGCAAAAGCGCGGATTGAGATGGGCCTCCTCGGTCTCGATGACCACCCGTCCGCTGAGTGGGGAGCCCTCCAAAGGCAAATGCGTATAGTCCGGATAGCGCACCCGCTGACCGGTGAGTGCTGCCACTTCGCGCGCCACCCCGATAATAGAGGCACACCGCGCTATACTGGGGGTCAGCTCGATGTCAAGGACAGCAGTGCCTAATACATCAGCCAAGGGCGCACCTGTAGGAGCATCGGGGTCCAGGATCAAAATGCCAGTGTGATTGTCTGAGATGCCCAATTCTTTCTCAGAGCACAACATGTGGCGATTCATGATGCCACGCACAGGTCGCCCCTTGAGCACCATTTTAGAACCGTCATCTTTGTGGCCGTCGAATAAGAGGGCACCCTCCAGCGCAAAGGGTGACTTCAGGTTCAAATGGCGGACATCTTGCCCCAGGTAGGGGAATAGATTGGGTGCACCGGTCACTACTGTCTCAATCTGGTCAGCACCGTAGTCTACATCCGCTAACACCAGCCGGTCCGCATTGGGATGTGGTCTGACTGCCAGGATATGGCCTACCACAATTCTTTCGCGATCCCAAGGTAGCACGGCCCCTTCAATACCCAGATATTGGATGTTGCTCACTTCCAGACCAGCTAAGGTCAAGCGTTCTGCCAGCTCGGTCACCGGCAGTGAAATGTCCACATACTCTTTCAACCAGCTGAGCGGCACTTTCATAGCTAGAATTGCTCCAAGAATCGCAGGTCATTACCCCAAAAATAACGGATGTCCTCAATGCCATAGCGTAGCATCGCAATACGTTCTACACCCATACCAAAAGCATAGCCCGAATATATGGTAGGATCGTAACCACCGTTCTGCAGTACTATCGGGTGTACCATGCCGCAGCCCAGAATTTCCAGCCAACCTGTATATTTACACAGTCGACATCCTTCGCCATTGCACAGAATGCACTCCACATCCATCTCGGCAGATGGCTCCGTGAAAGGAAAGTAACTGGCGCGGAAGCGTGTCTTGCGGCCAGTGCCAAACATGCGTTGCGCAAAATCGGTCAGGGTACCTTTCAAGTCAGTGAACCGAATATTGTGGCCTACTGCCAGCCCCTCCACTTGGTGGAACTGGATCTCACTGCGCGCAGTGATCTGTTCGTA
>JBMFPH010000170.1:0-7134 GCA_049969215.1 Anaerolineae bacterium | reverse complement strand
ACTGCGCACTAACCGCTCTCTTGCCTCTACGGCGTTCGTGGCGTATATTTCCCGGTAAGCCAGTTCGGCCATAGGCGGTGCTCCTCCTGGTGCAGGTGTTTCCACAGCCCATATATCCGGGGAGCGCCGCCTTTTATCAAAATCCCCTCCACCACCTGGTAACCATCTCTTGGCGCAAGTACTGTTTCTTTGCTAGCTTGCCTGAAGGGTGTTATACTTTTGATTTTGTAACCTGGCAGTCCGAGGAGGTTAGCGTGGCATCTGAGAAAAGTTATCGGATGGTAGTGTTGGTGAAACAGGTGCCGGACACTCGCCACTTGAGTGGCGAGGTGATGAAGCCGGACGGCACGGTGAACCGTGCTGCGTTGCCCACCATCTTTAACCCAGAGGATCTAAATGCACTGGAAATGGCGCTCCAGGTGCGCGAGGAAAAGGGAGGGCGCATTACGGTGATCACGATGGGGCCTCCTTCGGCGGCAGAGGTGTTGCGTGATTCACTGTATCGCGGTGCGGATCAGGTTATCCTGCTTACCGATCGGCGCTTTGCCGGGTCTGACACCCTAGCAACTTCCTACGCGCTGTCCTGCGCTATTAAGCGGTTGGGTCCCGTTGATCTGGTGTTCTGCGGGCGACAGGCGATTGATGGCGACACAGCACAAGTGGGCCCTCAGACGGCGGAGAAGCTGGGTATTCCGCAGATCACCTACGCGGAACGCATCGTGCAGCTGGCAGGAGACGAGATTGTGGTGATGCGCGCGCTGGAGCGCGGTCGAGAAATGGTCAAGTGTTCCTTGCCGTGTTTGCTGACAGTGGTAGCGTCAGCCAATCGGCCACGTCCTCCTTCGGCACGTCGACGCATCGAGTACAAACTGGCTGCGACACCGCATGAGTATCCGGCTTTGTTGCAGAAGTGGCCGGAGTTTGAGAGCGAGGTGCAGTTGGATCACTTCCTTAGGGTACGCGGATTGCGCATCCCTGTGTGGACGGTGGATGATATCGGCGCTGATTCGGACAGAGTGGGGCTGGCTGGTTCACCCACCCAAGTGTACAAAATCAATATGGTGGTGTTGGAAAAGTCTGAGACCAAGGAAATCCCCCCGACGCGTGAAGGCATTGTTGCGTTGGTACAAGAGTTGGTGCAGGAGTACATCATCGGATAAATCTTCTGGGGAGCTTTTATGACCGACGGACGTGATGTATGGGTCTTCATTGAACAGCAAGATGGCAAAATCGCCGATACCAGCTTGGAGCTGGTGGGCAAAGCGTGCGAGCTGGCGCGCGCGTTGGATAGTCGGGTAGGTGGTGTGTTGTGCGGTTACCGGGTGGAAGCGTTGCCGCAACAGGTCATCCAATATGGAGCGGATTTCGTGTTGTGGGCAGACCATCCCGAGTTGGAGTACTACCGCACCCTGCCCTACGCACGGGTGCTCAGCAATTTGATCCGCGAGCGGGCGCCTTATATTGTGCTCATTGGTGCCACGCCGTTGGGGCGTGATCTCGCCCCACGCGTGGCGAGCGCTGTGCGCGCGGGCCTGACAGCTGATTGCACCGATCTACAAATCGGTGATTATTACTCCCGGCGGGAGGGCAAGACGTACAAGGATTTGCTCTTCCAGATTCGCCCCGCATTCGGCGGCAACCTGATTGCCACTATCGTCAACCCGCTGATGCACCCTCAGATGGCCACAGTGCGCGAGGGTGTCTTCTGCATGCTCCAACCGGACGCCGCGCGGCAGGGCGCCATTGAGCGTATCTATCCCACCTTTGAGAGGGAAGATCTGGTGTTGCAGGTGCTCAGCCGTGAATCGCGCGATTCGAACGTCAACCTGAAGGATGCAGCGGTGATCGTAGCGGGCGGCGCCGGCATGGGCAGCAAGGAAAATTTCCAATTGTTGCACGAGCTGGCTAGTCTGCTGGGTGGTGAGGTGGGCGCCTCGCGTGCTGCCGTGGATGCCGGTTTCATCTCACGTGAACATCAGGTGGGGCAGACAGGTACCACGGTGCGTCCACGCCTCTACATCGCCGCTGGCATCTCGGGCGCGGTGCAGCATCGCGCGGGTATGAGCGAGTCGAACAAGATTGTCGCGATTAACACCGACCCGAATGCGCCCATCATGCAGATTGCCCATTACAAGATCATCGGCGACGCGAGGGAGGTAATCCCGCTGATGATCAAAGCTTTGCGTGAGAAGACGCGCTGACCATGTAGCCTACCGGAAGAACCCCTCTTCGCTGGAGACAGGGGCGCCTCAACTTACCGCGGGGTAAAATCCGGGGACGTGACGAAATATCGCTTGACCCACCTGCTCTAAATAATAAGGAGGAGATAAGAGATGGAGAGAAAAAGGCCCACTGGTGTGACGATTATTGCCATTCTGGCGGTGATCGGCGGCATTTTCGGGATCATCGGCGGAATCGGCTTACTGGGTTTGGGCGCACTGGGTGCTGGCATGGGTGAGCTCGGCGCCGGTGTGGGCACCATCATCTTGGGCCTTGTCGCCCTGGTGATTGGCGTCGGTGAGATCGTCTTTGCCATTGGCGCATGGTCGCTGAAGGCGTGGGCTTGGACGTTGGGTGTGGTTATATTGGTTATCAGCATCCTCCTGTCCATCGTCTATGGCGCGCTATATGGCAGCTGGGGCTCACAGATTGTTTCGATCGTGATCTCCGCGATTGTGCTGTACTATTTGAACACGAAGCATGTAAAAGAGGCTTTCGGTAAGGCGTGAGGATTTCTCGGCAGAGGCGCCCCTGTTGCCGGCGAGGACACAAGGTGAGAGCTATGGTCCACATCTTTATATAGGGAGTATATAGATGGCCGATAACTTCTTCCTGGATAATCCTGACCTGCAGTTCTACTTCGAGCACGCCGATCTGCGCGAAGTCGTGGAGCTGAAGGAAAAGGGTTACCATTATCGTGCGCATTATCCACAGGCACCGCGCAATTACCAGGATGCAATGGACAACTATCGCATCCTGTTAGAGGTACTGGGTGATATCTGTGCCAACATCGTGGCGCCGCGCGCTGCTGAGGCGGATAAAGAAGGTGCTCAGCTGCGCGATGGCAAGGTGCAGTATGCTGCAGCGACCCGAGAGGCTCTCCAGGCACTCAAACAAGCTGATCTGATGGGTGTCATGTTGCCGTGGGAATACGGCGGATTGAACGTGCCGGGGACGATCTACCAGATGATGGTTGAAATCCTCTCACGCGCTGAGGCAGGCCTGATGACCATCTTTGGACTGCAGGAGATCGCCTCGACAATCGCCGAATTCGGCAGCGAAGAGATGAAAGTGCGCATCCTGCCCCGCTTCGCGCGCGGCGAGGTGAGCGGTGCCATGGTGCTCACCGAGCCGGATGCCGGTTCGGATCTGGGTTCGGTGCAGACGCGTGCCACGTGGGACGAAGCGTCAGGTGTGTGGCGCATCAACGGAGTCAAGCGCTTCATCACGAACGGATGCGCCGACGTGCTGGTCGTGTTGGCGCGCAGCGAAGAGGGCAGCACTGACGCGCGTGGCCTCTCCCTCTTCCTGGTCGAGCGCGATGATACGGTGAAGGTGCGCCGTATCGAGGACAAGATGGGGTTGCATGCCTCTCCCACGTGCGAGCTGCAGTTTGATAACACACCTGCCCAGCTCATTGGCAAGCAGCGCTTTGGGCTGATCCGCTATGCTATGGCGATGATGAACGGTGCGCGTCTGGCTGTGGCAGCGCAGGCAGTCGGCATTGCCGAGGCGGCGTATCGCGAGGCCTACAAGTATGCTCACGAACGGGTACAGTTCGGAGTGCCCATTGCCCATTTGCCGGCGGTCTATCGTATGCTGTTGACCATGCGCGCCGAGATCGAGGCAGCGCGCAGCCTGGTCTATCACACCAGCCTGTGGGTAGACCTTGCCAAAGCGTATGAACAGTACCTCGCCGAGACGGAGAACCCCGACAAGAACGCCCGGCAGCGCCAAAAGGATGCCGCACGACTGGCCGAAGCGCTCACTCCGTTGGCAAAGTACTATGCCACCGAAATGGGCAACCGTGTGTGCTATCAGGCCATGCAGGTGCATGGCGGAGTCGGCTATATGCACGACTTTAATGTCGAACGACATTTCCGCGACATCCGCGTCACCAACATCTACGAAGGTACCAGCCAGCTGCAGATCGTGGCTGCGATCGGCAAGCTGTTGGCCCACGGCCTGGACGATTTGCTGGACAACTGGGCCGACCTGGATTACGGCCCTCAGCTGGAACCACTCAAGCAGTCGCTGGAGGAGCTCAACGCGCAGCTGAAGCAATGCGAAGATCACTTGCGCGAGAAAGAGCGCGCTGTCATCGATTACTACGCCAATGACCTGGTCGATCTGGCGGTGTACACGATCAATAGCTGGCTCCTGCTACAGGATGCCCGCCATTCGGAATATAAGGCTGATATCGCACGTATGTACATGGCCGAGGTTTTGCCCAAAGCGCGCGTCCACGCCGCCGCGATCATGGCAGCGGATGAAACCCCTCTGCAGCTGCGCGAACGCTTCTTGTCAGCCCAATTGTAATAGTGCCAAGACAGCGCTGCAATACCATAAGGGCACAATAAGGGCATGGGGATCTCCGACCGCGTTGGCTGCAGTGCGCCATTCCCCTGTTCTGGCTGAAAGTTGCGGCAGCTGCTGGCCAATTGTGTGGTATAATAAGATCAACTCAGCTGAATGGGCGATGACACGCGGCCATATCACTTGATCCCCCTTTCCTTCCACCTTGCTTGAGCCAACCGCGCTCATCTCTCTGTTCGTTCAGTGAGCTCTGAAAAACTTCATAATCGGGTACAAGGAGGGCCCAGATGAGCGCATGGAAATGTTTGCTTCATGTATTGGTTGTGAGCAGCGCATCGATGCTGCTGGCGAGCGCAGTGGTATCGCCCGGACGGGCTGAAAAACCTCCGCCCGGTGTCACGGCTGACTCTCTGGCGGCTGCCGCCCGGATGAGTGACGAGATCCAGATCTCACCCTCTGTCTGGCCCAGCGACTATGACAATTACCTGCCTGCAGCCGCCTACAGCGCCAAGCACCATCAATTTCTCATTGTCTGGCAACGTAAGCGGATCGATGGCTGCCGTGAGATTTGGGGGCGGCGTATCGCGGAGGGGGGCAGCTGCTCAGCCAATTCAATATCTCCAGTGGCCCCTGCCCACAGAATCGTGCGCAGCCAGCGGTCGCCTACAATGCCAAGGAGGACAATTATCTGGTCGTCTGGATGTACCATTGGAGCGGGACAAGCACCTGGGACCCGAACCGGATCGACGGCCGCACCGTGAAGTGGGATGGCTCAAGCATGGGCAGTGAAAGGGTGATCATCAGCTGGCCCGAGCGCAGCTTTTGGACACCGCGGGTGGCCTGGAACAGCTTTCGCAACGAGTATATGGTTGTGTGGACTGCCTTCGACACCACCACTGGCCAGCCCCTCAATGTGGCGCATGCCATCCTCAATGCCTACGGGGACAGTATCCTCACCAAAATTATCACCATGAATCGGTTGCCGCAGCAGATCGACGTAACTTACAATGTAGCTGCGAATGAGTACTTTGCTGTGTGGCGGAGGATGTGGACGACAGGCGATGGTGACATTATGGGTGCGCGGATCAATCCCGTTTCTGGTGACATCGTCAGCCCGCCGTGGATAATCGCAGTCAATACGGCGGTCAATGATCAGAAGGAACCTCGGATAACGACCAACCAGCAGCATCGTTATTTGGTGGTCTGGTCGCAGGTTTATGACCCTGCCCACTGCTGCGACTGGGACATCCGTGTCCAGGAGCTCGACGTGGGCGGTGGCCTGGCAAGTAGTTACTACAGCCCTGCAATGACCACTGACGACGAAGAGTCTCCTATAGCAACTGCGCGACCTGGAACGACGCGCGACTACATGGTTGCTTGGCAACGTGCCGCTGCAGGTGGTCAGCGGGTTGAGGCCGTAGGATGGGGTGACCTGGGTTACACAGGGCTGCTGGACGTAGCCAGTGCGACATTTTGGAACAACATACACCCCGCTTTGGCAGTGGGTGGGCCCTTTCTGATCGCCTACGAGTCAGACTCTCTGGGCGACCCTACTGTAAAGAGCCACATTTTTGCGCGCCTTTACTGGCCACGCACGACCTACCTACCAGCAATTGTGAAGTGATGGTGCATCCCCGAGTTGGATCAACCAGGACATCAGGGTTTCTTCGAAAGCCCTATGTCCTGGTTGCTTCTCGTGCGTATCACACCCGGCGGCCGCCCTTGAGGCTGTCCTGCAATGCGCGCAGCTCATCCCACTTTCCGGCGGCAGCTAGCGCCGCTTGCTGCGGCCAGGTGGTTGGATCGGCGATGCGCAAGTTTGCGGCGAGCATAATGTCGCGCAGGCGCTCTACGTCGGTTGCTGCCAGCTGGGCGAACGTGGTGATGCCGTGCGCCTGCAGCATGGCGGCAATTTTTGGACCAATGCCCTCGATCATCTGGAGATCATCCGGGGCCGAAGGTTCCACCTCGACGGCTGGTGCTGCTGCCTCCGCTTGTGGTGTGACTTCGGCGGGCGCTTCCACCTTTGCTTCCCGCTCAACCTCTACAGCGGGCGCCGTTGCCTCTGCCCACCGCGTGGCCTCGGACACAGGCGGTGGCGCTTCTGCCCAGCGTTCGGCCTCCCTCACCGGCGGTGCTTCGGGTGCTGCTTGTTCAGCGCCCCGCGTAGCTGCTGATGACGGCTGATAAGGCGCACCCAGCTCACTCGGACGGCGGCCCAGCCACCACCACACCAATAAGATGATGATCGCCGCTACTACGATTATAACGATAGTAACCCAGGACATAACACCCTCCCGTTTTCTTTCTACGGCAGCTGTTACGGCATTGCCTCAACGTACTCACAGGTATCCAGCTGAGCTGGGCAGAGACCCCCTATGTATCGTGAGCTTATGCCCCAGCCGCCTAGTTGGCCAATATCGTGGCAACTAATATCCTATTGCCAATACTACCATCAGTATGTGCACGCAGCTGGTCATCACGCCATCTTCGCCCTCAGGGCAGCTCGGAAGTGCAGTAAGCGCAGCGCTTGGCGTTAAGTGGAATCTGAGATAGACAATATGGGCACTCACGTGTGGTTGGTGCAGGCGGCTCAGA
>JBMFPH010000169.1:0-7149 GCA_049969215.1 Anaerolineae bacterium | reverse complement strand
GCCTGGCGGTATGCCTCGCGCGTGTCGTGAATTTGCAGGTCCACCCCTTCGATGACGATCTCGGGACGACCTAGCTCTCTCATCCAAAGAGGGAAAACCTTCATAATAGAGGATTGCTTGGTCGTGACACCGATAAAATAGAAAGTGGGCACTTGCTTGGTGACCACTTTAAACTGGTTTGAGGTCTCCTGCTCCATCGTCTGCAACTCCTGATCGTTTCTATGTCTCCATGCGGAAGAAGTGCATAAGCTGTTTGAGCATGATGCGTGCGTTGTATCGGAAGGGATGAATACGGCGGGCAATAGCGTAACCCTTGAAGAGCTTGTAGATCAAACGATAGAGGTTGTCGCTGATCGGATTATGTGGCACCTTGATGAGCAGACGAATCAAAGGCTCTAACCATGGGAACTCAACACCCAGCGCGAACCACCGCTGCAAGTTCTCCATCTGGAGGCGTTCGAGTGGATCGCGTTTGATGAGCGAACGATCCCAGGCGATGGCGCTGATGTCCTCTAGATTGCCGTCCATCAAATCATATTCTTGGACAAACCCACCCAGCTCGGTGCCCGGATAGGGTTGAAAGAGAAAAGCATGGGCGTATTTGATCTTGGCCTCCCGGTTGAGCTGCATGGTGTCGAAATCGTCCTCCAGTGTGGCGGTGGGCAGTGCGAGCATATTGGTGGAACTGGCCGCGATGCCGGCTTCATGCAGCAACTGTCCTGCTTCCACGATGGCGTGGCGTGACATACGTCGGCGTAGCAACTCGTTGCGCAGGCGGTCGTTGCCGGTTTCAATACCCATGCTGACCGACGTGGCGCCTGCTTTCTTGAGGAGTGCCACCTTTTCGCGCGTCACCAAATTGGCACGCACATTGCAGAAGAATGGTACTCCTACTGCGCGTGGCCATTTGTCGGCAAACTCCTCCAACCAGTCTTCATACATGATGAACAGGTCATCCACGAAGATGATCTGTTCCAAGGGATAGCGTGCCTTTACCCACAATGCTTCTTCGATGACGGCATCTACCGGACGCATATACCCGCGTTTCTCACGTGGGTAGTAGTTCTTGTACCAGGCGTGGTTGAAGCAGTAGGTGCAGCGGTAAGGACATCCTCTGCCGGCAATGAATGCTTTGACCGGTCTTAACCGGGTGACTTCGTCTTTGTCGTAGATGAGCGCACGGTCAGGCATGGGCAGAGTGCCCAGGTCGCGGATCAAAGGACGCACCGGGTTTTGAATGATTTCACCGTTGAGCTTGAACCACCAATTGGGGATATGGAGATCAAATCCCGGCCCGTCTAGCGCGTTTGCCAGATCCACAATGGCGCCTTCGCCTTCACCAATGCAAATGCCGTCCAGTCCTTCCTCCTCTAACACCTCCGGGAAAAACGTGGCGTGAGGTCCCCCGAAGACAGAGATGGGCTCACGGTCGCCCAAAGCATGCTTGATGTGCCGGTTCAGCTCCAGGTAATAGCGTTGCGAGCCGGTCAACACGGTATAGGCCAGAATGTCCGGCCGAAAGGCACAGGCAACCTTGACAGCATCCTCGTGGGTCGCGATGGTCAATGCTACCTCGTGGCCGGCCTGCTTGAGAACTGCCGCCAGCGACATCATGCCTTGCGGCTCATAGTCAATCTGCTTCTCCACCCACAGGATGCGTGCCATACAGTACCTTGGTTTTATTGGTGGGGACGATTCTAGTGCGGATGGTGAGGAGTTGTCAATGCGTGTGATGGAACGTGTTATTCGGGGATGAATCTATAGATGCCAAGACCTTTTGCACGAGTGATCACAGGCAGTCGCGAAGGAGCGCAGAACATGATATACTTTTATCCAGATTGTTTCCAGGTACAACAACATGCCCATTTCGATTTATGTGGTCTCAGGGGGGACAGGCGCTAGCGGGGAGCAGCTGGTACGTACTGTGCTGGCTCAATTCCCCGAATCTCGTGTGTCGGTCGTGACCGTCAGCCATGTGCGTCACGTGGCGCAGATCCGCCACGTGGTGGCGCAAGCAGCACGTTCCGGCAGCATTGTGGTGCACACGCTGGTAGATGCGCGCCTCCGCGCCGAGATGGTCAAGCTGGCGCATGAGCAAGGTGTAGTGGCAATTGACCTGATGGGCGAGCTCCTTGACCAACTGAGCGAGCGGCTGCGCATAGCACCGTTGGGTCAACCCGGATTGTACCGCCAGATGCAGCGCATCCACTTCGACCGCATGGCTGCCATTGAGTTTGCCATTGTTCACGACGATGGCAAGCGTCCCGAGGATTGGCCGCTGGCCGAAATTGTCCTGGTGGGGGTATCCCGTGTGGGCAAGACACCGCTCAGCATGTACCTGTCCGTTATGGGCTGGCGTGTGGCAAACGTGCCGTTGGTAATGGGTTTGGAACCACCAGCAGAGTTGTTTGACCTTGATCGCAACCGAGTGGTTGGCCTCACTATTGCGCCAGCACAATTGCGCTTGTTTCGCCTGCAACGTCAGAGACGGTTAGGTATCCATGGACACGCCAGTTACACCGACGCATCCGTTATTTACGAAGAGCTGGAAATGGCACGCCACGTCTTCGAACGTGGTGGCTTCGCTGTGCTGGATGTCACTGACAAGCCTATCGAGACCACTGCGGATGAGATCGTCGCCCTCATCACACGGCGGGTGGGAACGGAAAGTGGAACGGGGGCTGTCCGTGCCATTATTTGAGCACCACCCGGAGCTCCTTGAATGCTTCTACCTGTCCACGGATCGCGCGTTCTGTGGGCAGCCGCTCAATGCTCGAGGCGCCAAAGAAACCCACCACACCTGGCATTTTACGCAATGCCTTGCCCACGTTTTCCGGCTCGTCAAAGGGTCCACCGTGGCAGATGACCATCAAGTCCTTGCGCACCCGCCAACCTGCCTCCGCCATTGCCATAACCGCATCTACTGCCTCGTTCAGTGAGAGAGCCACTGTCGCACCAATGGTGCCCGAGACGGTGGTGCCGACGTGTGCTACCAGCAGATCACAACCTGCTTCCGTCATAGCACGTGCTTCATCTGGGGTGAAGGCATAAGGCGCTGTGAACATATCCTGGGCGCGTGCCTCAGCGATCATAGCCACTTCTTTATCGTATCCCATACCAGTGGCTTCTAGGTTGGCGCGGAAATTGCCCTCGAAGAGCCCCACCGTGGGGAAGTTCTGCACGCCGGAAAATCCCATCTCCTTGAGTTGGCGCAGGAAAAGGGGCATGATGCGGAAAGGATCGGTGCCACACACCCCGGCCAACACCGGAGCGCGCTGCACGACGGGCAATACCTCTGCGGCCATTTCCATTACAATGGCGTTGGCATCGCCATATGGGAGCAGCCCTGCCATCGATCCACGGCCGGCCATACGGAAACGGCCCGAGTTGTAAATGATGATCAGGTCAGCGCCACCCGCCTCAGCACATTTGGCCGAAATGCCGGTCCCGGCGCCGCAGCCAATAATGGGTCGTCCGGCGGCAACTTGAGCCCGTAATCGTTGTAGAATTTCAGAACGGGGTACGATAGGCATCTTTTCTTCTCCTGTTATCCAGATGACATTGTGGTGTCATGGGATGGTCCGGCGTGTCTCGCCGCCATCATTTCGAGCAGCACTTTAACCGCTCGCTCGGCAAACTCGGAGTCATTGATGTTAGCGTCCACTTCAATTAGCGGGATACCCGGGCGCAGATAGGTGCGAATGGTGTCAAAACAAGCTGCATCCGCATCGGGATCCCAGAAAGCGCCACCGGGACTGTCCAGCTGAGAGACACCGCGTAATGGGAGCAATACTGCCACCGGCCCACGCGCTGCGTTGGCTGCCCGCGCAATCCATTCGCCGATCTGGCGATTCTCCTCCACGTTGGTGCGCATCAAAGTGGTGTTGGGGTTCCATTCGTATAAATGGCGATCACGATAAAACGCCGGCAGCGTATCACGTGCCCAGAAGTTGACCATGTCCACACAACCTGGTGCGATCACGGTGGGAATACCGGCACAGGCTGCCGCCATCAGACGTTCCGGGCCGGCGCTCATTACCCCGCCGCATACTTCGTCGGCCAGCTCAGTAGTGGTGACATCGAAGCAGGCAGTGACGAAGCCTGCCTCAATGAGCGCTTCCATGGTGCGACCGCCACTGCCGGTGGCATGGAAGACGAGCACCTCATAGCCGAGTGCTTCCAACAGCTCGCGCGCACGGGTGACACAGGGTGTAGTGTTGCCGAACATGCTAGCGACAATAGTCGGCCGGCCCGATTGCTCTATAGGCAAGACCTGCTCGACCATACCGGCGATGGCGCCAGCGGCGTTGGCGTAGATGCGCCGGCTGATCGAGTTGACACCTGCTATGTCCACCACGGAGGGCATCAACGTGATGTCCCGTGTGTCTACAAATTGACGGACATCACCGGTCGCCACCACACTGGAGACCATGAGTTTGGGTACGCCAACGGGCAGCTGGCGCATAGCAGCTGTGGCAATCGAAGTGCCCCCACCACCTGCCATACCCACGATGCCGTCCAGTCGACCAGTGGCGAATAGCTCACGCACGATCGCGGTCAATCCACGTTCCATAGCGCGCATCGCGCGCGTTTTGTCCCGTGCGACGCGCAATGCAGCGAGATCTTCACCACCTGCCTGCGCTACCTGAGCTGCACTGATATCGGGTGGAAAAGCAGGATCACCCAGCACCCCGAAATCCACCACCAGGGTTTGCAGCCCACGCGCTTCGATCAAATCGCGCAGCAGCTGCAGATCGGCACCCTTTGTGTCTAATGTACCCACAATGACCACCGTTCTTGGCATACCAGATCCTCAGAACAGCTCTGTTTGTCGTTTTGACTGTCAAGTCTGTAAAGTCTGCCGATATGCGTCTAGTGTCGTCGAGGCAGTGTGCTGCCAGGTAAAGGTGGATGCGCGCGCTAGTCCCCGGCGACGCATCTCCTCACGCAACGTTTCATCTACACATAGCGCAATAATGGCGGCTGCCATGCTGCGTGTGTCCTCTGGGGACACTTGAAAAGCAGCTTCACCAACCAGCTCGGGAAGTGAGCTGACACTGCTGGTGACCACAGGCGTACCGCACGCCATCGCTTCTAAGACGGGCAGGCCGAAGCCCTCATAGCGTGATGGATAGACAAATGCGGTCGCGGCGCTGTACACCGCCGGCTTGTCCTCCTCTGCGATGAAACCGGGGTAGAGCACGGCAGCAGCGATACCCAATTCTGTGGCGATGCGGCGTGGATCAGGAAACAGAGAGGTATTTCGTGTCGGCAGATTGCCTGCCATCACAAGGGGATACGTATCACCCAGAGCGTCCACCACCCACGTATAGGCGTGCAACAATGCTGCTACGTTCTTACGCACGTCGAAGCTGGAAAGCCACAGCACGAAGCGTTCTGGTAGCTCATACTTCTGGCGCACACTCTGCAACGCGACGGTGTCACTCACCGGGCGGTAATGAGGTGCTGCTGCCAGGTAAACCACGCGCACCCGATTGTCCGGAACGCGCAGATGTTCAATGATATCTCGGCAGCTGGCATGCGAATCGGTCAGGATAAGATGTGCACGACGTGCCGCCGTGGCGACCAATGCGGTATACAGACGTACCAATGGCCCGCCGCGATATGCCGGTAACACTAACGGGATCAAATCGTGGATGGTAACGAGCGTTCGCTGGAGAGGCTGCAGGGGTGACGCAAAATAGGGTATATGGACGAGATCAACTCCCAGTCGGGCGCACAGCCGAGGAAAGGTGAACTGTTCGAACCAGACTTTGCCAATATGGCTGCGATGACACAAGGTTGCCACTACCTGCACACGTGGTGACAGCATTGTAACCTGGTTCGCTGCCCAACCAGGTAGTACCAACACGATTTCGAGCGAATCGTCCGCCTCGAGCAGTGCCGGTACTAGCTGACGCACCATCTGGCCACTGCCGGTGGTCGGTTGATCCCAGAACCAGCCGTTTATGGCAACACGCATAGCAGGTATTCCAGTTCCGCGCAGATCTCTCGGAGATCTACAACCATTCCTATCTTAACACTTTCACCTTAGCGTGGTCAAAGGAGTTGACGCTGGACTAAAATAATGCTATAATAGAAGTGGTACTTACCCCAAGAATCGGATCTCTGCATATTGTCACTGAGTTTTCTCTAGGCCCATCGTCCTGAAAAACCCTGGTTCAGAAGCTGATATATTGGCTGACGGTAAATAAGTCCTGTATTCTTGATGCGATTCGCAACGATCATCAATAATGACCATTTCACCGCGATGTGAGTTTCGCCACAGTTCCCTAAACCTCACAATAAGGCTCAACGCGGGACTGTAACAAGCACACTGGAGTGGTTGTCTGGATATCCAGATCTTTGGTGCGCTATCCCCATATTATTGATTGAGCATCTTTTAGGAGAGCAAAAAGTGAACATATCAGAACTTGAATTAAGAACCCTTGAGGAACTTAGAGAAATTGCAAAGTCCAAGGAGATCTCCGGATACAGCCGTCTGAAGAAGGATGAGCTCATTTTGCGTCTCCTCAAAGCTTATGCGGAAGAACAGGGACTCATTTTCGGCGGCGGTGTGCTGGAGATCGTGCAAGACGGTATTGGTTTCTTGCGTTCAGACCACTTGTTGCCCGGCGCGGACGATGTTTATGTATCTCAGTCCCAAATACGCCGCTTCGGCTTGCGCACCGGCGACATGGTGATCGGTCATGTGCGCCCGCCTAAGGACACTGAGAAGTACTATGGCCTGCTGCGCGTCGAGGCGGTCAATGGCATGGACCCGGAGGTGGCTAAGAAGCGCCCCGAGTTCGAGAAGCTGACTCCCATCTTCCCCAATCGCCAGCTGAAGCTGGAGACGGACCGTCATAACCTCACGACACGCTTGATCGACCTGCTCGCGCCCATTGGGCGTGGCCAGCGCGGCTTGATCGTCTCACCGCCCAAAGCGGGCAAGACCACGGTGCTCAAGCAGATTGCCAACGGCATCACGGCGAACTACCGCGACATTCACCTCATGGTGGTGCTGATCGGCGAGCGTCCGGAGGAAGTGACCGACATGGACCGCTCGGTGAGCGCGGAGGTGATCAGCTCCACTTTTGATGAGCCGGTTACGAACCACACGCGGGTGGCGGAAATGGCGCTCGAGCG
>JBMFPH010000168.1:0-7155 GCA_049969215.1 Anaerolineae bacterium | reverse complement strand
AAGGTTTCAGCTTCTCCGGCGTTCGGGTGTGCCAGGTACTTGTCGGTCAGCTGCTGATACGCTTCATTCACCCGCTCGAGTTGCTCTGGAGCCACTATGGTCAGATCGACCGTGCGGGCCACCTCCAGGAAATGCTCCAGCGCTCGATCGGCCATACCGGCAGCCCAATAGGTGAGGCCGAGCGCGTAGTGCGCGCCCAGGGCAAACATGTCATCGCGCATTGAGCGGCGGAACGCCTCGATGGCATTTTGATACTGTCGCTGTTCGTAATACAAAGCGCCCAGGTTGAAGAACACTGCAGTATGGTTGTATCCGGCTTCGAGGACCTTTTGGAAGATCTCGACTGCTTCATGCAACTGCCCGCACGTCTGCCGTTCAATGCCTTGAGTGATGAGGTGAAGCAGGTTCGGATCGGGGGTGCTTTCGTCCTCCGTCGCGAACACGCTGTCTGCCAACTGCTGGAGTGCCATACGGCGCGCACGCTCGAAGGGGTCGTCCTTCTTGGTTGTGCTCTGGTTTTCGTCGTCATAGAGGTCGAGCAGTTCTGCGGTTTCCTGGGTTGTTCTCTCTGCTATACCGGGTGATACGGCTCCCCCAAGCGAGGGGGCTGCGAGATCAAGCGCCTGGAGACGTGCGCGCGCCGTGCTATTGTCGGCATCCAGCCGGAGTGCCTCCTGATAGCATGTTCGCGCCTCTTCCCATTCCTTTCGACGCTCATAGATGGAGCCAAGTGACACGTACTCCGCCGCTGCCTGGCGAGGGCGCCCCAGGCGCTCCAGCGTGCGTGCCAGCTGACGGTACGCTTCTGTCCGTTCCGGTGCGAGGCGCGTGGCACGCATCCAAGCATCCGCCGCCGCCTGCCAATTTCCTTCCTGCGAAGCGATCGCGGCCATCTTACCATAGGTCGTGGCAGCTTCGGAGAGCGAACCCAGCCGCTCTTGTACGTCGGCCAAGCTTTCGAGTGCCAGTTGGTCATGGGGCGCCAGTTCCACAGCGCGCTCAAATGCCTTGAAGGCGAGTGGCAACTGCCCCATCTCCACCCAGGACTTGCCCAGCCCGATGGTGGCGGCCAGGTCGGTCGGAAATTCAATCAGCGCGCGTCGATACGCTTCTGCAGCAGCAACCCAGTCACTGCGTTGACTATGCTGGATTGCCTGGCGCATCCACTGCGCATATGCTTCGCGGTTTCTGGCCATATGCAAGCGCTCCACCTCGCCTCTGCCGTGTGGCCGAGAACGGACTAAGCTCCTTGATCCACCATCAGAAACGCCAGAATCCCCTTCTGAGCGTGTAAACGGTTCTCCGCTTGATCGAACAGCGCCGACTGTGGGCCATCCGCCACCTCATCGGTGATCTCCTGACCTCGATGTGCCGGAAGGCAATGCATCACGATGGCATCCGGGTGCGCATGCACAAGCAGAGCGGCGTTGACCTGGTACGGCGGGAAGACCGCTTCGCGCTGCGCTTTCTCTGCTTCCTGGCCCATGCTCGTCCAGACATCGGTATAGACCACCTGAGCCCCGCGCACAGCTGCCACAGGGTCGTGGGTGACGGTGATGCGGCTGCCCGACTGGCGCGCGAACTCTTCGGCGCGCGCCAACACCTCAGGCGGTAATCCGTAGCTGGGGGGATGGCCGATGGTGAAATCCATCCCCAGCTTGGTGGCGGCAAAGAGCAACGAGACAGCCACGTTGTTGGCATCTCCTATGTAGGTGAGTTTGATGCCTTTGAGATGACCCAACTTCTCCCAGATGGTGAACATATCGGCAATGCCCTGACATGGGTGGCTGTAGTCGCTGAGGCCGTTGATCACGGGCACCCGCGAATAAGTGGCGAGCTCCACGATGTGCCGATGAGCGAAAACGCGCGCCATAATCACATCCACGTAGCGCGAGAGCACCCGCGCCACATCGGGCACACTTTCCCGTTCGCCCAGGCGGATTTCGTCGGGCGAGATGTAGAGTGCCTGCCCGCCGAGCTGGAGCATAGCAACATCGAATGAGATGCGGGTGCGCAAGGAAGGCTTCTGGAAGATCATCCCCATAACCTTGCCTTTGAGGATTGGCCTGTTGCCGCCAGAGCGCCATTCGTCCTTCAGCTGGCGTGCCCGGTTCAAGATGTGCCATAGTTCTTCGGTTGAGAGGTCGGCAATGCTGATGAGGTGTTTCATGATCAATCTCCAAGGTAAATTTTCGGACCAGGGGCATTTATCTCCCTGTGGATGACGCGTTGAATTTCAACCGGCGCAATGCGGCACACATAGTATACTACAAGTTGGCCTCAGGCGAAAGGTTATGCCAAGCCGTCGCCACGATCCGAGCGGCGAGCGTGTGGGAGCGTAAATCCCTTCACCGCTTGCTAGCGCGCGCGGCTCGGTGGGATGCTATCCCCCGTGCCGAGGCAGAGGATGCGGGAAACAGTCGCAGCATCCCACTATTGACAATAAAATGCGCTTGCCTTATAATGAATGTGACTAGGTACCCCTGTTGCTTAGCCACGTGCGTTTGTCTGTAGACAAGGGAGTGACGATGAAGAATGGAGACCTGCAACCGTGGGAGATTCCCCCGGATGAAGGCTATTGGCGTGCTCTACTTGCCGATGTTGACCGCTTATCCGCTTATGAACTGTCCCCCTACGACCCCTGTGCGATACCGGAGGAGGCACTTCGACCACCGCCGAGCATTCCCAGCGTAGCGGAGGGTGTTGAAGAGCCCAAGCGGTCTGGCCAGCGTCCTGCGGCAGCGGTGAGCCCGCACACACCCCCGGCAGAAGCGTTCGCAGCCGAGTGGGAGCGTGCTGAGCACCTGCTCCAGAGCAAGGAACGGGTGGACTTGCGTGTGACAGGCTATAATCGGGGTGGGTTGCTGGTGCGCTTCGGATCGCTGCAAGGGTTCGTGCCCACTTCGCAGTTGATCGATCTGCCCGATGAATCGGATGACGACATCCGTCAGGCGCAGCTGGCGCGACGCGTGGGTGAGGTGCTGTGCCTGCGCGTGATCGAAATCGATCGCGGGCGCAACCGGCTCATCTTCTCCGAGCGCGCGGCGGTCAACGAGCACGAAGGCCTCGCGCTGCTCGGCAGCCTGGCGCCCGGTCAAGTGCGTACCGGTCGCGTCAACGCCCTGTGTGGCTTCGGCGCTTTCGTTGATCTGGGAGGCGTCGAGGGCTTCATTCACATCTCAGAGTTCTCCTGGAGCCGTGTCAACCATCCTGCCGACATGTTGCGTGTGGGCGATGAGATACAGGTCTATGTGATCGACGTGCAACCGGCGCACCAGCGGGTAGCACTCAGCCTGAAACGTCTCAAACCCGATCCATGGAGCCTGGTGGATCAGCGTTACCACGTCGGCGACATCGTGGAGGGTGAGGTGACCAACGTGGTCAGCTTCGGGGCGTTCGTGCGGCTGGAAGAAGGGGTGGAGGGACTGATCCACGTCTCGGAGCTGGCGGACGGCAATTTCCTCCATCCGCGCAATGTGGTCAAGGAGGGCGATCGCGTGCGGGCGCGCGTCATCCGCGTGGACGGCGCCCAGCATCGCCTGGGACTGAGCTTGCGACAAGTGGGCGAATAGCGGTTCTATGCAGCAGCTGCGCGCCATGCGGCAGGAGCTGATCGGCCTGGCGTTGATTGTCCTGGCCAGCCTCAGCTTACTCGGTCTCCTCTCTAACGCCCCTGGCATACTCAACGAGGGACTTGCCCTGTTGCTGCGCCAGGCGTTTGGCCTGGGCGCGGTACCCGTTGCCGTGCTCCTTGGCGCGCTGGGAAGCTATCTGCTGGTGGGGGGGCTGCGCCGTCAGCTGGCAGAAAGTGTCCCCTTGCCCCGCTCACTGCGTTGGGAAGCAGTGGTGTGCGGTGAAGTGCTCTTTGTGGCCGTGCTGGGGCTGGTGCATCTCCTCGCCGAGCGTGATAACCCGTTGGAATTGGCACGCACAGGAGGTGGGGGCGGTCTGTTGGGCTGGGGCATTCGCACCGCCCTGGTCGACCTGCTGGGCAAGACGGCCAGCGGGTTGCTGTTGCTGAGCATCATGTTGGCTGCGTTGGGAGGGCTGTTCCTGGTGCTCGCCCAGCCCCTGCGCCGGCGCGCCGTCATCCCCCTCGAGATGGATACCTCTGTCGCTCCGGAGGCACCACCCGCGGAAGCATCCGAACGTGCCACCCGTCCACGCCTGCGCCCGGAGATCAAGGCATTGCCGATCAGCGTGCAGACAGCGATGTCGAAACGCCCGACGCGCCGCAGCCGCCATCTGCCCCCGCTCGACCTGCTCATCCCCTCGTCTAAGGAGCCGGTCACCGGCGCCGACGTGCGCTATCAGGCGCAGATCATCGAGGAGACGCTGCGCTCGTTCGGCGTGCCGGCGCGCGTGCGTGAGATCAACGTCGGCCCGGCGGTCACCCAATTCGGCGTGGAGCCGGGCACCATCGAACGCACCGCGCCAGATGGCAGCATCGTGCGCCAGCGCGTGCGTGTCAGCAAGATCACCGCCCTGGTCAACGACCTGTCGCTGGCACTGGCGGCGGCGCCGATCCGCATCGAGGCGCCTGTGCCGGGCCGCCCGCTGGTGGGCATCGAGGTGCCCAACAGCAAGGTGACGCTCGTCTCCCTGCGTGGCGTGTTGGAATCCGATGCCTTCCACAAAGCGCGCAGCAAAGGGGTCTTGCCCATTGCCCTAGGACGCGACGTCTCGGGCGCTCCTGTGGTAGCCGATCTGGCAACCATGCCCCACCTGCTCATCGCCGGCGCCACCGGCTCCGGCAAAAGCGTGTGCATCAATGCTATCCTCACCAGCTTATTGTGCGAGCACACCCCTGAGGCGCTCAACCTGTTGCTGATCGACCCCAAGATGGTGGAGCTGGTGCCCTTTAGCGGCATCCCCCACCTGCTGGCGCCGGTGGTGACCGACCTGGAGCAGGTGGTGGGGGCGCTGAATTGGGTCATGCGCATGATGGACGAGCGCTATCAGCTCTTCGCGCGCTGTGGGGCACGCCATATCGCCGACTATAACAAGCGCATCGCACCTCGGGAGAATGCCGAACCGCTACCCCATGTGGTGGTGGTGATCGACGAGCTGGCCGATCTGATGATGACCGTTCCCGACGAGGTGGAACGCGCCATCACGCGCATTGCCCAGATGGCGCGCGCCACCGGCATTCATATGATCATTGCCACGCAACGCCCCTCGGTGGACGTGGTCACCGGCCTCATCAAGGCGAACTTCCCCGCGCGCATCGCCTTTATGGTAACCAGCCAGGTCGATTCGCGGGTCATCCTGGACAGCCCCGGCGCGGAGCGCCTGTTGGGGCGCGGCGATGCGCTGCTCATGTTGCCCGAGGCGGCCCAGCTGCGTCGCATGCAGGGATGTTTTGTCTCCGATGAGGAGATACGGCGCGTTGTGGACTTCTGGAAGGAACAGGCTGGCGATATGACCCCGACGCAGCCGTTCCCTTGGGAAGGGATGGAGGACGAGGACGCGCGCGATCCCCTGCTGGACGAGGCGATCGAGCTGGTGCTGCAGAGTGGCCGCGCGAGCACTTCGTGGCTGCAGCGGCGCCTCAACATCGGCTATCCACGTGCGGCGCGTCTGATGGATCAGCTGGAAGCAGAGGGGATCATCGGCCCTGCTGTCAACGGCCAGCCTCGCGAGGTGCTGGTCCAAGACCGCTTCTCCGACGAGAGCGATGACGACCTGGATGAAACCCATCATGATGGACAAGGAGGCAAGCGATGACACAACCAACCCTCCTACACGAGCAGGATGCTGAGCTCCGCATGGAAGGTGGCGAATGCGTGCGCATCTACGCCAACACCGGCAAGATTGTCTTCTCGGTGGCGAGCTTGCCGGCCGGGCAGGAGGGTGCGCTGGACCCGGGCCACCAAGATGCGCACGAAATCGCCTACCTGATCAAGGGTCGTGTCGTGCTCGAGTTCCCCAACAGCACGCCCAGGTGGATTGAGCTGCGTGCCGGCGATGCGGTCCTCATTCCCGAGGGTGCGCCGCACAAAGTGATCAACACTGGCGAGGAAATGGCGCTCATCAGCTGGAGCCTGGCACCTCACCTGGGGCGTGAGCGGCTCACCCCGTAGCGGGCCTTTTCATGGGCAGGGTTCTGGGCGCGCGGTGGCATTGCCGTGTACCCTTTGTCTTTTTCACCTCTGGCCCAACATGGGCACCGTTGTGCCGCCCCTTCTCGCGGATTTGCAACCTGCAGGAGACCCCTTGCAGTCAGCCAGCCACGTCCTCTCTGCTTGGTTGGGAGCAGGTCAGGACAAGGGGGATAAGCCATCCTCCACAATCCGTCACAGCGCAGTCAAGAAGGGCAGCCGCGCGCCAAGACACAATTGGTTAGCAGGGATACACGCGCGTTTCGCCGGGTTATGAATGGTGCAGGAGCAAAAGAGCCTTTTGCCCCACTAGGGTGAGAAAATCCTACCAGAAGGGGACTACCAGGGTGGCTGAGGGTCACGCCCGCACAAGCGCGGCAGGCAATTCGAAAGGTCTCCCTGCACTCTTGGCCGCCTGCGCCTGTACCAGATAAGCCAGCGACACCTGCTTGAGATCTTCGACTATGTGCTTCTGGATTTCGGCCCATACATCGTGTACAGCGCAGTGCTCCTCCAGCTCACAGGTGATGCCGCGCAGCAGGCAGCGGTTCAGCGTGATCGGCCCTTCCACCGCCTCCAGGATGTCGAGCAAGGTGATGTCCTCCGGGTTGCGTGTCAGCGAGACACCACCCCCCATCCCACGTGAGGTGGTCACCAGCCCAGCATGCACCAGCTGGGCGATCACTTTGGTCAGAAAGGGCAGCGGGACACGTTGCGCCCTGGAGATGGCGGCGCTGGACACGCGCGTGTCGGGCGACACGCTGCCCAGGTGAATCATGGCGCGCACAGCGTAGTCAGCTTGACGTGTGATTTCCATGAGCATATTCCCCCCGTATTGGTACGTAATAATGGGCAGCCCAACAGGATATAGACATTCTTCCCGTCCTGTTGCATACCCGGCGTGATCCACAGCGTGGACTAATGCGATACATGATACTATTTTATCAAACGTACCGTTTTCATGCAATTTCCACGATGCCACGCCCGCCGTCCACGCGTAGGCGCTGGCCAGTGCGGAAGATCTTGGTGGCGCGTTCGATGCGCAACACGGCGG
>JBMFPH010000167.1:0-7208 GCA_049969215.1 Anaerolineae bacterium | reverse complement strand
TAGGTGAAAGCTTGTTGGACATCACCTACTGAGGGTGCAATGATGGGTGATTGGAAGAAGCTCTATAAAGAGGGCATCCAGCACTATCAAGCTAAGCGCTATGCCGCTGCTGCCCAAAGCTTTGAAAAGGCGCGAGTTGCCGCCGAGCAGGCTGGTGAACGTCACCGCCTAGCAGAGGTGCTCAACGATCTGGGCGTGGCACGGCGTGAGCTGGGAGAATGGGATGCCGCGCAGTGGGCACTGGAAGCGGCCTATACCCTGTTCGGCGAGTTGCAAGACACGCGCGGACAGGCGCAAGCGTTGGGCAATTTGGCCAGCGTACACGAAGGACGTGGCGATTACGCCGCGGCGGCTGAAGCCTATCGTGAGTCGGCACGGATGTTCGAAGCACTGGGCGAGAGCGAGCTGGCGATGTACACCCGACAGGCATTGAGCCGCCTGCATCTCGAGCACAAGCAATGGCTGACCGCCATTGCTGCCTATGAGGAGGGCATTGAGGCAATGCCGAATAGCTCTCTCAAGAAGAAGGTCTTACAACGTCTCATGCAATTACCCGGTCATTGGTTGCTCGGGGGCAAGTGAGGCATAGATACATAACCGGTGCGACCGGGCATAATCTTGGGTTGGGCACTTCTGCTTGGTAAGGAGAGGCAGAACGGTGCAGATTACACAACATGCGGTGGATGAACAAACGATGGTGATCGCCCTGGATGGCATCCTCAACGCCACAACGGCAGATCAGCTGAAGCAAGCATTCCACCAAGTTGCCGAAGCAGGTACGCGCACGGTTGTGCTCGATATGGACAAGGTGCATTTCATCGACAGCGCCGGCCTGGCGGCGTTGATTGCCGGCAGCAAGATGTTGGGAGGCGGCAACCAATGTCTGCAGATCGCCAGCCTGCAGCCTCAAGCGCAGATGTTGTTCAAGCTCACCATGTTCGACAAGGTGTTTGGGATACACCCCGACGTAGCGAGCGCGCTGAAAGCATGCCGGCGTTGAGCGTGGTGTGAAACCACCTGCGTATTCCCTATTCCGAGCTTGTGAGGTCGGAGGAGGGGATGATCTTTTGTGAAAATGCAGGGCAGGCCCCCGGATGAGACCGGGAAGGCCTGCCCTGCGGCATCAGGAGGAGGAACGATGGACTATTGCCGCTTGTCCTTGTGCTTGATCGCGGCATGAGCCGCGGCCAGGCGTGCTACCGGTACGCGGAAGGGAGAGCAGCTCACGTAGTTCTGATTGATCAAATGACAAAACTCGATGGACTCCGGGTCGCCACCGTGCTCGCCGCAGATACCCACCTCCAGGTCGGGGCGCGTGGCGCGGCCTTTCTCCACGGCCATACGCATCAGCTCACCCACACCCGCACGGTCGATCGTCTGGAAGGGGTTCTTGGGCAGGATGCCCATCTCGACGTATTGCAGCAAGAAGCGCGCCTCGGCGTCATCGCGGGAGTAACCGAAGGTCATCTGGGTCAGGTCATTGGTGCCAAAGGAGAAGAACTGGGCCACGGTGGCGATCTCATCTGCCGTGATCGCCGCACGGGGCACCTCGATCATCGTGCCAAACTTGTACTCGACGGTGATGCCCTTCTCCTTCATCACCTCCTGGGCGATGGCCTCTAGCTGAGGTTGGATTACCTTCAGCTCGTTCACATGACCGGCCAGTGGGATCATTACCTCCGGTTTGACCACAACACCTTGCTTGGCCATGTTGCACGCCGCTTCGAAGATAGCACGCACCTGCATCTTGACTATAGCGGGCATGACGATACTGAGGCGGATGCCGCGCAGGCCCATCATGGGGTTGCTCTCGTGCATGCTCTCTACGGCCACTAGCAGTGCTTCCTTTTCGGCTAGGCCCTCGGTGATGCCCTTAACGCGCATCTCGATAACTTCCTCCAGGAGCTGGCGCTCGCTGGGCATAAACTCGTGCAATGGTGGATCGATCAGGCGAATGATCACGGGCAGCCCGTCCATCGCCTTAAAAATGCCCTCGAAGTCACTGCGCTGGAAGGGCAGGAGCTCGTCCAATGCCTTCTGGCGCTCCTCCTCGGTCTTCGCCAGGATCATACGTTGTACGATGGGCAGCCGCTCGGGCTCGAAGAACATGTGCTCAGTGCGACACAGCCCGATGCCTTGAGCGCCATAGGCACGAGCGCGCAGGGCATCCTTGGGATAGTCGGCGTTGGCCCAAACCTGTAGCTTGCGGAACTCATCTGCCCAGGAGAGCAGGGTCAGCAGCTCGGTCTGCTCCTCGAAGCGCGGTGTGACTGTGGGGATCTCACCCAAGAATGCTTCACCCGTGGCGCCATCGATGGAGATGAACTCTCCCTCTTTGACAACGAGGCCGTTAACGCTCATCTGGCGCCGCTCCAGGTCGATCATCAAATCACTGGCGCCCACCACGCAAGGTTTACCGAACTGGCGTGCCACCACAGCGGCATGGCTGGTGGCACCACCCTCGCTAGTCAGGATGCCTCGGGCAGCGATCATGCCGTGGACATCGTCCGGCTTGGTGAACGGGCGCACCATAATCACGGGCTTGCCCGATTTGCCCCACTGCTCGGCGAGGTCGGCATCAAATGCCACCATTCCCACTGCTGCACCGGGCGAGGCATTCACCCCCTTGGCGAGCAGTTTTCCGTCCTGCACGGCCTGCTTCTTCGCTTCGGGGTCGAACTGAGGATGCATCAGGGTGTCCACGTCCGACGGTTTGACGCGCATCACCGCTTGTTCCTTGGTGATGAGCCCTTCATTGGCCATATCCACCGCGATCTTGACTGCCGCTTTGGCGGTGCGCTTACCGTCGCGTGTCTGCAGCATCCACAGTCTGCCGCGCTCGATGGTGAACTCGACATCTTGCATGTCCTTGTAGTGTCGCTCCAGTTTAGCGCAAATATCGAGGAATTGGCGATACGTTTCGGGCATCTCCTTTTCCAGCTCGGAGATAGGCTTGGTGTTGCGGATGCCTGCCACCACATCCTCACCTTGAGCATTCAGAAGATAATCGCCGTAGAGTTGTTTTTCGCCAGTGGAAGGATTGCGGGTGAAGGCCACCCCGGTGCCCGAATCCCATCCCATATTGCCGAAAACCATTGTCACAATGTTCACTGCAGTGCCCAGGTTATGGGGGATGCCGGTGGCATTGCGATAGTCCACAGCACGCTTGCCGTTCCAGCTCTTGAAGACGGCTTCGGTGGCCAGGCGCAGCTGCTCATAGGGATCCTGTGGGAAGTCGCGCCCGATCTCCTTTTTGACGATCTGCTTAAAGGTCTCGGTCAGCTCCTTCCAATCCTCAGCGGTCAGATCGGTGTCCGATTTGACGCCACGCTTGCGCTTGAGCTCATCGAGCGCCTCCTCGAAAGGTTCATCAGGGATACCGAGCACCACGCTGCCAAACATCTGGACCAGGCGGCGATAGGCATCGTACACGAAGCGTTCATCCCCGGTCAGCTTGACCATGCCGGCAGCGGTTTCGTCGTTCATCCCGATGTTGAGCACAGTGTCCATCATGCCGGGCATAGAGAACTTGGCACCCGAGCGGCAGGAGACCAACAGTGGATTGTTGGGGTCACCGAACTTCTTGCCGGTCTTCTCCTCGAGCGCCTTCATAGCCGCCAATTCCTGCTCCCACATCCCTTCGGGGAACTTCTCGCCAGCAGCGAGATAGGCGTTACATGCCTCAGTGGTGACAGTGAAACCAGGAGGCACCGGCACGCCGATGCGCCACATTTCGGCCAGGTTCGCACCCTTACCGCCCAAGAGCGCTTTCACGTTGTCCCAATTGCCGCCAACGAGCCGCTCTACCTCGTCAACGTCTTCATACAGATAAACCCACTTCTTTGACATTGAAAACTGCCTCCTTCCAGGAAGAGTTCAAGATTACAACCTCCATACACAACACACCCCCTGAACAGCCCACAACGGCGTAGGGGGTGTAAAGCTTAGCTTTCATATTATACCTTCGCTGCTTTGCGGACGCAAGAAAAGGCACAACCAACCGTGCTCCTCGTACATAGCAAAGGGGCAGCTGCATGAGCAGCTGCCCCTTTGGGTGGATCCCCGTTTTAGCCTACTTCTTTTCCCCGCACGGGCCAGTGGGGCCACTCTTAAGGTAGACCTCTTGCCAGATGGGATCGAAGAGCTTGTAGAGCTCCTCATCATAGGCCAGCATACCCTCGTAGTATTGCCCGTCCAGCAAAGCTTCAGCCGCGTTCTCGTCCTCCGGCTCCGGCTTATATGTGTCGATCAACCGTCGTCCCACATCGTAATGGTCACGGATCGAACACGGCACCAACCAGTTACCGTGTTCCTCCGGCTTGCGCTTTGACAAGCCATATTCGGCCTGCCACTCACGGATTGCTCGGAAGTAGGGCACATCATAGATGTCGTCCAGCGTACCGCCATTCTGGTAGATCTCCTTGATGTTGCCTGCCGAGTAGGGCACGAAGACGCACGGCATCATCTTGCCGTTCCAGTCGATGTACATGTAGCCGCTGGAGCGTGCACCGGCGATGCACCCATCCGAGGTGGTGCCACAGTTCCAGAAGTCCGCGATCATGATATGCTTCTCGCGCACGATCTCCCACGTACGCTTCCACATCCAGACGCGCTGCTCTGGCCGTGGCAGCAGATCCAACGTGTAGCTGCGGCCGATGGGCATATACTGGAAAAGCCAGGCATAGACCACCTGCTGCTCGTTGAAGAAAAAGTCGATGAATTCGTCGGAGAGGATCTCCTCGGCGTTGTGGCAGGTGGCAGTCAGGGAGATGCCATATGGCACGCCCACCTTGCGCAGGTTCTCCATCGCTTTCAAGATGCGCTTGAAGGTGCCCTTACCACGGCGTTCGTCCGTGCGCTCCTCAAACCCCTCGACAGAAATGTTGGGGATCAGGTTGCCTGCCTCGGCCATGCGTTCGGCCATGCGCTCGTCGATCAGCGTCCCGTTGGTGTACATCTGGAAGAAGCAGTTATCATGGCGCTTAACAAAGTCGATCAAGTCATAGCCGTTGGAACGATAGGCGAGCGGCTCACCGCCGGAAATGGTGATGAAGCGCAATCCCCATTGCCGCTTAGCGTCGTCCACCACACGGTTGAGAGTCTCCCAATCGAGCGTCTCGGCATTGCCAGGCGAGCAAGCAGCATAACACCCGATGCACTTCAGATTGCACACTTTAGTGGGACTGATCACCATTGTCACCGGGGGATTGGTGCCATGCTTTTTGATAAATTCTTCGGTGGCCACTCTGGCCGAGTCGTCTGCATCCAGTACCGTGTTTTTCAAAAATACTTCAAGCAGCCGATGCAGGACGCGCCGCGAGATCTGCTTGCGGGCGAGAGCACGCTCCGCCGAGCGAATGAGCGCACGTGCCAGATCGATCTTATCCTGCGTCACCTGGCGTGGTCGTGCTGGATCTGCCAGAGCCTCAATCTGGGACAGCAAACGCTTCTCCAGCTCCCGCATAATAATGGGACGCAATGTATCGCTAAGCAGAGCTTGTTCTGCGACAGATGATGTGAAATCAAAGCCTGCTTGTGCCAAACGCTGAATCAAAACTTTCCGAGAGAACATCTACTCACCTCCTTGGAATAGTGAAGCTGCACTGCCAGCCTTCGTAGCGAACTCTTGTCGAAACATTCTCATCCAGTCAAATCCTTGCTGCTCGACACGCGTTGTTCATCAAGATTCTTCGTATGTTTATCCTTTGACCTCCACGCACCTTGCCCCCGAGAACGAGTCTTATATCCCCTCACCAATATAACACCGCAACTGCCCGATAAGCTCATCAGGCGTGTATTTTTTTGGATTCTTCACCTATTTTCTATTCGGAAGGTGCCGACTGCCGCTCAGAACTGCTCGGAAGCTTGCTCTTTTCCGGCGTTGGTACGGGTGTAGGTGGTTGCGATAGAAAATCGGCCCGTTTCTTGTTGACCAAGTTGTTGCCAAGGAACTCGCTGATGCGCACGAAATAGGGCGACTCGGAAGAACGCAACACATAGTAGTAACGTTTCGTCTCTTCGGGTGTCTTGATTTCTTCCTCTAATTTGGCGCCGACGGTAAGCGTGTAACGCTTCTCTTGATCTCCTTCCTTCGTCCTCAACGTGACCACAGCTTGGGGCTTGTCGATTCCATACGGTTCCTTTTCACTCTTCCCCAACGGCCCCAACATGCGCACGGAGGTGACCTGGAAGAGCAGGTCTTGGACATTGCTCTGCTCCAGCTTTTCGCCGGGCGTCAGCCCCTTCATCGTCCACTCACTTTCTCCGTCAGGGCGCTCAAACTCGAACGTTCCCTGGGCATTCTGCAACGTGATGCCGATAGTGGCGGTCTGCGGCACGGTGAAGAAAAGCGTCTCCACCCAGCTCGATTCGGTGGCGCCCACATCCCAGCTGAGCACCTCACTGGTCAGGTATACCTCCTTCTGATCGCCGGCACGCACGTGTGTGGCACTACCCCCGCCGGAAGTGCCCAGGTACACCGTGTGCGTGCTACCATCTTTCATTTTGATCTCAATCTTGCGGTTGAAGTCATCCGCCGCAACCTGGAGCTGACGATGGCTGCCCTCGGTCTGGGCGATGAGACGATTGGTGCGAATCCTTCCCAGCTTGGCAAGCAAATCGGTCACGCGCGAGCTGACCACCGGATAATTGTCGCGCCGAGGCAATACCCAGTCTTGTCCGTTTTTCGTCAGCTCCACCGTATTGCCATCGCGGTCGGCGATGGTCAGGCTGACCACCTCTTCCGCCTTGAAGTCGGCCAAGAGCGGCGCCGCCTGGCCGCCCGAAACCGCCCCACGCGGCCAGAAGACCACAATGGCGATCACAATCTGCAAAGCAAGGATACCGGCCAGAATCTGATTGCGCCTTGTCCACATAGCATTCCTCCGTCACCACTTCCTGCATCTCGAGAACAAGCGGGATGCCGCCGTTCCTGGTGGTTATAGTCAAGACTGCGTTGCATGACGCGGCAGCAGCTCGATGGGCTGTTCACTGCGCTGGCGGACGCGCCAAAAGATACCGATACCTACCAGTCCCAGCAGAGCCACAAGGTAATTAAGCACCTCCCAGAACGACTGCTGGCTCTCCGTCAGCGGCGCCAGCAGGCGCGACACGGTACCACGCGAACGAATGTTGAGTAACTCCAAGTCTTCCACCGACCAATCCACGCAGATCTGGGCGAACTGCAAACTGTTCAGATAACGGTCACC
>JBMFPH010000166.1:0-7299 GCA_049969215.1 Anaerolineae bacterium | reverse complement strand
GCTGCGCCAATACGCGTTGCAGCTGATCAACGCGGTACTCCAATAACATGTCAGCGCATCTCCTGACCGCCGGTTACGTTGATCGCTTGGCCCGTCATATAGCTCGCCGCGTCTGATGCGAGGTATACCAGGATGTTGCACACATCATCATATGTACAGCTGCGTCCTAGTGGCACTTGCTCAAGGTACTTGCGACGCACTTCTTCCTCGCTGATACCCCACTTCTTCGCATACTGGCTGTATAGCGAGTCGAGCCACAGGGGAGAGTCCAACAGATTACCAGGGCAAATGGCGTTCACCCGCACGCCGTACTCGGCCATCTCTAATGCCAAGCTTTGCGTCAGGCCGATACCGCCAAATTTGGAGGCGGCATAGGCGGAATTCTTGTAGCTGCCCTTCTTGCCCGACTTCGAGTTGATCTGGATGATGGTGCCGCTGCGCTGCTGCTTCATGACACGGCAAGCGTGCTTGGCGCACAGAAAGTAGCCGATGAGGTTAACCCGGATCACAGCTTCCCATTTCTCGGCCGGGAATTGATCAATCTCTCCGGTGATCAGGATACCTGCATTGGCAACAAAGATATCCAGACGACCAAACTCTTGCACCGTCCGGTCTACCAGAGCGGCCACCTCATCTTCCTTCGTCACATCCACACGTATAGCAATGGCTCGTCGGTTGGTACGGCCCTCCTGCTGGTAGTATGCGTTGAGTTCGGCAGCCGTTCGCGCGGCGGTTTCCGCGTTAATGTCGGCGACTACGACGTCACACCCCTCGCGTGCCAGCCGCTGGCAAATCGCTTGGCCAAGCCCTTGACCGCCTCCGGTCACTACAGCTACCTGATCCTCCAGTGAAATGTACATACTTTTCACCTCTCCAGATCAATTCTTGTATCCATTGGACACTTGATGCCCTCCGATAGGAGCTGTTCCCGTAATCGGTTGAACATTTCATGGACATTCTATATGACCCTCGTGTACGCGACAAGCTCTTCGTGCTTCTTGCGTGGGGGGCTGAACGTCCAGTCAAATCTCACGTTGCTCGGTGGCACGCGGCGGGGTCAAGGTGACCTCTTCCGCGCTGAGAACGTGTTCTTCTAGCCGCTTCGCAATGGTGCGGATACGCTCCACAGAATTGTGACCCATCACCATGTCGACCACAGAGAGGATGATCGGCTGTTGTCCCACTACGGCAAGCAAATGTTCCAAATATTCGTGCAACATCCGCTCATCGGTGCGTTCTTCCAGGAGCGGAGAAGGGATACCGCCCCAGATCATCGGTTTGCCTTGCCAAACGTTCCACGCTTCGTCGAAGGTGCAGCTGGTCAAGGGGGCAGGTGAGAACGACTCGCATACGTCCAAACCGGAATCTTTCAGCAATTTCAGCAAAGGTTTAACATCTCCATCGGTGTGACTGCCCACTTTCTTGTCCTGACGGTGTAGCACATCACAGTAACGCTGGTAAGCAGGTAAGCAATATTTTCTGAATAAAGAGGGATTGGTCATCAGACCATGCAAATTGTCGGGGAACTCTACATAAAGAGCAGGCAGCTCTGCCAGGTGATGCAAGATATCCATCAGTTGTTCATCCAGCAACTGTAATAGGCGCTCGACTTGCGATGGATTATCGTGTAGGGCATAGAAGAGTGGGACTTCACCCAGATATTCGAGCAATGCTTGTTGAAAGGGGATGCGCGGCAACAGAGGGATGACAAACCCGAAGCCCTCTAATCGGCGTTGCTCTTGCAGGATGGTATCGTACACGGGCACATATTCCGCGTGTTCCCACATGTATTCCACTACATGGTAGTCTCCATCTTCCTTTATGAAATGTTCCTCCAGGTAGGGTTCGGTGCCGCTTTGCACGCCCAATAGGGACAGATTGTGGCGCGTGCGTAACGAGCCTACGGGCGTCCGGTAGTACGTGACAGTTTCGCCTGCTTGATCGTTCCTTACCCAATCGTGCGTGCCGCTGATCAGCTCGACGAGTGGCTCGTATTCGCGGAAGATCTCAGTGTCATGGAACGTGACCGATATCTCGACGCGACGCAACCGCCATCGAAAGGGTACCATAAAGCGTTGTCGTCCCACACCGAGGGCACAGTGAATCTCATCCAATGACATATCGTGGAACTCGGATGGTATGCTACCTGCTCGCTGATGGCAGGCATACCATACGTCCAGGCGTGATACAAATGGAATGCGATCGGGTGTTTGCCCTCTCAATGCCTTCAGCACACATTCGGTTGTTGTGGTTGCCATCTTGTTATCTCGTTTCGGATGAATTTCAACGCCTTCGGCATCCGTTTGACAGATGCATCACTTTGTATTACAATAAAAAGTGTTTCAAAATGCAAAGTACGAGGGTGTTGAAAAACTCTTTAGTTACCCGCTTTATTGGTCCATTTTCCTGCGAAAAATCTGAGCACCCAAGGGACTTTTTCAACACTCTCAAAGTACCACGGGAAGTGGCGCAGTTCGGTCAGCGCGCACGGTTCGGGACCGTGAGGTCGCCAGTTCAAATCTGGCCTTCCCGACAGTGACGGGGCGTAGCGCAGTTTGGTAGCGTGCTTGAATGGGGTTCAAGAGGTCCGCGGTTCAAATCCGCGCGCCCCGACTGAAAAATAGCCCGCCCAGAGAATTTCTCTGGGCGGTTCTTATGTGGGTTAAGAACAAAGTCACAGGAGATGATTCTCTTCTGGAGCGGGCGCAGGACGCGGCTGACGTTCTAGAATTGTCTTGCACCGAATGCACAAAGTCGCTTCCGGCAGTGCTTCCAAGCGCGCCGGATCGATCGGTTCCCCGCAGCGTTCGCAGATGCCATAGCTACCCTCTTGCGCGTGACGAAGAGCGTAATCGATCGCCTCCAATCGATGTTCCATCGTGCTAATGAGGGCAATGACCTTTTCACGTTCTACCAAATCTGGATCGCCTTCGTCAGCATCCGGATCCACCTCTGTCTTGAGGGTAGCACGCAACCTCTCGATCTCGGCCAGAAGGTGTTCTTTCTCCTGTTGAAGCTTTTCGATGTTTCCTAACTTCCTCACCGCGACCATACGAATACCCTTCTTCCTCGAAGCCTGCGATACAGAATATGGATCGCTAGGCATCGGCGTTGATGCTTTCCCGGAGCGGAGCAGCTAAGAGTGCCCCTAACTCTCACTGGGGGCTGAGAATTGGTATGCAAAATCATATACCACACTTCGAACAGAATGTCAATCCGGGGTTTTGGGGGATAGTGCGTCTTTCCCGGTGGAAATTCAAATCCAGGTGAGAAGTCTTGGAAAATGTTAGAGTGACTCGCCCTGTGGGTCTGTTTGCTTGTGAAATCCTGAGTTGTCAGAGAGCTTTGCCAACCCCTCTCCTAGCTCAGTCCGCACGGCGGCAGCAATTTCGATTGCTGCAGGAGACATGTTATAATGGCATAGTTGCAAAGTGGCAGTATCGCAACCGATAAGAACGGACCGCGCGGAGTGAGAGATATTAGGAGCAGACAATGATACGTGTGAGAGAATATCACCGTCCCCGCACGGTGGAAGAAGCGTTGCGATTGCTCCAAGGCGAAGACGCTGTGCCGCTGGCAGGGGGCCAACGGCTGTTGGCAAAAGAGTGGCACGAAGCGAAAGCTGTGGTGGACTTGCAGACTTTGGGACTGAATCGCATCGAAACGAGGGGGGAGTACCTGAAGATTGGAGCGATGGTGCGCTTGCAACAGCTGGTGAGCACACCCTTTGGGTGCCCTTTCCTGGCTGAAGCTGCGCACCGCGAGGGGGCGCTCACATACCGCAATGCCGCCACTGTGGGGGGCACAATCGTGACCCATGCCTCACTCTCTTGTCTGTTGCTCAGCTTGCTGGTGCTCGATGCGGAGGTGGAGGTGCAGCGCACCGACGGCAGCAGCATGGTGGCGCTGGATAAGTTGTTGATCGACCCTGCCTGTTGGCTGCAGCGTGGTTTGGTCACCGCAGTGACGGTGGTACCACGCACGGTGGGCACGGCGATGGCAGTTGTGGCGCGCACGCCACGCGATCAGCCTATCGTGGCGGTTGCGGCGCGGGTGGCACGGCAAGGGGATCGTTGTGAGGAAGTGCGCATTGCCTGGGGCGGTGTAGCCCCATATCCGTTACGGGCGTACTCAGTGGAACAGGCTCTCTCCGGTCAACCCCTGGAAGATGCCAGGATCGAGATGGCAATGGCCCAGGCCACCGCGGCATTGCAGCCGGCCAGCGACTTCCGCGGCAGCGCCGAGTATCGACGCGCTATGATCGGGGTGCTGACACGGCGCGCTCTCTGGGAGGCATGGGAAAAGGTGGCGTGAGATTCCCAATACGCACGCGGGTGTATGGGGTTGACTTCAGCGGTGCGCGCCAAGCAGGCCACAAGATATGGATCACTCAGGCAAGTGTCCACCAGGACTCCCTACACGTCGAGCGATGCGCATCGGTAGCGTTTCTGCTGAAGGTAGCTCCAGAACGCGAAATATGCCTGAAAGCATTGCGTGCATGGATTGCGCATGAGCAGGAGGCCATCTTCGGGTTGGATTTTCCCTTTGGTGTACCGGCGCAACTTCTTGAAGCAGCGAGCTGGGAGGACTTCGTGCGTGCCTTTCCAGAACGATATGCTACGCCGCAACATTTTCGAGCTGCCTGTTGTATAGCAGTAGGTGGACGCGAGATAAAGCGGTTGACCGATCACGAGAATGGCACCCCTTGGGCCAGCTACAATTTGCGATTGTATCGTCAAACGTTCTATGGTATCTCTGCTTTGTTAGCGCCACTGGTGACCCAGGGATCCGTCTGCGTGTTGCCGATGCAAAGCCCCCGCGCAGGCCGCGCATGGCTGATCGAGATCTGTCCGGCGGCGACGCTTAAGCGTCACGGTTTGTACATGCCCTATAAGGGAAAGGAGGCACATCACCGCCGCGCACGGCGCGATATCTTGGAAGCGATGAGATGCCTGGTACCGCTGCGATTCAGCGATACCACTCTGCACGATACGATCATAGCGGAAAAAGACGGTGATGCCCTGGACAGCTTAGTGGCTGCTTGGGCAACCTGGCGCGCGCTCCAGCAGCCTGACGAGTTAGAGGAGCGATGCCATCCTCTGTACGCACTTGAGGGGTACGTGTATAGCTAGCCTTGTAATATCCCGTGGAGAAAGGCCTCATGGAGATCACCCTGAATATTAACGGTGAGGACAGATCATTTCAGATAGCGCTGGACGACACGTTGCTGAACGTCCTGCGCCGCGAAGGCTACCTCGGCGCCAAGTATGGCTGTGACGATGGCAGCTGTGGGGCATGCACCGTTCTGGTGGACGGGGTCGCACGCACCAGCTGCACCTTGCTCGCTTTACAAGCGGTGGGCGCTCGCATCACCACGATTGAGGGACTGGCAAGCATCTCGACACAGGGAGAGGGACCCACTATGGGTTGGCGTGGCCACATCGCGTTGCACCCCTTGCAACGCGCTTTTGTGGAAACCGGGGCGATTCAGTGCGGCTATTGCACTCCAGCCATGATTCTGGCTGCTAAAGCTCTGCTCGACCAGGAGCCCAACCCCACCCCCGAACAGGTGCGTGATGCCCTCAGCGGAGTCCTGTGCCGCTGCACTGGCTACGTCAAGCCAGTCCAAGCGGTGTTGCGTGCTGCTGCCTATTTGCGCGGTGATGCGGTGCCACCATGGGAGGAAGAGGAGGGCCTGGGATGGGAATATCCATCCGGCGAGATGGTCCAGCTTCCCGAACAGATCACGCCCCCCTTTGATGAAGGGATGCAGCCGAGTGTAGCAGGAGGGCCATGGCCCGCGATGCAGGGGAGCGTGCAGACCAGCACACCAGCCACTATGGTGGCTGCGACGCGCCAGGAAATGTGGCGCGTGGTGGGCAAACCGGAGCCCAAGGTGGACGCGGTGAAGCTGGCGCAAGGGCGTCCCGCCTTTGCTGGCGACTTACAGTTGCGTGGCATGCTGGTAGGCAAGCTGCTCCGCAGCCCTTATCCCCATGCGCGTATCCGCCGCATTGATGCCAGCAAGGCACGTGCCCTGCCTGGTGTGCATGCTGTGCTCACCTTTGAGGACGTGCCACGCGTGGTGTATTCCACTGCGGGCCAGAGCCATCCCATTCCCGGTCCCCTCGATCGTGTCAGCTTTGATAACAAGGTGCGCTTCGTGGGTGATCGCGTCGCGGCTGTGGCTGCGGAGAACGAAAAGATTGCTGAGGAAGCTCTGAAGCTGATCGAAGTAGAGTATGAGCCCCTGCCTGCCATCCTGGACGCGCGCCAGGCGCTGGATCATCCGGTGGTCATCCACGATGAGCCGGACTACGTGGGGTTCGGTCATTCCGACCCGCAACGCAATCTGGCTGCCCAGTTGCACATCGAGCTGGGAGACGTTGATGCCGCTATGCAGCGGGCAGATCGAGTCTTCGAAGCGGAGTACAGTGTGCCACGCGTGCAGCAAACGCCCATTGAACCTTATGTGTGCGTCACATACTGGGATGAAGACGACCGACTCACCTTCTACACCTCAACGCAGGTGCCCTTTCACATTCGGCGCATTCTCTCACCTGTGTTGGGATTGCCAATGCGACGCATGCGCGTCATCAAGCCACGGATCGGGGGAGGTTTCGGTAACAAGCAAGAGGTTATGATTGAGGACGCTTGTGCCCATCTGACCATTGCCACTGGCCGGCCGGTGAAGATGGAATATACGCGCGAGGAACAATTTGTCAGCAGCACGACGCGCCATGCCATGATCATACGGCTTCGCACCGGCGTGACACGTGATGGTCGCATCGTGGCACAGGAGATGCATGTCCTGAGCGACACGGGTGCCTATGGCAATCATGCGCTCACCGTCACCGGCAACACGGGCCATAAGGCGCTGTCGCTCTACAACGTCCCCGATATTCGCTTCCACGCGGACATAGTCTATACCAATCTGCCGACTGCCGGTGCCTATCGCGGTTACGGGGTGCCTCAAGGATTTTGGGCGGTTGAAACCCATATGGAGTGGATTTGTCGTGAGATGGGCTGGAATCCGTTGGAATTTCGCCTGAAGAATGCCATCAAGGCAGGCGATGAACATCCGATGAGCAAGGCATGGAGTGAAGGGCGTGCTCCCAATCCCGAGATCATCCATAGTTGTGCTCTCGAAGAAGCTGCACGTTTAGGCGCAGCCCGCTTTGGTTTCCGTACTGCGCGCGACGGTGGAGATTACCATATTGTGCCAGGCAAGCCGCACTTGCGTCGTGGGCATGGAGTCGCTCTGGTGATGCAAGGGACTGCCATCCCCTATGTCGACAT
>JBMFPH010000165.1:0-7361 GCA_049969215.1 Anaerolineae bacterium | reverse complement strand
ACTGCCCTGTATCGTTCATCCTGGGTGACTCCGGTGACAATGAAACGCGCCGCATAGATGCCGGAGAGCTCGCGTGCGGCGGCTGTGGTCAGCTGGTCGATGGCATCCTTGCCGCTCTCGCCACCCCCTTCCTTGACCTCGATGAAGCCAACCTGATTGTCGCAGCGGACCGCCAGGTCAATCTCGATCTGGTCTTTCATACCATGGGGGCGCACGCCGGCTATGATCTCATCCACATATTCTTTCAGGGCAGCGTGGACAGCTCGTTCCAGGATGCCCCCCTGGTCTGTGCTGAAACCTGTTATCTTGTAGCCGTCGAAGTGGGCGCTCAGGTAATCGTCCAGGGTGATCAACGCCTCCGAGAGCTCGATGCGTTCCTCCAGCTCGGCCTCATCGCCCTGCCAGGCATAGCGATAGAGGAGGCTGCGTTGGTCGCGTCCGTGTGGCCCTTCGGTCTGGAAGTAGAGGAAGGGGCTACGGGATTGCCGTGCCAGGTCGTAAGCGGCGAACGCCATCGTTTTCGTGCCGCCGGTGAGGTTGAAGAGCAGGTCGCTCTGTCCGGCGATGATCGTTTGGATGCGGTCTCGGATCTCGGCGACGCGATAAGCATCGCTGATTTCCACTGGATGAATTTTGGTCTTGGCAAGGAGTCTTTGCAGACGCTTCGCTACTGGCTCAGTGCGTCTGGTATAGACCAGCGCCAGCGCTTCCGGTTTGAGGTAACGCACTGGCAGTAAGTTGGGAATGGGTTGCTCGCCGACCAGGGCAATCATCGTCGTCATGGTTTGATTTCATCCATTTCCACCAACACCCAGCCGAGAGGGACGACGGGTATTTCGCGCGTCTGACCGTTGGGCGAGCGTTCCACTTTGACCAAGACGCGCCGGCTCTTGGGGAAGGGGTCGCCGCGTTGACGCTTGCCACGCGCCAGCTTGTAGCCCTGCAACAATGCCTCCATGAAACCCGGATCACTCTCACTCTGCAGGTGGCTGCCGAACGTCTTCGCCTCCCAGCCGGTGCCCCAGCCCAGTTGCAGCAGGAACTCATTCTCGGCGAGTGCCTCATGCTGCCACTCCCGGTACAACTGCACCAGACGCCCGCTGTTGGGAACACTCTCCAGAAATTTGATCTCTTGGCTCAGCCGATGTTTGCTATAAGCGCACAGCACCTGCGGCAGCTGGTCTAACAGATCGCCATGGCGCATATGGAGGCCCTGTTGTTTTGCCCACTCCGAAAAGAGCACGCGGTCCACCTTGGCGATGAGCTGCAGCTCGGTCTCCGGACGCAATGCCTCCAGTTCGATGGGGGCGCCGAGGGCGCCGCGCCGATTGAGCACCCGCGCGTTGACCAGAATGAGGCGCTCCGGCGAGACCGGTTCGCTGTCGGATACGTGCAACGCGCGCAATGTATCCTTGTTGGGTGCCTTGCCGCTGTGCTCGCTGAAGAGCTCTTGTTCATACCATTGCCCAGCAAAGCGACGGTCGCGTCCCAAGCGCGCCCGTTCGGGGCGCAGCTTGTGCAAACGCCATGCCGTCCAGGCCAGCGCAGTGCGCAGGGCGCCTTTCACGGTGGTGCCGGGCAAGTAGGGTTGGTCGTACGCGTTCTTGAGCTGTTCGCGCAACACGGCACCCGGCGCTGTCGAGCGCGGTACCCCCTTGATGACGTAACGGAAGAACGAGCTGTTCGGCTGGAAGTCGTGTGGTCGCAACAACTGAGCTGGTGGTATCTCCGCCAGTCGGTCTGCCAGCTTGGGATCGTCGCTCCATTGTGCATCAAGCAGTGTGTCCTCGTTAATCCGCCAGGTATAGCCGTTGTGGACCGCGTAATCATACTGGTTCAGCAGCTCGCGCCCGTTGCCGATGTGCAACGGGGTGAGCGTGTGCACGGTCATCCGATATATGCGGTAACCATCTCGCGCGTTCATTGCACTGCCTCCTGCATACCCACTGCCAGCGCCAGCCCGTAGCGCCACACCGGATGGTTGATCCCGACAGCACCAGCACCACGATACACCGGTCGCACATCCACCACACTGCCCCACGGCACCCGGTCCACGGCGCGGATAATACTGCCTTCGCTCACCAGCCAGAGCCGACGGCGGCGCTGCGCTGCGGCATCCCACGTGCGCAACCAGCCGCCCACCGGAGTGAGCGTGTAGGCTTGTGCGTGGGTGAGCACGTCGGGCAGTTCCGCGGCACGCGGGTGATACCGGCTGAGCAATAAAGCGGGTGCGCCGGAAACCGGGTCGGGCAGGCTGATAGGTTCAGCCGCACGCTGCCAGCGGAAGGCGCCATAGCCGGCAGTGCGCTCACCCCCCAGGCCATCATCCCCCAGCAAAGTGAGCAAGCGTTTCAACACTTCCTGAAACGTAGTTTGACCCAAGCGTGCGTCGGGTGCGTACCACTGGATGCCCAACCACAGGCCGCAATCCGGCGCGAAGCAGACACGGCCGGCGTGGAAGATCTGTGAGGCCGACGTGATGCGGCTCACTGTCACGCGTGGCGCCTGCCCGTTGTTGAAGACGCTTTGCTGGCGCATTGTGTATAACGAGAGCTTCCTACGTCGCCCGTCATACGCCATGCCGAGTGGCAGTTGTTCACACTCTTTCACGGTCAACCACAAGGTGCCTTCTTGCAGCGCCACCCCCTTGTCCGGTTCTTGCTTCGGATCCGCTGGAAAGAGCCAGCCGTCTAACCGTTCACCCCGCAGGATAAGGTGCAGGATATCCAACGAGACGTAACGGATACGATCGATCTCCTTACGTCGGGCTTTGAGCAACTGGGGGTCGAACAGGTGTCCCAGCGCGATCGGTTTCGGGAAAAAATATACTCCACCGGCATAGGGGAATGCACTCGTGAGCACGAAGGGAGCCTGCGCGTCGGCGTGCTCCCATCGATCTTCCCGCGGCCTCGCACCCGCCTGAACGAACCGGGCACGTGGAAAGGATTGCATCCAGTCGTCCGGATTACCACCGGTGCGCCGATAGGCGTCCACCAGTGCGGCAAAGAGGGTGTCCGAGGGGACATACACACCGCTCGCTTCCAGGGTGACGCTGTGAGTGCCCACGTGGAGTCCCCCTGGAAACGACAAACGAATGACGTCCAGCATCGGCATAGTTGCCTCCTTTCCTCGGCATCCCTATGCCGAGAGGCCCAGAGTCTTCTTGACCTCGCGGATGATGTTCGCGCGTTCCTGCAACAGCTCGGTCAGGGTGGTGTACTCCTTTCCGATCTGCTTGAGCTGGTCCATGTAGCTGCCGTTAGCGCGCACGCTCAGACGAATAGCTTTGAAGCGCACCTTGCCCGAGCCGCGCGAGCCCAGCCCGCCTAGATAGTCGTCTTCCAACAGCTGCATGCCGGTGAAGAGCGTCTCCAGGCGGTCCACGTCACGCGTGGCATTGCAATCGTCTCCGTGGTAGATGCTGTACACGATGACGTCAGCGCTCTCGCTCTCTGCGCCGTTGGATTTTCGATTGGAGAAGACACTGCCGGCCGGCACACGTTCCATCTGACGCGGGTTGGCAGCCGAAGTGACGCGGTCGATGGAGACTTCGGTTTTGACCTCGGTGTAGGGCAGGTCGGTGCGTGCTATTTCCTCCAATTTCTGCGCACTTCCGTCGCTCAGGTGCAGGTCGCGTACCACCAGCCGCGTGGGCGTGGCGAATTCGCGCTCGCCGGGCACGCCAAACACCTGACAGACATCGCATTTGAGATAAGAATCTCTACCCTTTTCCTTGTCATCGGCGCCGCACGAATGGATGTACCCCTGACCGATACGCTGATTCTGGGGCAATCCCCGGTATTTTTCCAGGAGGCTGCGCATCTTGCCCTTGAGTGAAGAACCGGGAATGGATGGGCGATTGGTGAGCGGATCGCGGATAACTGTCTTGTCCACGCCGCCGATTTCGATGCCAGTCTCGGAACCGCCGATGTGCAACCCTGTCACCGCCTCGATGTCGAAGCTGAGAAACACGCGTCCCTTCAGCTGGATTTGTTTGTTCGCCATCTTCTAAATCCTCCCTCCTGTTCAGTCTCCGCCATAGGCCTTGTGATAGGCGAGAATAGCCTCGAAGAATTCCATGAATCTCTTAAATCTTTCTTCATCCTCTCCCACCTGATCAATGGCATACTCGAGAACAGCTTGAAGGCCGTTCATTCCAAGAACGTTTGCACGCTTGGCTGCATAGCGTAACTTGGGTCGTAAGAGAATAAACTGACGGTGGCTCTTGGCTGAAGTGAATCCTCGCTGCTGAATGGTACGTGCAGCACCAAAGAAATCCCGTAGTTGCGATGAGGAGAGCTTCGCCGATTTGAAGATAGCCCCTAACTTTTCGGCCCACTCGACCAACAAGCGGGCACTCTCCTCCTCGCTGATCCCTTCAGCGGTGATGATTTGTTTCATTGTTGACTCATCTAACGTTACTTTACCGCTTTCCGGGATACCCCAAGCCTGAAACATGCCCTTAAGAAAGCCTTTCTCCTTCTCCAACTCTTCAGATCCAATTTTGTATTACTTTCTTAGTCTCGAGATCTTTGATACTGAACTCGAAAACGCTCATCCTGCTCCTCCTTATATCTTCTGAGAATTGAAATCTCAAGTGCGTTCAGTTTGCCGCTCTAGCAGTTCCACCCAACGCGCTGCCAGGCCCATCCATTCGATGGCACGGAAGTTGTCTTCCTTGAGATGCTCAGCCAGTTCCTTGATCTCCGGACTGCCCTGGTCCTTGTACCGTTCGGCCATACGTCTGAGTATGTAGTACGTGCGCCACATCCAGGGGCCCCATAAAGCCTGCTCCTCACCCTGACGGTTGCGATCGTCACCGCGTTTGCGCCGTTCCCGCATCGCTGCGTCGTGATGTTCCTGGGCGCGCATCAGCGTGCGCAACAAGGCAGCCGGCGCACCCGCACCTCCCTCTGCTCGTGGCCGGGTGAGGCGCTCCAACCGCTGCGCCAAGCCGCTGACCGTTTCCATTTCCTCCACGACCGGCCGGGCCAGGCCGAAACGCGACCAGCTCACCGTCTGCCCCAGGAAGTGAACGGCGTCCTTCTTCGCATTCAATCCATTTGCCTTCCCTTCATAGCGCTTGGCTTTATCCTCTGCCCCGCCGGCGTCACGAGCAGCCTGATAGAGCGGATACTTGCCACCCACCAGTACCACCCCTGCGCTGGCATGGATGCCCTGATGGCCAGCGGCAAAAGGTGTCAGGTCGGCGCGCACCCATCGCGCCAGCTCGATCACGCGATCCCACGCCCCCACGAAGAAGAGATCATCACCGCCGGAGTAGATCGAGTAGAGCGTATCGCCGCGCTGGGGGTCTTGCCGGGTCTCTTTGTTCATCTCCTGGGCGAGGAACTCCACCCAACCCTCGAAGAAGAGGCTGATGGCAAAGCTGAGCGTCGCGACGCGGGACAGGGTGGCGAAACGGCGCAACACTTTGCCGCTTTCCTTATCATATTCGGTGAATCCCTCGCTGAAGAGCCTGCCTCCGTCATCCAAATCCATGCGCAGCACACCCAATCGGTGGATGCCACGCGATTGTGCTTCCAGCAAGGAGAAGGGTTTGACGTCACCGACCTCTATGCCTTTGAGATCTTCCTGCAATTGGTTGCGGTATCTCTCAAGGTCCGACGGGGTGACCCGTGGGGTCACGTTGACCAGGAAACGCCGACCCATTGCCGTGTTGCGGTCGGGTGTCAGCTGCTGCGTTGCCTCGTCGTCCAGCGCCAGCACCACTCTGGGTTGGGAACTTGGGCGCGGCACCTTTTCGCCCACGCCTGCTTCGAAGCCGAAGGCAGCCAACACATCTTGCCAGTTGCCAGGCGGCATCTCTTCGGACGATGGCGACCTATTTGCCTTGGGGGTACACAGCCACAGGTAACGCGCGTTGCGCAAATCCTTGCCCAGCTCCTCGTATGAGAGACAGGGCGGGCACTTGCGCACACCGCTCTCCTCATCCGGTTTTCTCATTTCCCTGGTACCAGGGTGTTCTCGTCCGCACACGGCGCATTGCTTTTCCTCGTTGCCGCCATCTTCCTGGGGCAAGAACACCTCTCTCAGCTCTTGCCCCATCTCCGCGAAGCGACGATGCTTGACATGATGCAGTGTCCGGGTCAGTTCCTCCCACTTCTCGGAAATACGGCCGCCGTAGAAGTCGACAGCAGCCAGCGGTACCGCTGACAATGCCACATAAAGGTCGCCACGATGATGCTGCAACAGGCGTTCGCTGATCTGGCGTTGGATGTCTCGCAGATTCTCGCGGTCGTCGGCACGCGCGAGCAAATAGAACCCACCACCGCCCTGATAGATCAAGTTACAGATCGGCAATCCTAGCTGGAGCAACACATAACGCGCCAGCACCTCGGTCAGCAGCTGCAGGTAGAACGAGCGCCCGCGCAGTGCACTGGCAGCGCCCTGCGAAGTGATGGTGTAGATGAAATCCTGAACCCCTGAAATGTCACCGCCCACTAACAGCGCTACTTGGGTCTCATTCAAAGCCTGTGGTGGGGGCACGACCTCGGCATCGCGCTTCGCTTGCTCCGCCCGGCGACGTTCCTCGTACCATGTGTCAAGCGCCTGGAGCGAGCAGTTGGTCCACAACCGGCGCATCGATCTTCTGGCAGAGCAGTGCGGCCAGTGCCGCGGTCATGCGGCTGTGATCGTAGAGGCTGACGTCGGGCTGCGAACGATAGTATGCCGAAGGGATGCACCAAGTGTACCGTTGCATCAACAGCAGCAAGCTTTCGAGGTAGACTTCCAATTGTCCATCCGGGGTATGGGCGTCTCGCAATTTTTCTGCATAGCTCGAGAACCCCTTCCAGAGATCCTGGTAGGCACTTTGGACCTTTGCCTCGGACCAACCTTTGTCGGGAAAGATTACATCTCTGCGCAACGCGAGCTCTTGGAGCGGCCAATAAGCAGCGCCAGAGCAGCACTGAATTCGGAGCTTTCCTTTGTCATCTTGCACTTTGGTCTGCAGCCGACAAAAGACGGAAAGGAGCTGGCGTGGCTGCTCTTCCTTTTCCTCGGCGCGCTCGCCAGCGGACAGTCGATCCGCCAGAGCTACCACCTTGTTTAGCTCGCCCGTCAGCGGCTTGTCGTGATGGCCCATCACCGGGTATAGAAAGCCTTGCCACTGACGGGGCACATAGTGCTTGACAAACTCGTCTCCCACCTCGGCGTGCTTTCTGAATATTACTTCCTTCCGCTGCGCAAACTTGCCGATGTCGTGCAATAGCCCGGCCAGTGCTGCTTGGAGTGTTGCTTCCGCTATTTCTGCCATTCTCACCTCCTGAAACATAGGGATGCCCACCCGGAAGTGGGCTTTCGGTCACAGATCCATCCCGCCGCTGAACGGATCCCAG
>JBMFPH010000164.1:0-7552 GCA_049969215.1 Anaerolineae bacterium | reverse complement strand
GTCGCACCATTCGCCATACGCCGCGTAGAGCGCGGCGACGGCGACGGTGTAGTGCGGCGCAAACTCACAACGCTCGCTCAGAAAGGCACCCAATCGGTCCTGCTCGGCTTGGTAGCGATGGGTCGCTGCCTGCACCTCGGGCGCCGTCCAGTGGCGATCGCGCTGCCAGTCGGCCAGTCCGGCGATCAGCCACTCTAGCACCGCACTCCCATCCGCCAGCAGTTCGGCGATGACCTCCTCTTGCGGGCGACGCGCGGCGGGCGGGATGGTCACCTCCCAGGGGATGAGGCGGATGCGTCGCCAGATCGCCATGTCCTGCCCGGTGATGGTGGGTCGGTGGTTGCATGCCAGGGTGAGGCTGAAGGTGGCTTCGAACTCGAAGAAGTCCTGGCGCATAAAGCGCGCCTTGAGGCGGTCGCCGCCGGTCAAGTCCTTCACCAGCGCTTCGGCCAATCGCTTGCCGTCCTCCACCTCGACCGAGAAGACCAGGCGCGCGCCCTGCAGGTCGGCGAGTTCAGTGGGGTGGCGCTGATATGAGGATTGCACCAGGAGATCGGGCGCGGCGCGCTTGGCATAGTCGCCCAACAGGGTGAGCAGGGCGCGGATGGTGGTGCTCTTGCCGTTGGCGCCGCCACCGTGCCAGATGTCGAGGCGCTCTTCCAGATGAGCACCCACGAGCGCGATGCCGAGGGCACGCTGCACCTCGCGGCGGATGTTGGGATTGGGCAACACGCGCGCCAGGTGACGCTGCCACGCGCCGGCGGTGTGGCGCGGGTCATAGGTCACCTCGGCGCGCTTGGTGATCAGGTCGGCCGGATCGTGGGGATGCAGTGTGCCGCTGCGCAGATCGATGGTGCCGTTGCGCACGTTGAGGCGCCAGGGGTCGGCGTCGAGTTGGTGGGCGTGGGTGAGGATGTTGGGCCAACCCCTGAGGAAGGCGAGCGTGCTGGTGATGCGGGCATAGGTACACACCTCGGCGATGGCGCGGGCGAGTTCAACGGCGCGGCTGTGATCGCGCGTGCTGGCCAGTTGGGCGGTGTAGTGCTGGCGCAACGCTTCGCTCGCCGCGCGTGCCACCTCCTCGTCGGTGGCATCCGTCCAGCGTGTGCCATCCCAGCGCAACCAATGCCCGCGCTCAACGTACCAACGGTAACGGTTGTGGAAGAGTCGGGCGAGCACCTCGGCGTAGGCATAATCCTTCACCTTGGGCGCCGTGTCCGCGTTGTCGGGCGTGGGGATGGGGTGGCTTGCGGCGCACGGGCGCGCCTGTTCGCGCAGCGCATCGAGCAGCGCGGGGATTTCATCGCCCCGGAGATGGCATTCGCTGGCGTCCTTGCGGCCGGGCGGAGGTGTCAGCACTAGGGCGCCGGGCAGCGTCGCGGCGATTTGCGTGACGAACTGCATACCGCCCGCATCGGGCTCCTGCCACACGTAGACGGTCAGGTCGGTCAGGTACGTTGCCCACTCCGCTCGCCAGCAGGTGGCGCCAGGGATGCCCAGCGCGGGGATGCCGTAGTACCACAGTGTTTGGGCATCCGATTCGCCTTCCACCAGGATGATGAAACCCGCCTGGCGCGCTTCGGGGAGACGCCACAGGCCATAGGGCTGCACCTGGCTGCCCTTCTTCCAGATGAAGCGCCGTTCGCCCGTCGCGGCGAGGCGGTAGCGCACCGCCACCTGGCGGCCATGGGTGTCGTAATAGGGGATGACCACCGCGCTGCGGCCATTGTGCGTGCATTCGCCCACGCCCAGGGCGGTGAGGAAGGCGTGCGGCAGGCGTTTCAGCGCGGCGTACTCAGCCAGGGAGAGGGATGGGCGCGCGTTGGGTGATGGGGCGCGGTGGCTGTTGTCATTGCCGTTGAGGTTAAGGTGGCGCGCCAGGTCGTCCAAACTCCCTTTGGCGCCGCAGGCGAAGCAATAGTAACCGCGCAGGCTGACCGAGAAGTTGTTGGCGTGGTGGTCGTTGTGGAAGGGGCAGAGCGCCCAATATTCGCCGTTGCGATCGGGCCAGCGCTGATCGGGCACGTCACCGCGTTGCAGGTGCGGCAGGATGGCGAGCAACAGTTGGGCAGCGGGGTGCGGGTTCATTCGAGCATCTCCTTAAGGGCGCGTTCCAGGCAGCGCAGGGCGTGTTCCAGGCACAAGCGGCTGCAGCGGCGGTTGCCGTGTGCCAGGAATTGGCGTGCCTTGGCGCAATAAGCCAGTGCTCCCAAGATGAGATCAGCCCCATAGGTTTGACAATGGGGATGGGCCATGCTAACATGAGCGCGTGTGGGTGGTTCAGTCGGGCGCATAGGTGTATGCGTCGGGCTGCAGTGTAGGGATGCCCATCCGTTGGCGGGGATGGGCATTTCCTTTTGATGCGGTTTAGCCATCGCAACATCCTCCGTTGGGGCACTGCATCCACGGGGGCACGTCCGTCTCGCTGGTGGGTGGGGTTGGGGTGACCTCGGGCGCAGGCGGCATGGGCGCGTTGGGCTGGGCCGTTTCGTCCGCTTGGGGTGTGGGTTCGGTTAGTTGGTCTGTCTCCATAGCTTTCCTCCTTGGCTGTGATTTCCGTTCGGCGCGCTGCCCGTGTCCCCTCCGTCCTGGTGGGTGGGCGCGATAATAGAACATCTGTTCTATCTATTATTATACCACACAAATATGTTGTAATGGAAGGAAAGCAAATGCACCGATTTCGTGGGTCATTTGCACTATTTTCGGGACTTGTCCTTCGAACTCCGCCGCTGCGCGCGGTGCGGTTGGGTTTTTTTACCGCCGAGAGCGCAGAGAATTAACGGGGCAAAACATCGGCGGTCTCTGCGTCCTCTGCGGTGAAAGAGGGTATCACTCCCGCCCCGTTCACGGCGGAGGGGCGGGGTGGGGGTGTGCTCCCTCCCGTGCCTGCAGGCGCTGAGTTGCCGCATGGCCGCAGCGGGTCTATACTGGACGCGCGATGTGTGCTCGCCGTGGGGGTGCTGTGGAGTATATCATCCGCCCTGCCACATATGCCGACGTTCCGGCCATTGGCCAGGTGGCGCGTGAAACCTGGCGTATCACCTATGCGCAGACCATTGCGCCGCACAATCAGCAGTTGGTGTTAAGCCACTCCTATGGTGACGAAGTGCTTGCCGCTGCCCTGGGAGATGCGCGCAGTTGGTTCTTCGTCGCGGTGAGGGAGCAAGAGGTGCTCGGTTTTGCCCAATTCATACAGCGTGGCGACGGACACGGCGAGATCGCGCGCATCTACGTGTTGCCAGCGCATCAGCGGCAGGGTATTGGGCGTGCCCTGGTACACGCGGGGGTGCGTGCGATGGCTGGGGAGGGCATACATCGCTGCTATGTCTCGGTGGAGTGGGAGAATGCACCAGCGGTTGCCTTCTATCAGCGTTTCGGGTTTCGTTACCACCGCACCTATGTCAGCTTTGTGGGCGATCAGCTGGTGCAGCTGATGGAGTTGAAGGCCTCATTGCGGGCGCTGCGCTACGCGCTCGAGGCGGAGTGAACGGCCTGATTCGAGCCCTCGGTCGTATAGTCCAGAAATTGCCGGGTGCGCCCCGGTAAAGGCGATCAGCCGGTCGCCCCTACAACCCCGTCCACGGGGAGGGTTGGGGTGGGGGTTGTACCGCTCCAGTCGCGGCGCGGAGGGGGTCTCCGATTGGCAATCACCTCGCTGAGCTGCTATAATCCGCCCGGTGCGGCAAGCGGCTGCAGCGGCGCGTTCCAGCTTGACAAGTGCCCTGTCTGTCGTCGCCGCGTCGGCAGGGAAACATATCGCTCGCGTAATCATACAAGGAGGCCCTTTCAGCATGGATATCGGCATCGCGTTCACCTACATGTTCCAGGACAGGGATTGGCTCAAGAAAATCCTCATCGGCGGGGTGATCGCGCTCATCCCCATCGTCAACTTTGCCGTGTTGGGATATATGGTGCAGCTGGCGCGCCATGTGCGCGATGGCCAGGATCTGCCGCTGCCGGAGTGGGATCAGTTCGGGGAGTACTTCGTGAGTGGCCTATATCTCTTCCTGGTCTATCTGGTCTATGCCATTCCCATCATCCTGCTGGCGTGTTTGCAGGGCGCCGCCAGCGTGATGCTCGGTACGGCGGGCAACGGTCAGGGTGCTGAGGATCTGGTGAGCGCCTATTCCATCGCCAGCGTCTGTCTCAGTTGCCTGGTGGGCTTGTGGGGGCTGTTCCTCGGCGTGATCAGCCCGGCGCTGTTTGTGCGCTTCGCCGAGACGGGCAGCTTCGGCGCCACGTTGAGCATCCGCGGCTGGCTGGGGGTGATGCGCGCCAACCTGGGCGCCTATCTCATCGTCCTGATCCTGAGCTGGCTGGTGCTGACCTTCCTGGCGCCGTTGGGGGCGATCGCCTGCCTGGTGGGCATCATCTTCACCCAATTCTGGGCTTATCTGGTAACGGGTCATTGGTTTGGGCAGCTGGCGGCTGCAGCGGCAGGCACTTATCAACCGACCGAAGCGTACGCGTAGAGGGTTGGGGTGGGGGTGTGCGCCCTGGGCTGAAGCCCAAGGTGGGTATCGGAAGCCCTGACGGGCTGTCGGGCGGCCGCGGGATTCATCCCGCGGTGGAGCCCCGGTACGGGCGATCAGCCGGTCGCCCCTACCGAGGAGATTTGCATTCCTCGATGAAGTGTGCTATATATATCCAATTAGTAAATAGAACGCGGTGCGCCGCGGGGATCGCGAGCGCTGCCGCATAGCTTTCTGCAGCGAGGAGGTGTGCATATGACCCATTTGCGCGTCGGCGACAAAGCGCCCGATTTCACCCTGCCGAGCCATCTGGGCAAAAAGGTCACGCTGAGCGACTTGCGCGGCAGCAAGAACGTCGTGCTGGTCTTCTTCCCGCTCGCCTGGACGCCCGTCTGAACGAACCAGATGCCCGCTTACGAGGCCGACATGGCCAAGTTTGGGGCATTAGATGCCCAGGTTCTGGGCATAAGCGTGGATCATGTTCCCTGTCTGAAGGCGTGGGCGGAGAGTCTGGGCAACATCAGCTATCCGTTGCTGAGCGACTTCTGGCCACACGGCGAGGTGGCGAAGAAATATGGCGTGCTGCGTCCGGAGGGCTATTCCGAGCGGGCGATCTTCCTGATCGACAAGCAGGGGATCATCCGCTACATTGACGTGCACGACATCAACGACCAGCCGCAGAACGAGGTGCTACTGGCCGAGTTGCGCAAGTTGGAGCCAGAGCTGGCGGCACGGCTGCCGGCCGAGATGGAAGCGCCAGCACCGCCGCGCAGCGGCATCGTGATGTACTGCACGCGCTGGTGCCCGGATTGCCGACGGGCACGTGCCTGGCTGGAGGAGCATGGGCTGCAGTACACCGAGGTGGATGTGAATGCCAACCCGGCGGCGGCACGGCGCGTGCGCCAGTGGGCCAATGGCGCTCTGGTGACGCCCACCTTCGACATCAACGGCACCATCGTGCTGGACTTCGACGTCGAGAAGCTCACCCAACTCCTGCTGAAATAGGCGCGGTAGGGATGGAGGCATCCTCCCGCAGGTTGCCAACCTGCGGGAGGGTATGCCGCGCATGCGCGCTTCGCAATCCGAGATGGGCGATTCCTAAATCATACTGGCTTCGCATGTCCGTTTCACCTGTCCGTTTCACCCACGCGGCGGATGCGAAGCGCGCCCGGCATGACCATGGCAAACGCTCGCGGAAGTTCCGCCATATGCTCGCGCACTGCCCGGGCGACGGTCTCCGCTTTGCGGGTGGGCGACAGGCCTGCCAGGTGCACCAGCACCACTCCGTGCACGTGAGAACCTTGGCGAAATACCATCTCGCCGAAATCGAGGTTTTTTCCCTGTTAATTCTCTGCGGTCTCGGCGATCTCGGCGGTGAAAGGTTTTACACCGCTCCCTCCGCGCGATCGCTGCGGCACGTACTGCATCCCACTCTGGGGCGATCATGTCGAAATAACTTGCCAATATGTCATCGGGCATCAGAACGTCTCTCCCACCCTTCTCATCAGTATGTTGCCAATGTTTACTTGGATGTGCTGCGTCAGCGGTTAGATGGGGCGGGGAACTTGCTCTCGCCATATCCTCTTATTGCAATTTCACCATAGCCCTCTGGTTGTCAAACACTTGTGCCCATTTTGGGCGTTATGTCGGGGTATGCTATAATCCCCTTCGCCTGGAAAACCGGCCACACTTACCTGACAACCATCGGAGGGAGTCCCCGTGCACAGCAACGAATTCGAGCAGACCCTGGTCTTGATCAAGCCGGATGCGCTGAAGAACTCCTTGACAGGCTACGTGCTCTCCCAGCTGTCCGAGTTTCACACCGGCTTGCGCTTTGCTGGCGCCAAAGTCGTCCACGTCACGCGCATGCTGGCGGAAGAGCACTATGCCGAACATCGGGGCAAGGTGTTTTACCCTGCCTTAATCGATTACATTATGGGATTATTCCACTATCCGGATGAACCGCACAGGCGGCGCGTCATCGCCATCGTGTATCAGGGATCCGACGCGGTGGCGAAGGTGCGTGAGATTGCCGGGCCGACCAATCCCCACGTGGCCCGGGAGCACAAGCCGGGTTGCATTCGCTCCTTGGGCACTTTGGTGCCGCTGAAGAACGAGCAGGGTGAGGAGATCGGCCAGCGCATGGACAACCTGATCCACGCCTCGGCAACGCTTGAGGAAGCGGAGCGCGAGATCAAGCTCTGGTTCAAACCGAATGAGATACCGCCCCACATGCGCATCTACCCCGTGCGTCGCTGTGAGGACCATTTTTATTACAAAGAGGACCAGCTGTTCACCGAATACATTCCGGGGAGCGTGTGCCTGCTGGCGCCCGGTGACGTGGCGTGGGCGACGGACATGCAGGCGCTGAAGATGATCTTGCAGGGCAAATCACCCAACGTTCCGTTGCGCACCGTCGTGGCGAAGTACCTCACCAACGAGACGTGCGACGAGTGCTGAACTCCCTCGGCGCATCAATGCGGCGATGTCGAGCCCGTCTCCTGGTTTTCCAAACGCACCCGGAGCATCTCCAGCGCGGCGGCAGCGATGCTGCCCAATATCAGGAGCAGGTTGACATCTACCTCGGTGAAGGGGGCTCCGGCGTCCTTGTTGAGCACTTCGATGACCCCGATGACCTGATTGTGGGCGATCATCGGCACGCAGACGAGCGAACGGGTGACAAATTGGAACACTTCGTCCACATGGGGTGAGAAACGCGCGTCGTGGCGTGCCTGATTGGCAATCACGGGCGCGCGGTGCGTTGCCACCCAGCCGGCGATGCCGGTATCTACCGGCAGGCGATAGCCGCGCAAATCGCCGCGCTTGTCACCGTGCACCACAGCAAACACCAATTCGTTGCTCTCCTGATCCAGCAACAACACCGAACCATCGCTCGCCTGCGCCAGGTGAACGGCGTAGTGCATCGTGTTATCCAGCAGCTTGATCAGGTCTGCTTCCGAGGAGATGTCTTGGGCAGCCAGGTATAGGTGCTCCAGCGCCTTCAGGTAGTCGAGCAACGCCTCTTTCTCTTCGCGCAGTGCTCTGATCTCTGCCTGGAGATGCAGATTTTCCTGTTGCAG
>JBMFPH010000163.1:0-7582 GCA_049969215.1 Anaerolineae bacterium | reverse complement strand
ATCCCCCTCCTTGAAGTTGGACTCCGAAATAGGCACCCCTTCCCTCTTGCAGGCAGCTGCTATGGAGCGGGGGGCATCTCCGGCGCGGTGGCTGTCACAACGACGGGTTGCTCGCCACCTCGGATGATCACAAAGGTGGTCGCCTGATCCCGCACTACGACCGGGCAGCTATACACCCGTCCGTCGAGACGAGTTTTCACCGAGTATGCCCCCACCGGCACATCACCGAAAGCAAACAGCTCACCCCATGCCAGGTCAGATTTAAACAAATTGTCCGGATAGGTGAATGTCTCACGCCAGTAATGCTCGGGCTCTTCCGCGCGATACAACAACACCAGCTGTTGCGGCACCACGTAGCCCCGTGCGTCGATTACACGCCCCGCCACCACGCCATAGCCAGGATCAGGCTTTATCCACAGCGTTGGGTTGCGTGCATCAAGATAGTCCGGGCTACCCACGCGCACTTCCAGGTGCAAGTGGGGCCCCAATGCCACACCTCCCTGCCCCACCTCGGCGATCACCTGTCCTGCCTTCACTCGCTCACCTTCTTGGACAAGCACTTTTGAAACATGCCCATAGAGCGTGAAAATCGGCAGTCCATTCCAGGTGACATCGTGTTGAACGAGCACCGCTTGTCCAAAGAAATTGAGACGTGGGCCGTACAGTTGCCGATCATCTGGACCTCCACGCACCACGACTCCGTCACCGACTGCTACAATCGGGGTGCCGAAGGGGTTTTGGATATCCATGCCATAATGCCACAAGTACTGTCCGCGCGCATTGGTCCCAAAGGGATAATAGGCACTACCCCAGGTGTTGAATTGTCCGTCAAACGGACGTCCGAACCAGAAATGATCCTGCGCCTGGGTCACGTCTGGCAGGTCTAGCGAGCTGGCCAGAACAGTGCGCGGCACCGGTGTGGGGGTCGGCGTGGGCGTGCCCAGGGTCGATGTGGGTCGAGGCGGACGGGTCGCTTGCTTGCTCGATCGAGGTGTCCGGACAACAGTAGGGGTCTGCGTGGGGGTTGCAGTAGAAGTCGCCGTCGGAGTTGGAGACGGGGTGGGTGTGGTTGTATGGGTAGACGTTGGCGTAGGTGTCATTGTGAGCGTAGGTGTGGATGTCCCCAACAGCGGCGCGGCTGCCATCTGATAGCGCGTGGTAAATGCTACGCCCCCGATGAAGAGCGTCCCTGCCACGGCGAAGACAAAGAGACGTAGATGACCAATTATCCGATTTGAAAAGGCAGGTATGGCCACGTCGATCTCCTCTCGCTACGGCCCCCAGGCAATGTGTTCTTCAAGCCAGCCGCGCGAATTCCGGACATCGACGGCCACTATGCCATCTATCGAGCCCCCCAGCGCGAAGAGCGGACGCTGGTCATCTCCATCCGCATCCATCACCCACAGTTCCCACATACCGTCACGGTTGGAGACAAAAGCTATCATTTTGCCATCCGGAGACCAGACGGGCAGACCATCGTCGGCCTCGTCCGTAGTGAGCTGGATTAAATCACCTCCATCAATGCCCACCCGGTAGATATCCCAATTCCCCTTGCGCCGTGACATAAACACAACCTGTTGTCCGCCGGGAGAGACATCCGGATTGGTATCGCCCGGGTCTTGAGTGATCTGCTGTGGAGAACTGCCATCCAGGTTGCTGATGATCAACCCACATGCATTCCCCACACATCCTTGATAGACAAAACGCTTCCCGTCCACCCAAGCGGGCGACTGTCCCTGAATCGGGGCACCCTCGCGGCGCAACACCTCATAGCGATCACCCACGGTGCGGTAGACAGCGGCCGGCTCCCCTGCCTCGCGCGAGTGGAACAGGAACATCTGACCATCGGGAGCAAACACAGGCCGCGCCGCTTCAAAGTGCGTGTTAAAACGCCACTCAGGGCCGCCAGAGACAGCACGCTCGATCAGGCCACGATTGTCATGTCTCCACGACCGGAAGACGATGCGCTGACCGTCGAAGTTCACATCGGGCTGGCTGGCATCGTCGACAATCCGCTCTCGTCGATTGCCATCGGGATCCGCAGCATAGATGTGATAGGTTTGCCTCTCAGCATCGAAGACGGGGAAGAAGAGACGCCCTTGTAAGGGCAACAGGTTGCGTGCCTGAGGCACATTACGTGACACATATTCGGGCAGCGGAGGCGGCGTTGGTGAGCCTACTGTCGTTAGGGCGAGGGTGATCCCAGGTCTAACGGCTTCGGTCGTGGGGACACGCGGTGGCGAGAGTGCTATGGGTGCACCTATTGTGTTCGTAGGTGTTGCAACGGCAAGCGTTGCAATAGGCATCGGGGTCGGTACGACCGCGATCGATTCACCGCGCGGAACCCACAGCTTGATGTTGTCGAAGCTGACCACCAAGTTAGGCTCCGAAAACGTATTGGCGAAGACACCAAAGTTACCGTGAGAGAGGGAACCATCCATCACCTGTCCCAACTCCACGCCGTTGGCGAACACACGAATGCGTGTGCCCAGGGCTTCCACCATCAGCCGATTAGTCGCTTGACCGACGTTTAGGATCGGAGAAGGGGTCCAGGGAATTAGAGTGGTCCACTCGCCACGGAAGAACTTGCTGAGCAAGAAATACCCCTCACCGGACACATCGAAGCGATAGTAGTTCTCGGGATCCTGGAAGCGAAATAGGAGGCCATATCCGTTGTTGTTGGGTCCGGATTCCTGGGTCGCTTCCACTTCAAGTCGAAAGTTTGCAACATCACGATTGGCCAACCCCCAGGCAACCAAATTGCTGGTCATCACCTCAATGTAGTACTTATTGTTGCCATACTGCTTGACAGTATAACGGTCGAACGCGTCGTCCCAACCGCTGTCGTGATCGCTGAAGTCATCCTGGTAGGCAAGTACGAAGTCGCTTGATGCAAGATCCACTGCGGCAGGAGTTGGTCCGGGAATCAACCACGTCTGTTCCCGGCCTCGTGTGGCGACGAAGATCACGAAGAGCAGCAAGGCTATGCTGAGCAAGCTCCCCAGAGCAATCAAAGCCCAATTCCAGGCCGGTACACCGATGCGAGGCCGCGCACGCATCGGGATCGCCTCGGGAAGCCGCAACACGGTGGCGGTCTCAACCTGCCCACCGACACCCACCCGAGAAGGATGGAAGATCATCTCAGTATCACCTATCTGGATACGATCGTCAGGATAAAGTGTCTTGCCAACGCTGACACGCCTCCCATTGACGAAGGTGCCGTTGGCACTATTCTGGTCGCGGATCACCCATCGGTCGCTATCCAGCTCAATGACAGCATGGTATCGGGATACGCGTGGATCGGTCAGAACCAGCTCATTGTCCCGTTCCCGTCCGATGCGCGTTCTGAGCTTCAGCCGCACGATGCGTCCTTGCTCATTGCCCTGCACAATCTCCAACAGCGGAGTTGCGGGAGCTCCCACCACGGTGGAATCTTGGTCTTGAATCATGTCACCCAAAGTTTACGGACCCCAAGAGATGCGTTCGGTGGTCCAATCACGCATACCACTGCCCCACCCAGGCAGACTGATCGGCAACGGCTCCGCCTCCCCACCACCACTTGACACCACCCATACCCTCCATTGACCATCCCGCGCCGACACAAATGCCACCCAACGCCCATCCGGCGACAAGGTGCCCAACCCATCCTCCCCAGGATGATCGCTCAGATTGACCACCGGCCCACCCACTATGCTCGTCACATACACCTCCCAGTTCCCTTCCCGCAGACTCATAAACACGAGCCGATCCCCCTTCGTATCCGTCGGAATGTCATCCCGATCAGTGATCCGCGCCGGCACCGCATAACCGGTCGCACCAGCCGTCGCCCAAGACGGCGTGCGCCAAATGCCACAGGTGCTCCCCCCACTGCCCCCCAGCCAGATGTCACAGCCACGAAACAGAATATAATCATCCATCGCCCACAACGGGAAAAGCGGCTGATCGCGAAATACATCCCCCGCAATGATCAACTTGCTCGCCACCACATTCGTCTCCGGTTTCGCCAAACTACCCTGCACAAAAATGTGCCACTCCGGACAATCCCGCTTGGCACACACCAGCCCCGGATTGTCATACACCACCCCATTCCCATCAAACTTCCAGAAGGGATGATGATCTTCCGGCGAAGCCGAAATTTCAATGCCCCCACTGCCATCCACATTGTACCCCCAGATGTTCTCGTTGCCACCCCCTTCACCATTGACAGCCAAAAAACCATCGGCACGAAAGTTGGGCTGACGCGCACGCGCAATCTTGCCAATTACCTCGCCCTCAGGCAACCGATAGACTACCACATCGTAATGCCCCACGCCGTCATCAACCGGAACCGCTAACTTGCCACTTATGGCCGGTTGCACCTGCTGCACCATTGCGGTGGTTGGGGAGGGGAGAACCCCGATAGCTACCGTGGTAGGTGGGATAGGTGTATAGGTTGGCGGTGGTGACGTTGGGGTGTTTGTTGGCACAGGTGTGTATGTTGGGTAGGGTGTATAGGTGGGTAAGAGCGTATAGGTTGGCAGCGGCGTGTAGGTTGGCAATGGCACGGAGGTGTGCGCCATGGGCACGCCCTCTACAACTATAACCGGTGTTGTCGGCGCAGCGCCGGGAGATAATACCGGCAACACGTCTGCCCCCACGGCCACTATACTCGGAGTAGGAGACAGGGTTGCCTTCGAAGTCCCGTAGGTCACTCGCGTGGTGAGGTCTTCCCCCATAGCTGCTGTTGCGGTGTCAGTTGGTCGTTGAGCGGGTGACGTTGACGCTTCCATTGAAGCTGAGGCAGGGATTGTCTGCGCCATTGTGGGCATGTCGCCAAGAACGGGTGATACCACTACACCGGTACGCATAGGGGCAATCTCCATTAATGCCTCAGTCGCTGTCACCGGCATGCTTGTCTCGGTGGCTGAATCTGTCGGAGTCATGGATGTCAGTGCGGCTGAGCTGGTTGGCGTCAGCGACCAGCGGGCAAGACCATGCAGCACGTAAGGTGCCACGAGCAACAAGGCAGCAACACAGCCCAATACCACCAGTCCACCACCAATGGCCAACGGCAGGACAGGTATACTTCGTTTCGATGCCACGGTTACCACAGTAGCAGAGGATGAGGCAGCCGTGGACATGGCGGGAATCTTCGGCGCTTCCACCACTTCCTCAACGTGCGATGGAGGCGCAATCGTGGCCGCAGGATTAATCGCCAACGTATCATCCGCGCTCAGACCCACCGCTTCGCGCAGTGCCTGCGCCATCTCTCCCGCGCTAGAATAGCGATCGTCCGGGTTCTTGCTAAGCGCTTTGAGAATGATGCGTTCAACCGCTTCGGGCAAACTGGGGTTGAGCGCGCGCGGCATCGGCAAAGGATCGTGGATGTGCTTCATAATAATCGCCAGCGGGGTGTCAGCGTCGAACGGCACCGTGCCGGTCACCATCTCGTAGAGAATCACCCCCAGTGCATAGATGTCGCTGCGTTCGTCGCCGTGCTGCCCCTGGCCCTGTTCTGGGGACATATAGGCTGGAGTGCCCGAAATGGCACCAGTCATGGTGAGGGAACTCGCGCCCATAATGCGCGCAATACCGAAATCGGTCAACACCACTTGGCCCTCTCTAGTGAACATGATGTTGGCAGGTTTCAGATCACGGTGCACCATCCCGTGCGAATGGGCGTAGTCGATGGCACTCGCCAACGCGGAGAAAATGCGGGTTATCTCTGCCAGAGCGAAGGGCTGTCCGCGGATACTTCTTTCCTTGAGCTCTGCCTTGAGCGTCGGCCCCTCGATGAACTCCATCACCATGTAGTACAGGTCGCCGACAATGTCGAAGTCATAAACCTGTACGATGTGGGGATGGCGCAAGTTGGCAATAGCAGCTGCCTCACGCTTGAACCGTCCGATGAAATCGGCATCTTCGGCCAGGTGGCCATGCAACACTTTGATGGCAACATAGCGATCCAGGCCAGGCTGATACGCCTTGTAGACCTCTGCCATGCCACCACGACCGAGTCGCGCAACAACGCGGTATTTGCCCAGATTCCTACCGATCAGGTCGTTCACGCTGTGCCACCTGCCTTTTACCGCGGCGGGGAGGGAAAAACCATCAGCGGCTTGATTATATACTGGTCATAGAGGTGCGTCAATGAGACGTTTCAGGTGGGGGCCCTCTGGCGTGTCCTGAACATACCATCCTAAAGCGACAATGCGTTCGCGCAACGCATCCGCTTCCTCCCAGTCGTGCCGTGCCCGTGCTGCCTCGCGCGCCTCCACCAGTCGAAGCACTTCCTCTGGCGGCGAGGGCGCTGTTGGCACTTCTTGAGCAGCTGCCTCGAGGCTCCGCCAGACATATTCAGGCACACCCGAACGCAAGGGGGGCAGACAAAAATCACCCAGCTCACTCAACGGAATGAGATCAGAGGCAGTGAAAGTGACCACCTCACTGGCACGCACCCGCGTGACACCACCGCGTCCCATCACCCGACAATGGCCGGCAGCGAGATCAAGGACGAGGGCAGTATGCTCATCAATGCCCAACACGGTGACCCCTTGAGGCAACAGTGTTAGCAATCTTTCGAAGCGCTCCTGCCCCATGAAACAGCGACTCGTGTCCAGCGTTGCGCCCCCTTCATGGTTGTCCCAATGTGGAACCAGCACTAATGAGAGCCCAAATGCTCCCAGAAAATCCAGACCTGGCACCCAATGGAGCTCGGTTCCCACCTTGTAGATCTCATACACGGGCAATGCATAAGCGCCTACCGCAATGGTCGCTGCACTGGAAAGAATGACCGCCGCACCCAGACGGTGACGCGCGATCAGCGTATACCACGCCAAGCTGTCCCGCAGTTGACGCACCGCGTAGGTGGGGCTGCCAGGGCCCAGGAAGATCACATTCGCCTTCAGTAAAGGAGCCACGATCTCAGGCACATTGGGGCTATAGGACGTGCCGCGTTTGCGCGCCGGCACCACAGTCACTTCTGGCCGATAATTCTGTAATCGCACGCGCAGGAATTGGGCCACCTCCTCTGCCACATGGGCAGAATTGGGTTGGAAGCCGGCCGGTGTCTCCAGCACGGCGACCCGGATGGGCGATGTCAGCCGGCCAAACAGCCAGTCGTAAACACGACGTCCACTGCTTGAGATTTCCCCCGACCCGAAGAGTACGACTAGACCTGGTTGCCCCATTGATTCTGGCATCATTGTCCCACCTGTCCGGGCAATGTCACAGCGAGTCCGCGTGCTTCGACAAAACGGCGCACCTCCTCCAAAGTGGGCAAGGACGGTTGGGCGCCCAGCCGCGTCACAGTCAGCGCTCCTACCGCGTTGGCAAAACAAGCAGCTTCTGTAAATGTCATCCCGTGGGCGAGTGCTACTCCCAGCGCAGCGCAAAAGGCATCCCCGGCGGCGGTGGTATCCACAACCTCGACCGCGATTCCCTCAATCCGGTGCTCCGATTCGGTATCCATTGCCAGCGCGCCAGCGCTTCCCAGCTTCACGATGACCCCCTTGCGTACATGCTGCAACAGCTGCCGCGCAGCGCGACGGGCGTCGTCCCAGCCATGGATAGCGACACCAGTCAGGGCGCTCGCCTCATGGCG
>JBMFPH010000162.1:0-7587 GCA_049969215.1 Anaerolineae bacterium | reverse complement strand
TTTGCCGAAATGTGACCCGATGACCACAACATCGCCGACACGCAAGGTGCCGTTCTGAACCAACAAGGTGATCTTGGCGCCTTGTCGCTCATCCATCGTGCTCTCGATCACGGTGCCTTGCGCAGGGCGGTCGGGGTTGGCGCGCAGATCCGCCACGTCTGTGACCAGAAAGATGTTTTCCAAGAGTTCGTCAATGCCTATTTGCATCTTGGCCGATACAGGCACGCAAATGACGTCGCCACCCCACTCCTCAACCAGTAATCCCACATCGGCCAATTGTTGCTTAACCCGCTCGGGATTGGCGTTGCTCTTGTCAATCTTGTTTAATGCCACCAGGATAGGCACCTGTGCTGCGCGTGCGTGCTCGATGGCTTCGCGGGTCTGAGGCATTACTCCGTCGTCAGCAGCAACGACCAAGATAACCAGATCGGTGACCTGAGCACCGCGCGCGCGCATCGCGGTGAAAGCTTCGTGTCCAGGGGTGTCCAAGAAGGTGATCTTGCGTCCCCCCACCGTCACTTGATAAGCGCCTATATGTTGTGTAATTCCCCCTGCTTCCTCTGCTGTGACATTTGTGGCGCGGATGCGATCCAACAGGGTTGTTTTGCCGTGGTCCACATGGCCGAGCACAGCTACAACGGGTGGTCTGGGCTTGAGTTTACTGGGATCCTCTTCGGCAATAAAACGGTCGCGCGCAGGTGCGCCGCTTGCTGCGGTCGGTGTTGGCGCCACCTCAACGGGCGCTTCAGGCAATACCTCAAACCCCATATCGCTGGCCACAATCGCCGCCGTGTCGAAGTCGATCTGCTGGTTGATGGTAGCCATAATACCGTTACTCATCAGCTGCTTGATCACGTCGATGGGGCTTACGTGCATCAAATTGGCGAGCTCGCGCACCGTCAAGCTGGAAGGCACGCGGATCGTGCGCGTTTCAGCAGATAGAGCTTGTGGTGCTTGCACTTGTGATACTCGAGCTTGCGCTACTTTCGCCTGATTCCTACTCATATGCCAACCTCCCTCATCTTAGCGGCGACGGATGCACCGCCACACGCTAACGTGTCCATTTTGGGCGTGCAAGGACGCACACCCAACTCAAATCTCGATCAATCGACACATAGTCACCAGATCGAGCTGGTCACCACAGGTCTCGAACATAGAAAGCTGACAGATCGGCGGTTGTTAATTAGATGTCACAGGAGTAGGGGGGACAGGCAATTCTGCCGTGGGGGAAAGTTCTCTTGCCGTAGACTTCAGCCTGCCTCGGCCATCATTGCTGTCCTCCCGATCCCGCAAGGATGATCACGCTATACACTTTTGTGTTGCTCTTCCGGTCTGCCACAACCTATCAATACCATCGGCCCTCATAGGCAATTCTGCGGACCGATCCATCACAGCTGCTTGTTAGACCTCCTATGCTCTTTCGACCTCCACCACCCCATCACGCACACCGTGGACATTTGTCTCTGCCTCGTCAGGCAGCTGCTGAGCGTAGTCACGCAGCGCAGACCATGCCCCTTCATCCGGCACGGCATGCAAAGCAGCCACCAGGCGACTGCTGGCAAACTGGCGAGGCGAATCGCCGATCGCACTCTGCCAGCAGCGTCGGTTACGACAGAGATAGGCTCCTCGACCGTTCATCCTGCCAGTGTTATCCACGCAAATATGTCCTTCCGGTGTGCGCACAATACGAACGAGCTCGCGCTTTGCACGCACCGCACGACAGGCGACACACGTACGCAATGGTATGTGCTTCATCGCATCGCCCTATCTTACAGGTAATCCTCCCAACCACCCCGTTGGCGTCCCGGCTTGCGTCGGCGCTGTGAGACATAGGCACCCAACTTCTCGTCATAGATGAGCTCGTGCCGCTTGCCACGTTGTTTCTTCTTTCGTGCCCGCCCGGGCAGCCCTTCTCCCTCTTCTTCCTCATCCTCCCAAGCGTAAAACTCTTCAGGTGCTTGCAGATTGCCCAGCTCCTTTTCCAGCGAGATCTCCTGGGGCGCGGTGTCCATCTGCGGAGAGGTTTCGGCAGTCTCTCCCATCACGACAGCCACTTCTTCCTCCCACAGAGGGAAGGGGACGGTCTCAGGCACCGCAGCTTCCGATGCCTCAGCGCTTTCATCCGCACCGATACTTGCCTCTGGTTCCTGTGGCTGCTCTCTGCTCGCATCTGCGGACTTTGCCGCCAAGATCGCCTCGGCGCGGGCAAGCAGATCTTCCGGATGTTCTATGCGAGGCGATGTCTCGGACGGCTCTTCTTCCTCCAAGGCACGGATAACCGCTTCGCGCAGCCGCAGTGCCGCGCGCTCTTTTTCGAGGGACTTCTCAGCCTCATACACGATGCGCACCACTTGACTGAGCGCCTGCATTTCGCCATCGGAAAGCGCTGTGCCTTCTTTCTCTTGCAAGATTTCGCGTGCCATCGTGATCAGATTTTGTTCACGTGCGACGGCAGCTTGCAAATCCTTGTGCTCCACTACCTTGGCCAGCGCTTCGGAGGCAGCTTCAGAGATGCTCTTGATATCGATACGCCAGTTGGTCAGCTTGGCAGCGAGGCGAGCGTTCTGACCTTCCTTGCCGATGGCAAGCGAGAGCTGACGATCCGGCACCACCACAACGGCAGTCTTGTCATTGCTGTCGTCCTCCAGCATGACGTTCAGCACCTTGGCCGGGCTCAAGCTATTCGCAATGAGGGTCGCCGGGTCGGAGCTCCAGGCTACTACGTCGATTTTTTCTCCGTTCAGCTCGTTTACAATGCTCTGGATGCGCACACCGCGCATGCCGACACACGACCCGACCGGGTCCACACCCTCTTGCAGAGCAGCCACAGCCACTTTAGAACGATAACCTGGTTCGCGTGCAATCGCTTTGATCTCTACAATGCCATTGTAGATTTCTGGCACCTCAAGCTCGAGCAGGCGGCGCAACATATTTCGATGGGTGCGTGACACGACAATCAACGGTCCGCGCGGCGTCTTTTGCACCTCAGAGACGTAAGCGCGCAATCGCTGGCCAATGCTGTAACGCTCGGTGGGTATCTGTTCACTGCGTGGCAGGATTGCTTCCACCTTGCCCAAGCTCAGTGTGACTTGTTGGGAATCGATGCTTTGCACCGTGCCATTGACAATTTCACCCTCGCGATCGGCATAAGCGTGGTAGAGCGAGTCACGTTCCGCCTCACGGATGCGCTGCAAGATCACCTGGCGTGCTGTTTGAGCGGCAATGCGTCCAAAGTCTCGCGGAGTGATGTCCACCAACACCACCTCGCCCACGTTGGCATCCGGTTTGATACGGCGCGCTTCCTCCAATGTAATCTCTCGCGTTGCATCGGAAACATGCTCAACCACTGTCCTTTCGCAGTAAATATGCGCCGTGCACGTCTCCAGATCCAGGCGCGCTGTGATGCCTGGCACCGGACCAAACCTACGCCGATACGCCGAAACCAACGCCGCATGGATGGCCTCCAGCACCACTTCCTTGGGGAGCTGGCGCTCGTGGCACACCTGATTGATGGCCGCGATGAACTCTTTGTTCACGATTCTTCTCTGACCTCCTGCCTCTGCCACTCGTTGCGAAGGTCGTGCCTCCCGAATCATACCTTCTTACAAAGAAAAGTGGGGAAAGAGCCCACTTTTCTGTGACGACACTAGGTTAATCTTTTTCATTATACTATTACGATATGATGATTGCAAATTCTGGGAGTGTGATTCTTTCCCAAGCTATTGACTACGCACAAAAATGGCAGCATAATAGAAGAGAATTGGATTGAGGGCGCCTCACCACGGAGCGGTGCTTCGCGGCGATCTCTAACGCAATGGTGCAGACAGTGGGAGGGTGATCGTGGCCATCACCCCGCAGCAAAAGGTTGCTCGACTCATCCAGCTCACAGTTTGGAAGGGTATGGTTTGAGTGGAAGGCGTTGTGTCAATACAGCATAACGCCTTCCTTGTTTTTCAATTTTGTGCTTGCCCACCATCCCGGAGCAGGTGGGCACCAACAAAACATACTTTTTGACCAAGGGAGGTATGAACAATGTGGATACTGCGCATCAATATGACAAATCGGTCCTATCGCCTTGAAGAGTTGCCCGAAGCATACAAACACCTTGCCGGTCGTGGCCTCACTTCGACCATCATTCACGACGAGGTGCCTCCCACCTGTCATCCGCTCGGCCCTAATAACAAGCTGGTTTTCTCGCCCGGCTTTGTGACAGGCACGGCAGCACCTACCTCGGGACGCATCTCGGCAGGTGCCAAATCCCCCCTCACCGGCACTATCAAGGAGTCCAATGCGGGCAGCGAATGGCCCCAGGCGCTTGCGGCAATGCGCATCCGGGCGCTTGTGGTGGAAGGGCAGCCACAGGAGAAGGGCAAATTCTGGATGGCATTGTTGTCATGGGACAAGGCGAGTGGCAAACCTGTTGTGGCCTTTGAGGCAGCAGATGAATACGTGGGCCTGCCCACCCAGGAAGCCTATAATCGCCTCTTCGCACGTTTCGGGAATCGGGTGAGCATCGCTGGCATTGGCGTCGCGGGGGAGCGCCTCTATGGCAACTCGGGCATTGTATACCAGGACATCCAACATCGTGCGACACGTTATTCCGGGCGCGGCGGACTGGGCGCGGTGATGGGCAGCAAGGGACTGAAGTATATTGTGATCAATCGTGAAGGCGCCCCCGGTGTGCAACTCGCCGATGAAGCGCTCTTTGAAGAAGGGCGCAAGAAGATGACAGACGCACTGCGCACCCACAACATCACCAAACCTAAAGGAAGCCTCAACACATACGGCACAGCTGTGCTGATCAACATCATGAACGAAGCAGGCGGGTTGCCCACGCGCAATTTCTCCAGTGGGCGTTTTGAAGGTGCCCCCAACATTGCAGGCGAAGCCATCTTCGAGGGCAACAAACAACGCCTGGGCAAAGAGCTGTACAACCATGCTTGCAGCCCTGGATGTATTATCCAGTGCTCCAACACCTGGCACAAGCCGGATGGCAGCGAACACGTCTCCTGTGTTGAGTACGAATCATCTTGGGCATTGGGCGCGGATTGTGGCATTGACAACCTGGATGATGTGGCAGAGCTGATCCGATTGTGCAACGAGTATGGCCTGGATACCATCGAGACCGGCACGACATTGGCGGTCGCGATGGAAGCCGGGCTGGCGGCTTTCGGAGATGGCAAGAAAGCTATCGAGCTGGTCCACGAGATGGGCAAAGGCACACCACTCGGCCGCATTTTGGGCAGTGGCACCGAGACAGCTGCGCGCGTGTTAGGGGTGAAACGCAGCCCCACCGTCAAAGGTCAGAGTATGCCCGCCTACGAACCGCGTGCTGTGAAGGGCATCGGCATCACGTACGCGACCACCACGATGGGTGCGGATCACACCGCCGGCTATACGATTGCACCTGAGATTCTCAGCGTAGGGGGGAAAGCGGATCCTCTCAGCCCGGAGGGCAAGGCTGAGCTGAGTCGCGCGTTCCAGGCGACGACCGCCTTTATCGACTCGACCGGCCACTGCCTGTTTATCGCTTTTGCCATCTTGGACATCCCGAGCGGCTTCCAAGGCATGGTGGACGAGGTCAACGGTGTGCTGGGTACTCACTTTACCACCGACGATGTGGTCAAGCTGGGAACGGAAATTTTGCGCAAAGAGCGTGCCTTCAATGAGGCCGCTGGATTCACCAGCGCCCATGACCGCCTGCCCGAGTTCATGAAGTACGAGCCGTTGCCACCGCACAACACCGTCTTCGACGTGCCCGACTCGGCATTGGATGCTGTTTACGGCCAGATGTAGGCCGGTTACATCGAGCTGGGGGCGCAGTGCTCGTCTCGTCGGGCACTGCGCCTTTTCTCATATTCCTTGTGGTGCTAAGGGATATCGGGAACGGTTGTCTCGTTTTGGTTTGGAGTGATAATTGCAGCGAAGGAGAAGTGTCATGGCCTACTTGGTCACTGTGGAACAGGACGGCACGATCCGCCTGCCGGAAAGCTTCTTGCAACATAATCACCTCGCTCCTGATACACAATTCTGGGTAGAGCGACGCGATTCTAATCTAGTTCTCTTCCCCCGTCTACCGGATTTGCAGAAGGTCTACGTTGAACCGACCACGGCGTGCAATCTTCGCTGTCGCACCTGTATCCGCAACGTCTGGCAAGACCCTGAAGCTCACATGGAGATGGCCGTGTTCGAACAGCTTGTTGAACAGCTCGGGGCTTTTCCGGAAATGCGCCGCGTTGTCTTCAGTGGATTAGGCGAACCGATGAGCCATCCGCATTTCGTAGACATGGTGCGTTTGGTGCGGGCACGTGGCATTGCCGTGACGGTTGGCAGCAATGGGGTATTGATGGAACGTGCACTGGCACGCGAATTGGTACAATTAGGCGTGGATCGGCTGGTGATCTCTTTAGACGGGGTCAGACCCGAAACATATTCGGGGGTGCGTGGCGCAACGGTCGCTACCGTCTTGGATAACATTCGCGGCCTGAATGAGGTCAAGCGTGCGCTAGGATCTCTCACGCCAGCGCTGGGCATTGAATTCGTCGCACTGCGCAGTAATATCGCCGAGTTGGCAGAGCTGAGCAGCTTAGCTGGCCACTTGGGGGCGGCGCGAGTGCTGGTCAGCAACGTATTGGCGTACACTGAGGACTTGTATCAGGAGATCTTGTACGGTTACGGGCCGCGCGCCGGGCTCGTTGCAAGCGGATGGCCGGTCAAGGCGGATGCATGGGTCTTGTGGGGTACGGTGGACCTGCCCCGTATGCATTGGGGCGCGGAGCAGCGTTGCCGATTTGTACACGATCGTGCAACAGTGGTAGGATGGGATGGCAGTGTGAGTCCTTGCTATGCGCTTTCCCATAACTATAGCTATCTCACCATCGACGGACGACGCAAGTTGGTCACGCGCTACAGTATGGGGATCATCACCGAGCAGACGCTCATGGAGATCTGGACATCCGCGACTTACTGTCGTTTTCGGGATGAGGTGCGCGATTTTCGCTTTCCTTCATGCCCTGACTGCGACCTGCGCGATAGCTGCAGCTTGCGCGAGCAGAATCAAGCTTGTTGGGGATGGAATCCCTCGTGTGCCGATTGCCTGTGGGCGCAAGATATTGTCCGCTGTCCATAAGACCCGAGGAAAATCTCAAGAATGAAAGTGCATGTAAAACTCTACGCCACGTTGGTTGATCTCGTGCCTCAATCCATCCGTGCCCAGATCCCGGGGATGCGCACGGCACGTCCGTTTGAACAAGAGTTGCCGGAAGGGAGCACACTTGCAGACTTGATCCAGCAGCTCGCATTGCCACCTGCGGAGATCAAAGCGATTTTTGTGAACGGTCGTGTACAGCCTCTAGACTACGCGCTGCAACCCGGGGACGAAGTGGGCATCTTTCCCCCAGTTGGAGGCGGTTGAAAGTGAAGACGATCTCGGTCGAGGTCTGGTTGTACGGGCCGTTGGCTCGTTATGGAGGTACATCAGGCGCATCAAGCTACGCTTTGGTGCGCCCATCGTTGCCGGAAGGGAGCTGCGTGCGCGATTTGCTGGCAAGGCTGGGCATGCCCACCGAAGAGCGCGGCATTACGTTC
>JBMFPH010000161.1:0-7630 GCA_049969215.1 Anaerolineae bacterium | reverse complement strand
CTCTGCCAGCCCATCAATCGAGGGAGATGGTCACTTATGCTGCATGGAATATTATACTACAATAACTTAATTTTGCAATACAGAATAAACATAAATAGTAGGAATCCTTGTCATAATGAATGCAACCTACTCACAAGGCGACTTCTCTTCCAAAGCACTTTTGACGGAAGCCCTGCGGCGGGTATATGATTAATAATGAAAACCCTAGCGAGAGTGGTTTCAAGGGATGTTAGACAAGTCACTGCATGAGCGTCTGGAGGCGGTCGAAACCCGCTATGAGGAATTGAATAATCTGATGGCTGACTATCAGGTCGCCACCGATCCTGACCTGCTGCGTCGCTATGCTCAGGAAGTCGCCGAGCTGGAGGAATTGGTGCAGCTGTATCGTCACTACCGTCGCATCAACGCCCAGCTGGAGCAAGCGCGTGCGTTGCTGAATGACAGTCCGGATGAGGAGATGGCTGCGCTAGCTTACGAAGAGATAGAGCGGCTGACCAACGAGGAGAAAGTGGTCGTAGATCGCTTGCGCCGTCTGCTTTTACCCAGGGACCCCAACGATGAGAAAGATGTCATCATTGAGATCCGCGCCGGCACTGGAGGCGAAGAGGCGGCTCTCTTTGCCGCTGATCTGTACCGAATGTACAGTCGCTATGCCGAGAGACGGCGCTGGAAGACGGAGATTTTGAGTAGCCATCCTACTGGTATCGGCGGCTTCAAAGAAATTATTTTCGAGGTGCAAGGCCGCGGCGCTTACTCGTGGCTCAAGTATGAAAGCGGTGTGCATCGTGTGCAGCGTGTGCCTGAAACGGAAGCAAGCGGCCGCATCCATACCTCCACTGCAACTGTGGCTGTGTTACCTGAGATGGCGGAAGTAGAAGTTCAGATCGATCCTGATGATCTTCGAATAGACGTTTTTCGCTCCCAAGGAGCTGGGGGTCAATCGGTCAACACAACCGACTCGGCTATCCGCATCACCCATCTGCCCACCGGTATCGTAGTCACATGCCAGGATGAACGCTCCCAACTGCAGAACAAATTACGTGCGATGGCTATCTTACGAGCGCGCCTGTACGAAATGGAGCAGCAGCGTTTGATCGCAGAACAGGGCGCAGCACGCCGCTCTCAGATCGGCACCGGCGAACGCAGTGAGAAGATTCGAACTTACAACTTCCCCCAAAATCGCGTCACCGATCATCGCATCGGGTTCACCAGCTATCGCTTGCAAGAAATCCTGGACGGCGATTTGGACGAACTGCTTGAGGCGCTCGTCCTGGCCGATCAGGCTGCCAAGCTCGAACAGATCGCTGCCGAGCAGAAGATCAGCATCAGCTAAATCCCATGCCAGGTATGTGTTCAACGATAGCAGTAGCACTCAGTTGGGCATCTGCCCAACTGAGCGCTGCCGGCTCTGTCACACCTGTGTTGGACGCTGAAGTGATTCTGGCGCATGCATTGCAACGTAATCGCGCTTGGTTGCATGCTCATCCGGAATATCACTTGACAGACTCCCAAATACAAGGTTTTGTAACCCTGGTGATGCGGCGCTGCGCTCATGAACCGGTCGCTTACCTGGTGGGCCATAAAGAGTTCTTCGGGCTCGACTTCGTGATCACCCCCGCTGTATTGGTGCCACGCCCAGAGACCGAATTGTTGGTCGAGATCGTTCTGGAACATGTAACGGATAGAGGTGAAGCACTATGGGTGGCCGATGTGGGCACAGGAAGCGGCGTATTGGCCGTCACATTGGCAGTGCACCTGCCGCGGGCACAAGTTGTTGCTATCGACATATCGGCCCCAGCTTTACTCTTGGCACAACACAACGCCCAACGCTATGGGGTGAGTGAGCGAATTCTGTTTCTCCAATCTGATTTGCTGCTCCCTGTGCACACTCCATTCGACATAGTGCTTGCTAACCCTCCCTACCTACGCAGCGATGAGCTGTGTGCAATTCCGAGTGCAACTGGCGTTGACAAGCTACGAGACGGGCACAGACTGCCGGCATGCCGTGGAAATCAGGAAGAGTCTCCATCAGGGGAGGTTTCCGGGATAACCCTTCCTCTAGCGTGGGAACCGCGAATTGCCCTAGACGGCGGCGTGGATGGTTTGTGTGTCATTCGGCGGCTGCTTGCCACGATGCCACGGCACTTGCGGCCCGATGGACTTTTTGCCATGGAGCTAGGCCCTGAGCAAGCTCGTGCTATCTCGGAGCTGGCACGCGCATTTTTCCCTCACGCAGAGGTCAGCCTTCGGCGCGATTATGCCGGGTTGGAGCGTGCACTTGTGGTGATTGCTGCCCAGAGATAGGATCTTATTACCTCGGTGTTTCTGGACGCAACGACAGTACTCGGGCTTGAATGTTTACAAAAACTTGACATCCGACTTTGCTGGGCCCTATAATGGTATTTACGCTTATCACATAGCACCACGTAATTCCACTAGACAGAGGCTATTATGCGCCAACGTGACATTAACCTCTTGGTATTCATCATTCTTCTGAGCGCTGTAGTGGTCTGGATTGCACTGCCGGATAATCCGGGCATTCATCTCAACCTTGGTAGTTTGCGCATTGACCGTGACCTTCGTCTCCTATTGGGGCTTGATCTGCAAGGGGGCCTGCAAGTATTGCTGGAAGCAGATGTGCCAGCTGATCAGGAAGCGAACTTTGATGCACGTACTATGGAAGCAGCACGTGTGATCGTCGAAAATCGCGTGAATGGGCTTGGTGTCACGGAGCCACTTGTACAGCTCCAGGGCGCAAGACGCATTATTGTTGAGCTACCAGGCATTGAAAATCCTGACCAGGCGATTGCCACGCTGCGCGAAACCGGCCTGCTTGAATTCGTAGAGGCAGGACGTACTCCTCTGCGCGAAGGTCAACTGATCCGAACCAGTCTGGATGTGAATCCCAACCAGGTGTTCACCACCACCCAAACCGTGACACCGAGCGTGACAACTGCACCCGAAGTCATTACTGCCACTCCCACGGTAACAAGCAGCCAACCCATCACTGCAGCGGAAAGCATAACCGGCACAGAAGCAATCAGTCTCACAGAATACGCTTATGGTGGCAGAGTATTCCCGACGCTCATGACCGGTCGTCATCTCAAGGATGCCAACGTGAGCACGGATAATATGGGACAGGTTGTCATTGCATTTGAGCTGACGGAAGAAGGTAGCCAGATCTTCCGCGATTACACGCTGAAACATGTGGGTGACATTGTGGCGATTGTGCTCGACAAACGTGTGCTCTCGGCACCGGTGATCAAGGAGGCCATTACCTCCGGCAAGGGGATCATTAGCAGTGGCCAACAGGGTGGGTTTCCTCTCGAGGAAGCACGCAAGTTGGCCATCCAGATGAAATATGGTGCTCTGCCGGTGCCCCTCAAGGTGATTGAGAACCGCACCGTCGGCCCGACGTTAGGACAGGACTCGGTGCAGCGCAGCCTCCGTGCTGGCATCATCGGCTTGATCGTGGTGTTGTTGTTCATGGTCACCTACTATCGCGTGCCCGGTGCACTGGCCGATGTAGCACTCGTGATCTACGCGCTGATCAACGTTGCGCTTTACAAACTTATGCCTGTCACCATGACGCTGCCAGCCATCACTGGCTTTATCCTTTCAACCGGTATGGCAGTGGACGCCAACATTCTGGTCTTTGAACGCATGAAGGAGGAACTGCGCGCCGGCAAACCACTCAGAACGGCGATGGAGGCCGGTTTCAGCCGTGCGTGGACCTCCATTCGCGATTCAAACCTGAGCACTTTGCTCACATGCGTCATTCTGTATTGGTTTGGCTCCAATTACGGCGCCAGCACAGTAAAGGGTTTCGCTATCACTCTAGCTCTGGGGGTGCTTGTCAACCTATTCACCGCGATCATAGTAACCCGGACATTCTTGCGTTTCAGTCTGCACCTGACGGGAGAGGGACTGCGCAAGAAACGCTGGCTGCTAGGAACGTGAGCTGAACGTTTGAGGGGACAGATCGACCAGATGAGTGGAACCGTGAGCTAGATCATCGCTGAGAGATTTTCCGGAGGACTTATGTTCAACATTATCCAGCGCCGTTATCTCTATTTTGCCATTTCCGCGGCAATTATCATACCCGGCATTGTGGCCATGCTTCTCTCGATTGCGCGCTTTGGAACTCCATTGCGCCTGAGCATCGATTTTACCGGCGGCAGCATGATGGAGCTGCGCTTTGAGAAACCCGTCCAGCCTAGTGTTGTGCGTGCTGTCTTTGTGGACAACGGGCTCGGAGATACCGTTGTGACCACTGCCGGTGATGAACGAACCGCTCTAATACGATGTAAGGTGCTGGAGGAGGAACAGAAGGTTCAGCTGCAAGAGGAGCTGCGTCAACGCGTCGGCAGCTTCGAGGAATTACGCTACGAGATGGTGGGACCCACCGTTGGCTCAGAGGTTACGCAGGCGGCCACGATCGCTGTGATCGCTGCTTCGGCTGTGATTGTGTTCTACATCTGGTGGGCTTTCCGCAAGGTGCCCAACTCGCTTCGTTACGGTATATGCGCCATCAGTGCTATGGCCCACGACGTGTTGGTTGCCACTGGACTTTTCTCATTAGCAGGTTTGCTCTTCGGGTGGGAGGTCGATGCCCTTTTCCTGACCGCATTGCTTACCGTGATCGGCTTTTCTGTGCAAGATACCATTGTCGTGTACGACCGCATCCGCGAAAATGTGCCCAAACGGCGTGGTGAGGATTATGAGACGATTGTCAATCGCAGCCTACTCGAGACACTGCATCGCTCTTTAGCGACCCAGCTGAATGCCATCTTCGTGTTGATTGCCATCTTGCTTTTCGGAGGGGCCACCATCAAACAGTTTGTGGTAGTGCTGTTGGTGGGCATGATCAGTGGCACCTATTCCTCTATTTTCAACGCGGTGCCTTTGTTGGTTGTGTGGAACAACGGCGAGATCGGAAGGTTCCTGCGCCGTGTATTTGGTGGTGCCTCTCACGCGACAGCATAGTGCTCCACGCGTTCCTGGGAGGCTATCGGCGAAAATGGTTGACACGCCTAGTTAGTCACGTTGCAATCGGTTGGCCCCCTGGAATATGTGGGCGATAGGAAGGCGTGTTCCATGGCCTCAACATCCCTCTTATTGCACTCCATCGAGCACGCGCTCTTGGGGTTTCTTCATGAGCGCCCTATGCATGGCTACGACATTTATCGCGAGCTGCATCGGCCTGACGGGATAGGAATCGTATGGCGTATCACACGCAGCCAGCTATATGCCCTGCTAGCGAAACTCGAAGAGCAAGGCTATATCACCGTTTCATTGGAACCACAAGAGAATCGTCCGACACGTCACATCTTCCACCTAACCGAGGCGGGTAGCAAGGTATTCGCCTCCTGGCTAGCTGCTCCGGTAGAGCGTCCACGGGACATCCGCCTTGAGTTTTTGGTAAAGCTGTATTTTGCACGTCGTGAGGGGCCAGAAGTTGTTTTTCAGCTGGTACGCGCTCAGCGCATGCGCTGTCTGGAATGGCTGACAAACTATGCAACACAGGCCGAAGCCTGCCGTACCACTTGTCCATTCGAATGGCTGGTGTGGCGATTCCGAATCGGCCAGGTCGAGGCCCAACTGAAATGGCTAGAAAGTTGTATTCACCGTCCAGATGAGGATGAAACGACTTCCAAAGCAGAGTAGGAAGAGGGAGAGATCGAGTGGATGTCGAGATCATGTATCGGCCTTCTTATTCGTTAGCATTGGTGCGACTCGCACCCCTTGAAGAGATCCGCGTTGAAGCCGGCTCGATGGTGAGCATGTCCAATGGAGTGAGCATCCAGACACAAGCGACAGGTGGTTTGCTCAAGTCACTGGCGCGTTCGATTGCCGGTGGCGAGAGTTTTTTCCAAAACGTCTTTCAGGCACCGGCTGAGGGTGGAGAAATCACTCTAGCACCAGCGCTTCCGGGTGATCTAGCGGTGCTCGAGCTGGAGAACCAATCCATGCTGATCCAATCCGGCTCCTTCGTCGCTGCAGAGACAAGCTTACGCATCGATACGACATGGGGTGGTGCACGCGCCTTCTTCGGTTCCGAAGGGCTCATTATGCTACGCGTGTCAGGCAGCGGTAAAGTGATCGTCTCAGCTTATGGAGCGATTCATGGCAGAGATCTATCACCTGGAGAACGTTATACAGTGGATAGCGGACACATCGTGGCGTTTCCCGACAATATCGGATTCAAAGTGCGCCCCGTTGGAAGCATCAAATCCACTTTCTTAAGCAAGGAAGGATTGGTAGTGGACCTGACAGGACCTGGCTCTGTGTTTATCCAGACGCGCTCTATCGATGCCTTTCTGGCTTGGCTGCTGCCCAGGCTCCCTTCTCGGCGCGAGTAGATTTTCGCCTGCTCGAAGTCATGAGCTTAGACGCTCGATGCGCAAGCGGTAGACTGGTTCTGGCATCGCGCCAAAACGAAACTTGTACTCTTCATCCCCACGCAGGAAGTCCAATCTACGACGGCCCAATTGGATCGCATGCTCAATAATGCGTGCGTTCAGCACGATTCCCGGGCTCAGCCAAGCGAAGCGCTCCGGATCATAACCCGAATTGTAAACTAAAATCTCGTTGCGATAGTCAAAACACATAAACGCGGCAGCACGTTCACCATTAAACTCGATAAAATAAAGCTTCAGCCAGCCCACCTCGGCAAAGCTTCGGGATATGGTGCGAAAGAACTCTATCATTCTCTCGTCCCAAAAACCCCGTTTTTCAGCGGTGCTTTTCTGGTGTAATTCGATGAAGGACTCCACATGAGTAGCGGCCGCTTCGGGCTGCTCCAACACATACCAGTGCACCTTGGCTGACTCTTCGGCACGGCGTAGCTTGCGGCGTATCTCATGGCGTTGCTTCTTATCAAGGGTAGCAAGATAAGCTTCCCATGAGTCGGGCAAAGTGATCACCGGACATACGCTCTCCTGTGTCACGCTGCTGGTAAAGCCGTCTACCTGTGCCAGAGCTGATAGCTGCTCACAAGTGGGGGACACTGCAGGGATGTTACACAGATTGAGCACCTCCCAAGTTGGCATATGCGGGCTGCATATAAACTCCCACAAGGTTCGATAAACTGCGCTGGCACAGGAGCGATCCACAATGAAATCGAGATAATCCGAGACATCCACACACCCGATGAAGGAGACACACTCCGGGCTTTCCTGCGAGCAGAACAAGGGGGCGAGGCCCATAAGTTGGTTTGCTTCATCGCGCACGGCGATCAAGAGCAGATGCCCATTGCCGAAGTGGTGCCACCAGGTGCTCTGCCAGCGATGGGAGAGAAAGATGGAGGGCACCACCGCACGCGCCAGGAGATTGTCCCATTCATCGGCCAGCTGGACAAAGACGGAGGGATCGGTGAACAGCTCGACGCGCATGGCTACAGATCTGCCTCAGGGACTTCCTCGGGATATTCATCATCTGAAGATCGGCTTTCAGCAGCTGAGATTACGCTTCCGATGTTGAAGATGTCGAGCGCTTGACGGATGCGCCCCTCAATTTCTTCCAGCAGCTGGGGGTTTTCCCGCAGGAATTGTTTGACGTTCTCGCGTCCCTGTCCTATGCGCATCTCGCCGTAGAGGTAGAACGCACCACGTTTTTCCACGATATTCTG
>JBMFPH010000160.1:1307-7664 GCA_049969215.1 Anaerolineae bacterium | reverse complement strand
CTGCCTCTTCAACGGCGCTATCCGCACCAGCGAGAACGAGGAGATGGCGCATCTCCTGCGCCGCAAGTCCAAGGTGCTGGTCGCCTTCGGCTCCTGTGCGCACGAAGGATGCATTCCAGCGCTCGCCAACCTGACCACACCCGAGGCGATCTTCAATGCGGCATACATCAACAGCATCTCCACCGAGAATCCCAAACGCGTCGTGCCCCAGCCGGTCACCAAGGTGCCTGAAGGAGAGCTGCGCATCCCGGTCTTCTACGACCGCGTGCGGTCGCTGGACCAGGTGGTGCCGGTGGACTACATCATCCCAGGCTGCCCGCCCGAGCCGCATCAAATCTGGGGTGTGTTGGAGGCGATTGTGAGCGGCGCGCCCTTGCCGCCGCCCGGCTCGACGATCATCGGCGCCGGCAAGGTGGCCGTTTGCGAGGAGTGCCCATTGGAGAAGCACGAAAAGACCATCACCCGCTTCTACCGCCCGTATGAGATCGTGCCGGAGCCGGGCATCTGCCTGTTGGAGCAAGGGCTGTTCTGCATGGGGCCGGCCACGCGCTCGGGCTGCAATGCGCGCTGTCCACGCGTCGGCATGGGATGCCGCGGCTGCTATGGACCGCTGGACGGCGTGGAAGACCAGGGCGCCCGCATGCTCTCGGCGCTCGCTTCAGTGGTGGGCGTGGGCACCCTGCGCGACGAGGAGCCCAAGCTGGAGCCAATGATCGAAGAGGTGATGGAGACACTGGTGGATCCCGCCGGCACCCTCTATCGCTATAGTATGGCACACTCGTTGTTACAGCGCGCCCGCGTCGCGACGGGCAGCAGTGCACAGGGAGGTGTCCAATGAAACGCATCAGCATCGATCCGATCACCCGCCTGGAAGGCCATGGCAAGATCGAGATCTTCCTCGACGATCAGGGCAACGTCGCCAATGCCTATTTGGTCATCCCGGAGTTGCGCGGGTTCGAGCAGTTCTGCGTGGGGCGTCCGGCCGAGGAGATGCCACGCATCACCACGCAGATCTGCGGCGTCTGTCCGGAAGCGCACCATATGGCATCCACCAAGGCGTTGGACGCGCTATACCACGTCGAGCCTTCCTCAGCGGTGAAGAAGGTGCGCGAGTTCTTCTACTCCGCCTTCTACGTCACCGATCACACGACCCACTTTTATGCCCTGGGCGGGCCGGACTTCGTGGTGGGTCCGGACGCGCCCCCGGCCGAGCGCAACATTCTGGGCGTGGTGCACAAGGTGGGCGTCGAGATCGGCAAGCAGGTGATCGACACCCGCATCCGCAACCATCACATCATCGAGGAACTGGGTGGGCGCGGCGTCCATCCCGTGGCCGGGCTGCCGGGCGGCTGGAGCAAGGCCATCACCAAGGAGATGCAACAGGAGTTCGCCGAGATCGCGCGCCAGAACGTCGAGTTCGGCTTGTTCAGCCTGAAGATCTTCGAAGACATCGTGCTCAAGAACAAAGCGTACGTGGACATGATCCTCTCCGACACCTACACCCACCGCACCTACTACATGGGCACGGTGGACGCCAACAACTGCGTCAACTTCTACGACGGCATGATCCGCGTGGTCGATCCCGAGGGCAAGGGCTTCGTGCGCTACCATCCGCGCGAATACGTGACCCACATCGCCGAGCACGTCGAGCCGTGGACCTACCTGAAGTTCCCTTATCTGCGGGGTGTGGGCTGGAAGGGTTTCGTGGACGGCAAGGAGAGCGGCGTTTACTGCGCCACGCCCCTGTCGCGGCTGAACGCAGCGGACGGCATGGCGACGCCGCGCGCTCAAGAAGCCTACGAGAAGATGTACGAGACGTTGGGCAGCAAGAAGCGCGATGGCCGCTATCAGCCCATCCATTATCGCCTGGCGACACACTGGGCACGGCTGATCGAGCTGCTCTATGCCGCGGAGCGGATGGTCGAGCTGATCAACGACCCGGAGATCACCGATCCCAACCTGCGCACGCCGGTCACCAGCACGCCCGATGAAGGGGTGGGTTGTGTGGAAGCGCCGCGCGGCACGCTGACCCATCATTACTGGACGGACGAGAAGGGCATCCTGACGCGCGTCAACCTGATCGTGGGCACCACCAACAACTACGCGCCCATCGCTATGTCCATCCGCAAAGCTGCGCAGGGATTGATCAAGAAGGGGACGGCTGTCACGGATGAAATCCTTAATCGTATCGAGATGGCCTTCCGCGCGTACGACCCGTGCATAGCCTGTGCCACCCACGCCCTGCCGGGCCAGATGCCGCTGGAGGTGATCATCCGCGATGCGCAACATTCCATCATCGATCGGGTGGTACGCGACGGCCGTTGAATCGGTGGGCAGGCATCGAGGCCATGCATGCAGCGCCCGCCTCGGTGTCTGCCCGGATTTCAGGGTACACAGGAGGGGAAAGATGGTCTCACCCGAGCTGCTGCGCCGGTTTCCGTTGTTTGGCGGGCTGACGATCGAGCAGATCAACACCTTGGCGATGGCCGCGGAAGAGATGAGCGTCGAACCGGGGCACTGGTTCTTCCGCCAGGACGAGGAGCTGCATAACCTGTACCTGGTGCTGGAGGGGCAGGTGGGCATCGTGGTGGAGCTGCCGCGGCAAGAAGCGGTCACCAGCACAGTCGGTCCGGGCGATGTGTTTGGCTGGTCCGGCTTGGTGCCACCGCACGAGACCACCGCCGGCGCCAAGGCGCTGACGCCCTGCCGGGTGGTGCGCTTCGACTGCCAGCGCATCCGCAGCGCGTTTCCTGCGGATTGGCAGTTCGGCTGCCTGATGATGGAAAAGATGGCCCAGGTCATCCGCGAGCGGCTGCGCGACCTGCGGATGGAAGCGTTGCCAGCTTACGTGCAGTAAGGTGTCCTATATTTTGCGTTCATGGCGCATCCCCGATACCGTAAGGTATAGGGAGCAGCTGAGCCGATCAGTTTTTTCCTCGTACGTATTGTGCTCTTGGCATTGCCTGCGCATATGGTGAGGCCTGAGAGCCTGACGTGCTGTTCCTTCTTCGCCGGGCTGAACAAGGCCACGTTGGAACAATTGGCCTCTCTCGCCGGTTGCGTCCATTTTCCAGAGGGCGCGCTGATATTCCGGCAGGGTGACCCGGCAACTAGCCTATATCTCCTTCTGGATGGCTGGGTGGACTTGACCATTAATGAGGATGCCCAGGGCGTGCGTCGCGAATTGCTGATGACGCTCACCCAGGGGGAAGTCTTCGGCTGGTCGGCAGTTGTCGAGCCCTATGTTTATACCGCCTCAGCGCAATGTGCCACCCCGGTGACTGTACTGGCTTTCTCCAGCCGCGATTTGTTGGCACTCTTCGCGAGCGATGCCCAGCTGTGTTATACACTGATGAACCGCATTTGCCGTGTGATTGCTGGGCGTCTGGAAACCACACGCGCACAATTGGTGAGCCTGTTCGTCTCGCGCTGAAATCAGCTGGCGACTGCAGCGACCCTTGCGGGTTGGCATTGTTGATCTTGGCGGCCTTGCACGGGGAGAGCAGTCTGCACGGGACATGGCAATGGGCGCAGGCACATCAGGAATTGTTGCTCAAACTGTTGGACTTCTGGGCGCGGGGCGGTTGCCGGCCTTGATGACGCTGTGGAGGGTGTTGTAACGGCTGGATGTAGGCGCATTGGAGCGGGCGGTGCACGCTTGGCTGGAGAGCTGAGTCGTAGCGAGCCCGGCGTTGGGGGAGTACCTGGCCCGCGAGTGTGGCTGGCTGGAGGTGTGCTGGAGCGGACAGATGCGACGCTATCGGCGGCGGATTGGGTAGATAGAATGGGAGGGTATCGAGGAGGCGTTCTGGGTAGCAGGGGGGTCATCTTCCAGCGTTCGATCCGCAGCGGGCACTGGCGTGGTTGCGCGGTCATTGGGAGGTGGAGAACCGCGTCTTTTCGGTGCCGGATGTAGCGTACGGTGAGGAGCGCAACCACGCGCGTGCCAAGGCTATTGGCGCTGAGCAACCTGCGCACGGTGGCGCTCAACCTCATCCGGCGTCTGGGGTTTCGCTTCATTCCGGACGGCTGGCGGGTACTGGCTGCACAGCCTGATCGGGGTCTAAGCCTACCGCTCCACCCGATGAAAGCGATATCCGAAAACCGAAAAGCCCTGCCTGGATGGATCAATTCACTTTTCTAAGTGGTGAGTTGAGTTATAATAAGTACAGTGAGAGGACACACAACACTTCGTCGCCGTACCTGGCATTGAGTCCTATAGATGTTGTGGGAGATTGTGTCTCCCTAGGAGGACAAGGATGCGAATCGGCAGTCTAGGAGCGCTGTTTCATATATGGCGACGAATAAGTGGCTGGGCTTTTATAGCGTTTGGCCTGCTGGGAGCGCTCATCTGTGTCTGGCTTGCCCACACGAATGTTACCGATGACCACGCATTGCTGTCCTCGACCGTAGTGACACCTGTCGGCATAACGAGAGGGCCCGCTGCTCTGTTGAGTGTTGGGGCATGCATCCTCGTCGGATTAGTGGCTTGGGCACTGGCACGCCAGACAACACGCCCATCAGATCTCCCGTCAAGTGATCTTGGTGGGCAAGAAAGCGTCTCCAATATCGCACAGGATCTACAAGAGCTCTTACCTTCGGCTGAGTTGCGAGATTTGCCCCACGTCGCAGCATATGCCGAGCGGATGCGTGCCCGATTGGAATCCAGTCGGGAAGATCGTCATTTGTGGGAAGAGGTGATTGAAGAAATTGTCGAGGAGCGCACCAGTGAGCTGGTGGCTTTATACGAACAGTTGCGCCGCAAGGATGAGCTATCCAAGCGTCTGTTGGGCAAGCTGTTGACAGCTCAAGAGCAAGAGCGCGCTCGTCTGGCACGTGAATTGCACGATGAAATTGGCCAGGCGCTGACCGCCATTATTATGACCACAACCGTGGTGGAGAATAGTTTGCCGTCCGAACTTGTGAGTGGACGGGAGAAACTGGCAAACGTGCGCAACATTGCAAGTCAAGCGCTAAATAACTTGCGGGGGTTAATTTTTGACCTGCGTCCAGAAGTTTTAGACGATTTAGGACTTGCGCTTGCCTTGCGCGCGCAAACCAAGAAACATCTGGAACCACTCGGGATCCAAGTGGAATTGCGGGCCAGTGGTCTGCGCGATAACCTTCCACATGAAGTGGAGACAGCAGTGTTTCGCGTGGTGCAGGAGGCGATCACCAACATTGCGCGTCATTCCCGCGCCACGCAGGCGAGCATCTCTCTGACCAAGCAGGAAGGACGCCTCTTGGTTCGTGTGCGTGATAATGGTCAAGGATTTGACCTAGCTCAAGTTATGAATGGTCCACGCCAAGCTTGGGGTTTGTTGGGTATGGAAGAACGGATCACCCTGCTGGATGGCAAGTTTTACATCAGCACACGTCCAGGGGCAGGTACTCTGCTGTTGGCCGAAATCCCTCTGGATGGAGATTGGAAATCGGTATCCACGAAAGATGGGGGGCCATGACATGAGCAGAATACGCGTATTGATCGCTGATGATCATTCTTTAGTACGCGCCGGCATCCGTCTGCTGTTAGAAGGTCATCCCGACATCGAGGTGGTGGGTGAAGCAGGCAGTGGCTGTGATGCGGTTGAACAGGCTGCGCGCTTACAACCGGACGTGGTGTTGATGGACATTGCTATGGGAAATGTGAGCGGTATGGAGGCCACCCAACAGATTAAAGAACGCGTGCCCCATGTCCATGTCCTGGCGTTGACCATGCATGATCGTGAGGAGTACTTTTTCGCCATGCTGCAGGCAGGCGCCCAGGGTTATGTGCTCAAAGAAAGTGACCCAGAGGAGCTGTTGCGGGCTATTCGCGCAGTCTACTGTGGCGAAGCCTATCTCTCACCGGCTGTGACCAAAGCGGTGCTGAGCGACTATTTGTCCCATTCCGCAAGCCAGAATCGTTCTCACTACGAGGAGCTCAGCGTGCGCGAGAAGGAAATTCTGCGCTTGGTCGCCGAGGGTTATACCACACGGGAGATTGGAGAGCTGCTTTGCCTCAGCGAGAAAACTGTCGAGAAATATCGCGCTGCCATTATGCACAAATTGGGTCTCCACAGCTTGTCCCAGCTGATTAAATACGCAATCCGCAAAGGATTGATCGAAGTAGATAGCTGAAATCTCCTTCCCATCTCTTCACTTCGGAGGAAACCGTGCGAATCGGCATTGTAGGCGCTGGCTTCGTGGGCGCTACCACAGCATATGCGCTTGTCATGCGCGGGATCGGCCGCGAGATCATCCTGATAGACAAGAACGAGATGCGGGCACAAGCGGAGGCGGACGATGTTCTCCACGCAGTGCCCTTTGCGCATGCCTTGCACGTGCGACGAGGCAGCTATCGCGATCTCGCCGGCA
>JBMFPH010000160.1:0-1297 GCA_049969215.1 Anaerolineae bacterium | reverse complement strand
GCGCTTGCAACTGCTGGAACGCAATGCGGTGGTCTTCCGTGAGATTGTGCCCCAGGTGTTACGCTGGGCACCCGAAGCGGTGCTCGTGGTAGCCACGAATCCGGTGGACGTTATGACTCATCTGGCAGCGTATTATGCCGCAGAGCACAACGTACCATCCGGTCGCGTGCTGGGTTCGGGAACGATGCTGGACACAGCGCGTTTTCGTGCCTTGCTCGGACGCGAACTGGGAGTGGATGCGCAACACGTGCACGGGTATGTGGTCGGCGAACACGGCGATTCAGAGGTGCTGACCTGGTCAATGGTCAACATAGGAGGTGCCTCTCTAGAGACCTTCTGCCGCGAGCGTGGCATCTGTTTTGACACTGAAAAACGTCAGGCGATTGATGACGCCGTGCGCGGCGCGGCCTATCACATCATTGCCGGTAAGGGAGCCACCTATTACGGCATTGGAGCCGCTCTGGCGCGTCTCGTCCACGCCATTCTCCACGATCAACGCGCCGTGCTCACTGTCTGTACACCGCTGCAACGGGTGGAAGATGTACAGGATATCACCCTTTCGGTGCCCCATCTCGTAGGAGGCAACGGGATCATTGCGCGATTGCCCTTAGAGCTCGATGCGCTAGAGAGAAAAGCGCTGCGTAACAGTGCGATGCTGATCCGCACTGTGTTGGATCAGCTGGCGGGAGTGCTGTGACCGCGTAACTCGTTCTCTGGAGCAACAACATGTCATCAAATGATCTGGTGCTGGTGACAGGGGCAACAGGATACGTAGGCGGGCGCTTAGTACCGCGCCTTTTAGAGGCAGGGTATCGGATCCGCTGTCTGGTGCGTGATCCAGGTCGCTTGCAAGGCCGATCTTGGTTGGATCAAGTGGAAGTTGTCCAGGGCGACGTGCTGTCGTCCGATAGATTGACCGAGGCATTGCAAGGGATTACGGCAGCCTACTACCTGGTACATAGCATGTCAGGTGCCCCAGATTTTTACCAGCGCGACCTTGTTGCAGCAAACAATTTCGCCCGAGCAGCGCACAATGCCGGCGTGCAGCGGATTATTTACCTGGGAGGATTGGGAGATCCCACTGCAGATCTTTCACCGCACTTGCGCTCGCGCCAAGATACGGGCCGCGTACTGAGTTCCTACGATGTGCCGGTCACTGAATTCCGTGCTGCGATTATCGTAGGCGCGGGAAGCGCCTCGTTCGAGATGATCCGTTATCTCACGGAACGTTTACCGGTTATGATTTGCCCGCGCTGGGTCTATACCCGCGTACAACCGATCTCGATCGACGAAGTAC
>JBMFPH010000159.1:0-7686 GCA_049969215.1 Anaerolineae bacterium | reverse complement strand
AAGAAGAGGACAAAGGCAACGATCAGGAAGTTGATCACAGTGTTAATGAACAATCCGATGTTGATGGTTACCGCACCGGCAGCTTGAGCTTCCGCTAATGAGGCATAGGGTGGTGGCGTCTTACCTGCCTGTAGCAAGATAAAGATGTTGGAGAAGTCCACATTTCCCAACAGCAAACCAATGGGTGGTATGAGGACATCGTTGACCAACGAGTTGACGATCAAGCTGAAAGCGGCGCCAATGATTATGCCGACCGCCATATCGAGCACATTACCATGCAGAGCAAATTCTTTGAATTCCTTAAACATGGCTGGCCTCCTTACCAGACTACACATCGCCTGACTTGATGTGCACACCAGTTCATTTAGGGGGTTAATGGGAAGTCCTAACACATTTTATATACTGGTACTGGATTGGAGGTCACCTCCTGCATGCCTTGTCTGGGCAAAGATGCTAGTTTCAAATTATAACTTAAATGCGAGATTTTGTCCAACGAGGGCGACCCCTTCCACTTTCCCAAAATCTGAATCATTGCCTCACAGATTCGAACTGGGTATAATCGTGGAGTATATTGATCAGTGATACTCTGGAGGCTGGGAGCATCTTGAGCATCGCTCTAAGGGGGTTGAAGTCACGATGTTGGTATGGGAAGACACAGTGGAGCAAATTGAAGAAGTTGTGCGTCAGCTGGTGCATTCCTATCGGGAAACCGACCGGATCCAGCATATTGGCGGGCCGCACTTACCCTCATCGCAGCGCACCATCGAGATATGGCGTGTGCTGCGCTCCGTTTTGTTCCCGGGTTATTTTGAGACAGACCCTGTGACGGACATGAACACAGTGGAGGACATAACCCGTGAACGGATTGCCTGGGTACGGCGCAACCTGATTGAGGAGATTTACAAGAGCTTGTGTCACGAGTGTCAACGCTATGGACAGTGCGAGGAGATGAAGGACTGCCGTGACAAAGCACGTTTCATCACTGACAGCTTCCTTAAGGAGCTGCCACGTATCCGTGCACGCTTGCAACTGGACGTGATCGCAGCTTTGGAGGGTGATCCTGCGGCTCAGAGCGAATCAGAAGTGATTTTGGCCTATCCTGGCCTGGCAGCAGTAGCCGTCAATCGCATCGCTCACTTCTTCTATCAACACGAAGTGCCCTTGCTGCCGCGGATCATGAGCGAGTATATCCATCACCAGACAGGCATTGACATTCATCCGGGTGCCACTATTGGTGATTCCTTCTTCATTGATCACGGCACAGGGGTTGTAATCGGCGAGACAACCTGGATTGGGAATAACGTCAAGATTTATCAGGGTGTGACGCTGGGTGCGCTTAGCGTGCGCAAGTCACTGGCTCGCAAAAAGCGACATCCCACGATCGAGGATAATGTGACCATCTATGCCGGCGCAACAATCCTGGGTGGCGAAACGGTTATCGGGCATGACTCGATCATCGGCGGCAACGTATGGTTAGTGACCTCGGTGCCACCCTACTCACGTGTGTACAACTCAGCGATCTCCACTCGACCAATCGTAGAATCGAATAATGGGGGAGGGGACAATTACCAAATCTAAATCTGAGGCTCATTGGTTGAAGACAAGGAAGAACCATTTCTTATCATTGGCATCAATGGGGATCTCGATAAGATCCGAAGCTGGTTGGCCCTGTGGGTCCAGCAAGCGAATCTGATAGCTGCCGGTTTCATAAATGGGCGCCTCGAATGCCACGTTGCCTTCTTGGATGTGTGGTGGCAAGCTACTGGATATGGGGGTGCAATATTCATTACAGCATGGCGTCGTAGAAATACGTGGCCCACTTGCCTTGCACAAATCCCAACAGGATGGTGGACTCTCAAAAGTCAAGCCACTTGGCTGGTGGGTACCCACAATCCGGTAACCTCCGACAAGAGCATCTCCACTCTTGATTTGTGCATAGATGACAAAGAAGGAATTCGTGGTGGTATATTCCTGAGTCGCCACCAGCTTGAATGGATAGGAAGGGGTAGGTGTAACGATAGGTGCGCGTCGCTTTGTCACTCGACGGGTGGGGTTGGCATTGGGAATGGCTTGCTGCGTGGTATCCGGTGTTGTGAGCACGACCCTCGTATAAGTTGGTGTAATTGTGGGTGTGGGAGTATCCTTGACCACCCGTGTCGCTGTGGGCGTGGGCGGTTTGGTTTCCTGAGGCAATGGAATGGGTGTCCAGGTCGGTGGCATGGTCCAGGTTGGCGAAGGGGCGGGAGTTGATACTTTAGGGGGAGTTGCCTGGGCAACGGCGCCTCCCTGAGAGGTCATAAGGTAGGAACGCGCCAAAAAGGCGGCTACACATAGCTCGCTGACAACCAATAATGACAACATTGCCAACACCAATTTTTGTCTACTGGTCATGAGACCACCTCGCTGTTTATATAAATAACACCCCTTACATTACATAATATTATACCACACTTTCTTATTCTTGCCAATAGGAAATATGGGGGGTAGAATGTGTAGCTGAGGTATCATGATCCCTTTGTATGATATAACCCCTCTTGCGCCTTTGTATGTTTTGCTGCTGGGCGCTGTCTTGTTGTTAGCTCTGGGCCCTGCCTTGACGGTGCGGGTGCGCAGCTGGGTCTTTGTAGCCATAAATGGGTCTACGTTGGCCCTAGTAGTGTGGATAAGCAGGGGTAGCTTGCTCGCTCCTCCTTCTTACAGTCCCCCTCCCATCATATACCCTCTGATGGAATGGTCTGACGGAACGATCCTGGCTCTCTACAGAATGCCTACTACCTCCTTGGTAGGAGGATTGTTCCTGGCTCTGCTCTCTACAGCGCTTGCGGGTCATGATTTTCACATGCGCGTGACGGTAAGCAGCCAGGTGTTGCTCCTTGTATTGGCGGCAGCTGCTTACGGTGTGTTTATGGCTGGCACATGCCACACGCTTGCTATCGCGATTTTGGCATTCGACGGTATAGTAGCATTGTGGTGGATGGCGCGCAACGAGCCTCGACTTGCGGTCGCGCGCTTATTGCTCGGTGTCATCGCCGCTACTGGGGTAATGCTCTCCAGCCTTGGAAACATTGCGTCGCAGCCGGATGCCATGCTTCCCAATGCCTTGTCTACATTGGCGGTATGGTTGCGCCTGGGTCTCTATCCATTGCTTGAATCTGAGGCCCTAGTACACTCTCTCCCATCCGTCCGCCTTGCGTGGACAATGCAGCACTTGGCTATTGGTTTGTATGGAGCGATGTGGCATCTATCGCCTTGGATTGCCTGGCCAGCTTTGGTCACATCTCTCTTGCATGGGACATTGGCATGGGTCGAACCGAGGCGTGAGCACCGCTTAGTGCACGCTGCTTTTGCCTCGTCGGGCGCTCTTTCGGCAGCCGTGGCACTGGGAGGACGTGAAGTTCTATGGTCGAGTGTTCCAATTGTGATTATGCTGGCGTGGCTTGTGTTGACGATGATCCCAACGAGTTTGGGGCCTTTCTTCAGTTCGGTGTCCCAGAGTATGGGCTATCTTCCTCCAGTCGTGGCCACACTTTCTCTGTGCACTTTGTTGGTCGTAGGAGCGTCGAATCATGAGAGTTTCTTTGATTCGTTTTGGAATGATGGCGGGCCGGTGGCGACAGCCTTATTGGTGATCACGTTGGGGGGAGCGTTGTCCTCCATCTACCAATTTTGGCAGGAAGCTTTGGGAGTGATCCCTGCTCCATCACCCCCATCCCGTTGGCGTGCGGCGGGCATCGGGATCGCCACGTTTGCATTGATACTGCCTTATCTCGCTATATGGTTGAGGCCTCTACACATCTCATACCATGCGGGCACCTGGATAGGGTTGTCTGGTTCTGCCCTATGGGCCATATCGTTGGGTTATGGACGACGAGTGTTGCGCCTTTTAGGGGAGGGAGGCGAACAGCGCTTCGTAATGTGGTTGCGGATGAGATGGTTATTGGAGGCTGGTCAGCAACCGGTTGGCGCGATTAGCTGTTGGCTATTGCGAATGCGCGCCGTGATCGAGGGTGAACATTTTTTGGCTTGGGCTCTATTGGTGTTGATCTGTCTGGGTCTGGTGTTGGCTGTGTACCCAGATGTATTAGTACGTTGAGGCTTGGTAGATGCCTGAAGCAAAAGAGATGTTACAGATGCTAGGGATCGTGCGTGAAGTCGGAGTGATCGGATCGCTGATCGCCAGTGCACTGATCCTTCTGGTGCGCGATTGGCGCGTGATGCTGCTGGCATTGTTGGGACAGTATGTGGCAGTGGGTTTCATCCTTTCCCAGCTGATCCCACCTGAAATCGCCCTTATCAAGGTATTGGTTGGTGCGCTTATCTGTCCGATGCTCTATCTGGCGGCACGGCAGTCCGGCTGGAGCGTTCTCGCCAAGGTTGATCCAGCCCAACAGTCATTCTCCAAGGAGGTCACCGGCATGCGCGATCCTCTGCCGTGGACCGGTCTAGCTTTTCGAGCCTTGGCACTGTGCCTGGTGTTTGTGCTGGCGACAGTTCTCATTCGCGATTATCCACTGCCGGGGGCACCACCCGATGTCGGGCTGAGTTGCTACTGGCTGATGCTAGTGGGTGTGGTCGTACTGATGCTAAGCGGACAGCCTCTATTGGCCGGTCCGGGGCTGCTGACCGCCCTGACGGGTTTTGAACTGCTTTACACCCTCTTAGAATCAAGCTTGGTCATTGTGTTTTTGCTGGCCGGGGTGAATCTATTGCTCACCGCAGCCATCTCCTATCTAGCTGCCATCCAGGGGCTTAACACCTTGCGTGAGGAATCGTGATAGACCCGCCATTGTGGTTGATCATTCTCCCACTGGGAGCCGCAATACCTGTTTATCTGCTGCGACGCTGGCAGTTTGGAAGCCATCTGGCCGCTTTTGTTTCCATCTTCGCAGGAATACTGGCTGCCATTCTTCCCCCAACCAATCCTATGCGCCTGATGGGACGCACCTTCCTGCTCGATCCCCTGACACAATACACGCTGGCAATCTATTTCGTTGCTTCAGCTTGGCTCTATATCGCTGGACAACCCTTACGATTAGGACGCCACTTCTTGCCGCTTGGTTTGTGCATTTCAGGGTTGTTTGCTGTTGCAACTATGTCGCGTCACCTGGCCATCAGTAGCTTAGCTATGACGCTCGCTGCAATTGCAGCTGTGCCTGTCATCCAAGATGAACGTCCTGGTTCGGTACGGGGTTCTTGGCGTTTTTTGGTCATCATGTGTCTGGCGTTGCCCTTCTTCTTGTTAGCTGCCTGGCATATAGATCTCTATCGCGAGGATGCCGGGCACGCAATGTACTTGCCTCAAGCAGCCGTACTGTTGGCGGTAGGCTTCGGCCTGTGGTTGGCTGCCTTTCCTGTATATAGCGTATTGACAACGATCAGTGCTTTCTCTTCTCCTGTGCCTAGTGTGCTGGTGTTGATCGGTTTCCCGATGATGGCACTGACCTTGCTCGGGCATGTGTTGGCCGAGGCTACCTGGTTTAGCTGGTGGGAGCAGACTGGCCGGATGTTGTTGTTGGCAGGATTGGGCTCGGTGACTCTCGGAGGATTATTGGTCTCTATCCAGCGCACTCTGCGCGCCATGCTGGGATACACAGCATTATTTGACCTGGGTTGCCTGTTGATCGCGTTAGCTGTGCAAGGAACACAGGGAGCGGTGGCATTGTACGCCGGTTTAGCAACACGGGCACTTGGTCTGATGCTATTAGGTATCGCCACAGATACTTTGCTGAAGGAGGTAGGTGAAGATACCCTGGTCGGTCTTCACGGCGTAGGACGACGCCAGCCATTGGCCACTGTCGCTTTGACGATAGGGAGCTTTACCCTGACAGGTACTCCTCTGGCCGCCGGATTCGCGGTGCGCTGGCTCATGCTGCGCGATTTGGTCCAGCTAGATGAGCGATGGGTATGGTTAGTCGTGCTGGCAAGTCTGGGCGTGGTATTGGCTTATCTGCGCGCATTGTACACACTATTAAGAGTCGACAAGATCACACCGCATGCCTCGCACGCAGCGCCAGGTTCTTGGCTACCTATTTCAGTGTCATTGATTCTCTCGTTAGCTGCCATTGCATTGGGTGTTTTCCCCAATCCCATCCTCCGTGTGGCGTCTATGCTGATTACCCTTTATCCGTTGCCACGGCTATAGTGGAGCTATAGTGGAATAGAGAGGGTGTTGAAAAAGTCCCTTGAGTGATCAGATTTTCGTAGGAAAATGGGTCAATAAAATGGGTAACTAAGAGTTTTTCAACACCCTCGTGGAATAGAATTTCAACCGTGCAGCATCCTCAAAAAAGTCCGTTCAATTCCGCTCCTGCTGGGAACTGCTCTGCACAGCTAATGCGTACACCGCTCTTCTGGGCCAACCTGATTCGCGTGCAATCTGGCGTGCTGCGGCACTGCGGTCGATCCCACGCACTAGGAGCAAGGTTAAAGCTTCACGGACGCGAGCTTCGTCCCAAACGGTGGGTAGTGGTGCACCGCTCACCACGATGGTGAACTCACCGCGGGGCTGACGATCTTTCCATTCCGCACACGCTTGTGCTAGTGTGCCACGCCAAACCTCTTCATGGAGCTTGGTGAGCTCGCGGCAAATGGCGCAGGAACGACTACCGCCCAGGATTGCCTCCATATCGGCCAACGTTTTATGCAGACGATGTGGTGCCTCGAAACAAACCAGCGTAGCGCGTATGCTGCTCACCTCGCTCAACAGCGCACGGCGTGATGCACTACGTCGCGGCAGAAAACCCAGGAAGAGGAAGCGGTCACTTGGGAGACCACTTACTGAAAGCGCGGCGATGATCGCTGATGGTCCAGGAATGGACACCACGGATACCCCTTGTGCCAGAGCAGCACGTACCAGCTCGTAGCCGGGGTCCGAGAAGAGAGGGGTACCAGCTTCGCACACCAATGCCACGTTTCCATAGCGCAGTGCTTCGAGCAGCTGGTCGAGGCGTTGGAGCTTGTTGTGCTCAAAGTAGCTCAGCAGAGGTTTTTCGATCCCGAAATGCGCTAAAAGCCGGCCCGTCGTGCGAGTATCTTCCGTAGCAATCAGATCACACTCGCGCAGCACACGCAATGCGCGCAGCGTAATGTCTTCGAGATTCCCGATTGGCGTGGCAACAAGGTAGAGCGTGCCCATTTAATCTGTCACAAATGGCCTCAGGGTATCTCTAAGCACCAGACGTAGCGTGGTCAGCAGTTCCTTGTCTTGCTCAGGAAGCACAGTGCGTGCATCGAGCAACACATGTCCCTCTTCGATTCGCGTGACCACCGGTGTTCCCCCTTGTGAGGGTTGGCGCAAACGGCGCGCCAACACGTCCGGTGAGGGAGATGCCAGTGCCAGCGCCCAAGAGGGCAGCTGCTGACCGGGTAAGCTACCGCCACCCACTGCTGCCTGGGTGACTATAATGGTACTCTTTATCCCCCACCCTTGTAGACGGCGTTGCCAACGTTGCACCCGCCGTCGCAACGCCTCTGGCCGTGCTGTAATCATACGCCAAACCGGCAGTTCTTCCAACGCACGTCCTTCCAGGTAGCTCAGCAATGTCGCTTCCAGCGCAGCAAGAGTTGTCTTGTCTATGCGCACGGCGCGTGCCAGAGGGTGACGGCGCAAACGCGCAATCAGATCTGTCCTTCCCAGAATTAGGCCTGCTTGGGGACCTCCCAGTAATTTGTCTCCGCTGGCAGTGA
>JBMFPH010000158.1:0-7706 GCA_049969215.1 Anaerolineae bacterium | reverse complement strand
CCCAGTTGGTGCGTTCCCTCTGCGAGCTGCTCCAACGCGCCGAACCGCGGGCACGCGTGGAATGTATCATCGAGCGCCAATATCGCAACATGCGCTACTGGTTGGAACGCGACATGCGCCCCGTACAGCTGGCCGAGGAAGCCATCCGCCGCGCCGGACTACAGCCGGTCAGCGTGCCGACGCGCGGCGGCACCGACGGCGCCCGCCTCACCGAATGCGGCTTGCCGACACCCAACCTCTTTGTGGGCACCCACAATCCCCACGGCCCGACGGAGTGGATCAGCCTTCAGGATATGGCACGATCGTTGGAGACATGTATCCATCTGGTACAATTGTGGGCCGAGCATGGCCATGGCTATCATGGTTGGCGAGGAGCATGAGCGATGCCGTATCGAGCAATCGACCTGACCCAAGTGCGCACCTATCCGTTGCCGCAACGCCAGAACCTGGTGGCGTTGGAGAATCTGGTGCATCCTGGACATCCATTGCCCTCTTACGAGAACCCGGAGCTGGTGGAAGTCGCCGAGCGCATCGTGGCGGCACGTCGTGCCGGGCGGCCGGTCATCTGGATGATCGGCGCCCATGTGGTCAAGCGCGGGCTGGCGCCGCTGCTCATCGATCTGATGCAGCGGGGCGTCATCACCCATCTGGCCGGCAACGGTGCCACCACCATCCACGACTTTGAGATCGCGCTGCAGGGCCACACCAGTGAGGACGTGGCACGCAGCCTGGAGGACGGCTCATTCGGCATGGCCGAGGAGACCGGCGCCCTGATGAACGGGGCGATCCGCGCTGGCGCCCGCGACGGCGTCGGCATGGGCGAGGCGCTGGGGCGCTTCATTGCCACCGACGAGCGCTTCCGCTACCGCCAATATAGCTTGCTCTACAACGCCTACCGGCTGGGCATCCCCTACACCGTGCACGTCGCCATCGGCACCGACATCATCCACCAGCATCCCCAGGCGGACTTCGCCGCTATTGGCTGGACGACCGGGCAGGATTTCAAGGTCTTCTGTGCCGCGGTGAGCGAGTTGGAGGGCGGCGTGTTCTGCAACTTTGGCTCGGCGGTGATGGGGCCGGAAGTCTTTCTCAAGGCGCTTTCCATCGTGCGCAACCTGGGCTACACGGTGCGCGTGTTCACCACGGCCAATTTCGACCTGATCCCGCTGGGAGATTATCGGCGGCCGCTCAAGGACGATGTGCCCGATTACTACTATCGGCCGCGCAAGAACATTGTTAACCGCCCGGTGTCGCTGGGGGGCAAGGGCTTTCACATTATGGGCGATCACGCTGTGACGGTGCCGCATATCCACCATTACGTCACCCAACAGCTCGCCCCGATCCCGGTGCAGAGCCAGCGGCTGGAGGATCCATGGCACGTCGGCGAGGTCGCTCCACTTGAGGACGACGCGCCAGCGGCGGCGGTGCTCCTGCGGCGCTGGCTGGAACGCAATCCGGCGCCGCGCGAGCTGGCCGAGTCCATCCGTCAGGCCTTTCGTGCCCTGTGGCATAGCCTCTATAACGGCGGGACGCTCTTCCTGGCCGGCAACGGCGGCAGCATGGCCGATGCCCTGCATATCAGCGGCGAGCTGATGAAGTCCTTCAAGCGACCGCGCCCGCTTCCCGAAGCGCATCAGCTGCGGCTGAAATCCCTGCCCCACGGCGAAGCACTGGCGCAGCATTTGCAAAGAGGATTGCGAGCGGTGGTGTTGGGCGCGAATCTCTCGCTGCGTTCGGCGATGGACAACGACACCCCATTGCCCAACGTCGCGTTGGCGCAGGAGCTCTATGCCCTGGCGCGGCCCGGCGACGTGTTCATGGGCATCAGTACCAGCGGCGATGCGCGCAACGTGCTCTACGCCGCCAGCGTGGCGCGTGCGTTGGGCCTGACCGTCATTGGCCTGACCGGCGCCCAGGGCGGTGCGCTCGCCCCTCAGTGTGACGTGGCCATCAAGGTGCCGGCGAGCGAGACGGACGTGGTGCAGACGTGGCACCAGCAGGTGTATCATCTCCTGTGTGACATGCTCGAGGCGCAGATGTTCGGATAGGGTGATCTTTCACCGCGCAGAGCGCAGAGCACGCAGAGGGATGCTCGGCGACACACCTGTCATGTGTGAGTTCAGTACTAGCCCTACATGTTTGCTTTGCCCCCGATTTCGCGTTAGCATAGCGCCGCAGTGCAGAAGTCAAGGGTGGAATGTTCTCCAGGAGTGGCTCAATGGATGCATCGATCATCGAAAAGGTGGTGGAACAACTGAAAGCCATGCCTCACGAATTGCAGTGGCGTGTGCTGGAGTTTGCGCGTTCCCTGGCGCTCTCCGCCCCACGTGGCACATCCGGACGTCACTTGCTGTGCTTTGCCAGCGCCATCCCCTATGAGGACGTCCAGATGATGCAACGTGCCATCGAAGAGGGGTGCGAGCGGGTGGATCTCAATGGCTGGTAGCTACCTGTTGGACACGAACGTGCTGATCGCCTTGTTCGCCGATGAGACAGAGGTGAAAGAGAACCTTGCGCAGGCGATGAGGTCTTTCTCCCATGCGTTGCGGTCGGGGAGCTTTACTACGGAGCGTGGAGATCGCAGCGTGCCCGTGAGAATCTCAGCCGGATTGACGCGCTGGTAGCCGAGAGCGTGGTGTTGAGCTGCACAGCGGAGACTGCTCGCCGTTATGGTGAGATCAAGAACATCCTGCATATCAAGGGGCGCTCGATCCCTGAAAACGATATATGGATCGCAGCTATTGCACTGGAACGTGCCTTGACGTTGGCTACCCGTGACATCCATTTCGCCGAGATTGACGATCTGAAGGTGGAGGTGTGGTAAAGGAGAGTGTTGAAAAAGTCCCTTGACCACTCAGATTTTCATAGGAAAATGGGCCAATAAAGCGAAAGCGGGTAACTAAAGAGTTTTTCAACACCCTCTGGTAAAGAAGGGTTGACATTTGCCTTGTATGCCCAGAATCTAAGGGGCTTACTTTATGAGCGATGCGGACGCTTTCAAGACCTACCTGCGTGATCTGCGCAGCAACCTCACTGGCGGCATGGCCACCGAGCACACCCATCGCCCGGCGCTGAAGCATCTCCTCGAGTCCCTGGAGCCCGTCCGCGGCGACAACCGCGTGGTGCGGGTGCGTTACGTCCCATCCGGCCAGGATGCCGCGGGCCATTCCACGCCGGGGCGTGTGATGATCAACGAGACCCAATACTTCGGGGGCGTCCCGCCGGAGGTGTGGGCGTTTCACATCGGCGGCTATCAGGTGCTGGAAAAGTAGCTCAAGGATCGCGTGGGCCGTCTGCTCACCTTTGACGACCTGATGCACTACCAGAAAGTGGTGCTCGTTCTCAAGGAGACCATGCGTCTGATGGGGGAGATCGACGCGGCCATCCCTTGCTGGCCGCTCGAGTAACAGATCCGCGCCACGACCGTCGCGAAGTGGCAGAGGCATTCGGAACACAAGAATCGCGCAGAAACGTGACGATTGAAATCGTCTCCCGAGGGTCGATGGCCGGTCGCCCGCCGGCGCGGGTGGGGTCAAACCGAGTTGCGCGTGTCAGCAAGCGGACTCAACCGCTTCCTCGCAGTCGCGGCTCGGATAACCGTCGTGGCGCGGGTGGCAAGCGCCCCCGTAAGGGGACGCCCGGCAGCACGCCCACCTGGTGCGACTTCAGTCGCCAGCCCTCTGGGCTGGGCCGCCGCTTCAATTCGCCCCCAAATTGAAATGCACCCCTCTGGACTGTGACATTTCTCGCCGACGGTGGTATATTAGAGCTCTCATTGTATCTTCCGTCACGGAGGACGTGTCGGCACGATGTTCATTGGCCAACAACCCAAAGCGGCCATCCTGGAGGACTACGCGCGCTACGTCAATCCCGGGCGCGTATCCGTCTTCAAGATGGTCGGGCTCGATTTCATCCCTGGCCGGCGGGAAGGTGTCTGGCTGTGGGATGTGGACGGCAGCCGTAAGCTGCTCAACTGTCGCTGTTCCGGCGGGGTGTTCAACCTGGGCCACCGCCCACCGCGCGTGGTGCAGGCGGTCAAAGCGGCCCTGGACGAGATCGACGTGGGCGATCACATGCTCCTGGACGAGATGCGTGCCGCGTTGGGCAAACGCCTCGCTGCGCTGACGCCCGGTGACATCCAGTATTCCACCTTCTCGCCGGGTGGCGCGGAGGCGATCGACGTCGCCATCAAACTGGCGCGTGCCTATACCGGCCGCCCCGGCATCATCTCGGTGCACAAGGGCTACCACGGCCACACCGGCTTCGCCCTCGCCACCGGCGAGGAGGCATTCCGCGGCAAGTTCGGCCCCATGCCGCCCGGCTTCACCAAAGTGCCCTTCGGCGATGCCGATGCCCTCGCCGCCGCTATCAACGAGCAGACGGCCGCCGTCATCATGGAGACGATCCCCGCCACCGGTGGCATCCTCATCCCACCCGATGACTACTACCCGCGCGTGCGCCAGCTGTGTGACCAATGGGGCGCGCAGCTCATCCTCGACGAGGTGCAAGCGGGCCTGGGGCGCACCGGCCGCATGTGGGCGATCGACGAATGGGGCGTCGTGCCCGACATTCTGGTGATCGGCAAAGGGCTTTCCGGCGGTGTCTATCCCATGTCGGCGACGTGCCACCGCCCGCATCTGGATCGCTTCTTCCAGCAGCACCCCTTCATCCATCTCTCCAGCTTCGGGGGGGCGGCGCTGGGCTGCGTCGCCGCGTTGGCCATGTTCGATCAGATCACCGAGCCTGGCTTCATGGAACACGTCCAGGCGATGGGCGAGCGTTTCGAAGCCGGTTTTCGCGATCTGCAGACGCGCCATGCCAGCATCGCCACCTGGCGGCGGCGCGGCCTGATGATGGGCCTGGAAATGGCCGACGCGCGCATGGGCATGGCGCTCAGCCCGCTGCTGGCACAAAACGGCGTGCTCGCCGTCTTCGCCGACCATCGCCCCAGCACGCTGCAACTGATGCCCCCGCTGATCATCCAACCCGATGAGGTGGACCTCGTCTTAGAGGCGTTGGATCGTGCGCTGACCTTCCTGGAAGCGCACCCTGAGATGTTGGAGATGGTTTCCGCGTTGAGCAGTACGTTGGGGATGTGACTATGGCACAGGCAGGACAACCATCCGCCAAAGCATCCGTCGGCATAGCGACGGAAGCGGTCGTGAGGCCGGGTAGTGCTGCGCAGGCCGCGCGCAACGGCAACGTGGCAGCGGAGCCGGCTGTGCCTTTGCGCTACGTGCTTACGCTCGACGAGGTGGGCGAAGGAGATGCCGCCCACGTGGGGGGCAAGGCGCTGCGCCTGGCGCAACTGGCCCAGGCCGGCCTGCCCGTGTTGCCCGGTTTCTGCGTCACCACCGCGGCATACCAGGCGCACCTGGTTGCCAGCGGCATCGCGGAGCAGCTGCCGGATGAGGATGTGGCGTTCCCTTGGGATGATGCCGCACGCCTGGAGGCGTGTCGCCGCGCGTGCGCCCAGGCGCCCATGCCGCCGTCGGTTGCCCAGGCGATCATCGCCGCCTACGAACGGCTGGGCAATGTGATGGTCGCGGTGCGCTCATCGGCCACCTTTGAAGACCAGGCAGGAGCTTCCTTCGCCGGCCAATACGATACCTTTCTGAACGTCTGCGGTGGCGAGGCTATCCTGGAACGGGTGCGCGCATGTTGGGCGGGCGTCTGGAGCGAACGCGCGCTGGCGTACATGCGCGAGCAGGGCATCGACCCGCGTCACGCGCAGATGGGCGTGGTGGTGCAAGTCCAGGCGGATGCCATCGCCGCGGGTGTCCTCTTCACGCTCAACCCGCTCAGCGGCAATGAAGAGGAGATGGTCATCGAGGCAGCGTGGGGACTGGGCGAGGCAGTCGTCTCCGGGCGCGTCACACCGGATCGCTATGTGGTGAACGCGCGCCGCCGCGAAGTGGTGCGCCGTGACATCGCCCGCCAGTCGGTCATGCTGGTGGCGGATGCCAACGGCGGCACATTGGAGAAGCCGCTCGAACCGCATCAGCGGCGCCAACCGGTGCTCAGCGAGGCGCAGGTGCTGGAGCTGGCGGCGCTGGGATTGCGCGTGCAGGCGCTCTACGGCTATCCCCAGGACATCGAGTGGGCATGGGCGGACGGGCGTTTCGTCCTGTTGCAGACACGCCCGCTCACTTCGTTCAGCTTCGACCCGGCGTTGGGCCAGTGGACATCAGGCAACTACCGCGAGGTGTTGCCCGGCTTCGCCTGTCCGCTGGCACTCTCGCTCAGCCTGGAACACGACTACGGGCGTAGCTTGAGCCAGTTCTTCCGCGAGATCAAGCTGGGCGAAGCGCCCCCTGGCACAGTGTGGGGGCGCCCCTTCTTTGGGCGCGCGTACTGGAATGTGGGCGTGGCCAAGCAGCTGGCGGCACGCCTGCCCGGCTTCAAGGAGCGCCTCTTCGACCGCACCGCTGGCATCGACCCCACCTATGAGGGCGACGGTATGGTCACACCCTGGACGCCCACGACCGTCTTGCGTGCCCTGCCCGTCCTCTTCGCCTTGCGCCGCATGTACAAACGGGTGTGGCGTGAGGGACGCGATTACCGCGACCATTTCCTGAGCATCATCGAGCCGGCACTGGACGCGGTCGATCCCACCACCCTCTCGGACGCCGAGCTGGCGGAATACTGCCGGCGCGTGGTCGCCTTGCATTGGGAAGCGAACAACGTGGCGATCCGTGTCAGCTTACTTTCGGGTCAGGCGCAGGAGGAGTTTGAGCCGCTGGTGCGCCAGCTCAACGCCGTCCTGCCGCCGGATGAACACATCGCCGAGGGCGACCTGATCACCGGCATGAGCGATGTGCGCACCGCGCAGCCCTCGTTCGAGCTGTGGCAGCTGGCGCGCGAGGGGCTTGCCGACCCGGAGATCGCAACAGCCATCATCCAAGGTGATCCTGCGGACATGCGCGCGCGTTTGGAAGCAACGCCACAGGGTTGCCGCTTCTGGCAGCGCATCGAGGATTACATCACGCGCTACCGTTATATGGCCTCGATTGACGAAGACCTGGTCCAGCCGCGTTGGGATGAAGACCCCAGCTTTGTCCTTGCCACGTTGCAGGCCTATGCCCAGGCAGATACGACGCTCGACCCGGCACGGCGGGTGGAGCAGCAGCGTCAGATTCGGCGCATGGCAGAGCGGCGCGCGCTCAAGATTTTGTCGCGCGGCTGGCGCAAGCTATGGTGGTTCGGTCGTCGTTCGTTCGTCAACCATTTGCGCCTGGTGCGGCGCTACATCTGGTGGCGTGAGGAGACGCGTGTGATCGCCGCACGCGCCTTCTACCAGTGTCGGCGCTTTTTCAAGGAGTTGGGCCGCCGTTGGGCTGCCGTCGGCATCCTGGAAGACGCCCAGGACATCTTCCTGTTGCGCTGGCCGTCCATTGAAGCCATGCTGAACGGTCAAAGCAGGGCTGAGGAATTGCGTGCCCAGATCGCGGACTATCTCCGGATGAAGGAATGCTACCGCAACTTTGAGCCACCGTGTGTCATCGGGCGTGGCGCGGCAGTGCGCCCGACGCCCTTCTTCCTGATCCCGCCCGTGCAGAAGACTTTTGAGGGCATCCCGTGCAGCAGTGGGATCGCCGAAGGGCCGGCGCGCGTCGTCGAGTCCCTGGATGAGGCACGGGCGCTGCGCCGTGGCGAAATCCTGGTGGCACGTTACACCAACCCCAGCTGGACGCCCCTCTTCAACC
>JBMFPH010000157.1:0-7713 GCA_049969215.1 Anaerolineae bacterium | reverse complement strand
GCTCGGACACACTGCCGCTCGTAACCTTAAGAAAAACGTAGGGGATACCCTCATTCTTCCGGGTGGCATCTACCGAGTTGTCGGCATCTTTGAGACCGGCACCGCTTATGAAGATGCCGCTGGTGTGATTGCCCTGCGTGAGGCGCAGCGTGCGTTTCAGAAACGTCATCAGGTGAGCTTATATCAGATTAAGCTGCACGATCCATCTCAAGCGCCAATGGTGCGTGACCTTATTGAATCACGGCTGACTGGTGAGGTATCGGTGTCCTTGAGCGCGGCGTTTGGCGATAATTTGGCTGATTTCCAGAATACCAAGGCTATCATGAACGCGGTGTTCGCACTAGCATTGATAGTCGGCGGAATCGTGGTGACCAACACAATGGTGATGTCGGTAATGGAGCGCACCCGTGAAATCGGCACATTGCGCGCACTCGGATGGCGCAAGGCGCGTGTACTTTGGATGGTGCTAAGTGAATCTTTGGTACTGAGCGGGCTTGCTGGAGGGATAGGACTCTTGGTAGGTCTTGGGCTAACGCTGATGCTGCAGTCAGTCCCTGACTTTGGGGCGTTCCTGACCGCTGTCTACACACCCCAGCTCGTTGGACAGTCGTTGGCAATTGCCCTCTCGTTGGGCCTTATAGGTGGTTTATATCCCGCCTGGCAAGCTGCGCGGCTGCAACCGGTGGAAGCGCTGCGATATGAGTGAATCAGTGCCGAGCTGGCCACAAGAGAAGAACGGAACGGGAGCTGGCGAGCAGCCAGTGGTCATCGCCACATATCAGCTGACGCGTTACTATGGCGACGGGGTTGTAGTACGTGCATTGGATGGTGTGGATATGACCGTCCACAGCGGAGAGTTTCTTGCCGTCATGGGGCCCTCAGGCAGCGGCAAGAGCACTCTGCTGAATCTCCTTGGTGCGTTAGATCGGCCCACCAGCGGGCGCGTTATTGTGAACGGGGAAGACCTGGCAACGATCCGGGACATCGATCGTTTCCGGGCACGCACCGTTGGGTTTGTCTTTCAACTGCACAACTTGTTGCCCACACTCACTGCGCGCGAGAACGTTGAGGTGCCCATGGATGGCCAGGGGATCAGTAAGTCCAAAATGCGTCGGCGAGCGGAACATCTGCTCGAGCTGGTGGGACTGGCCGACCGTATGGATCATTTACCCGCTCAGTTATCCGGTGGGCAGCGCCAACGGGTGGCTGTCGCACGTGCTCTGGCCAACGATCCTGCAATTATCCTGGCTGATGAACCCACCGGTAGCCTCGACACACAGAGCGGAAACGAGATCATGGACTTGTTTGAACACATCAATCAGACGCAAGGGACCACGATCTTGGTTGTGACCCACGATCCTCGGGTAGCGCGGCGCACGCGGCGTATCCTGACCATGCGAGACGGTAGAATCGTGGACGATCATCCGGTCCAGGATGTTGTATGGGAAGATTTGCGTGACTTGGCGCAATCAAGGTTGGGTGAGATGCTGCTCAAGGGGGGAGATAAAGCGTTACTGGAACGGCTAGGCGTGGTAACGTCCGATAGTGCTATGGCCTTGACGGTGTTGCGCTCCTGGTTGTTAAGGGTGTTAAAAGGGAGTGATGAAGCTGTATGAAGGATGAGGTACGGGATGATCTCTCAGAAGAGGTGATTGCCACGGCACTACGTACACGTTGGGTGGGTCGACCAACCGTTTTCCGAAGGGCGACTGGTTCGACCAATGATGAACTCAAGCAGCTGGCAGTGCAAGGTGCAACGGAGGGGACGCTGGTAATCGCTGATGAGCAACTGTGCGGCCACGGGCGTATGGGACGAAAATGGATCGCGCCAGCGCGATCTAGCCTTCTGTTTTCACTTCTTTTTCGTCCTGCTTTTTTGTTACCAGATCGTGCTCAGTGGGTGACGATGGCCTGTGCACTGGCGGTAGCAGAGGCTGTGCATGAGGTGACCGGCTTGCGTTCCGATCTCAAATGGCCGAATGACGTGCAGCTGTGCGGGAGAAAGCTGGCTGGAATCCTCACGGAACTAGAGATAGCGGAAGAGAACAAAATAGCCTGGATCGTCGTTGGCGTGGGGCTCAATGTCAACATAGACTTTAACGGACTACCCGAGCTAAGAGATGTTGCCATTAGCCTTTCTGAAGCGATTGGGCGTCCGATTGCTCGGCTCCCCTTGTTGACTTCTTTGCTCTTTCATCTGGAAAGACGGTATGAAGCATTGCGAGCAGGTTACAGCCCGGTGTCTGAGTGGGCAGAACGTCTGTTGCCATTAGGCCAAGAGGCCACTGTGACTGCACCTAATGGTACTTTCTCAGGTATTGCGGAAGCTGTGGATGAAGCGGGAGCATTGTTCCTTCGTCTCGCCGATGGTCGCACTGTGCGTATTCTTGCAGGAGATGTGACGCTGCAACGGGAAGGGCCGAGGCTAAAGAGATAGCTCCGCAAAACTATGGGGCGGGATTGTTGTTGCTACGTTTAGAGAGGTGAGGTAGCTGAGTTCTCATTCTCCTTTCTTGTGCCTTGTTAAGTTCGAGCTTGCTATATAGCCATAAACGGTGTATAGTGACAGCGCCTTTGCACTTCACAGTGCGTCTCGCTGGTCAGCGACTCTATTTTTCAATGTTCGGTCGATCGGGCCGTTTCCTCCCTTCACGAGAATAAAGATGGTGTTGTGAAATGAAATGCCCATTCTGTGGAGCTGCAGATACCCGTGTTGTGGACACACGCGATGTGACCGACGGCATCCGTCGCCGCCGTGAATGTGGAAAATGCAAACAGCGTTTCACCACTTATGAGCGGATTGCCAGTATCAATCTGTTGGTTGTTAAAAGGGACAAACGACGTGAGAAGTTCGAGCGAGACAAGATTCTAAGCAGCATGCAAATTGCATGCAGCAAGCGTCCCGTACCCGCTAGCGTGCTGGAAGAGGTGGCACGCGAGATTGAGGCGGATCTGTATGCGTTGGGCGAAGCGGAAGTGGAGAGTCATGTGATCGGGGAAATGGTAATGGAGCGGCTGCGTCAGATTGACGATGTGGCCTATGTGCGTTTCGCCTCCGTGTATCGCCAATTCGCTGATGTAGATCGTATGGTTGAGGAGATCGAGGCGCTTAAGGAGGCAAGGCGACGTGAGGAAGAGCTGCGCAATCAATTGCAACTGCCGCTCCAAACAGTGTAAAAAGGCATATCCCAAGTTTTAAGGTTTTAGCCCCTCAAAACCATTGCCACGTGCGTCCATTTGTTGTATACTAGCTTGTGCCTACGTGCTAGGGGTCGTGCAGCTATAAAGGCAATATACTATATCTAGTGAGGGGTTCCTTGCTTCGGTAGTCCCAGAGGTGCCCTGATGATTTGTCCATATGGCCATCCTCTATGTCTCAGGGTCACCAAACTGTCTTAGTACGACGGGAGATGGGACTGTTGTAGTTATTGGCCTGACCTCACGCACACTTGATAACATTTCGTCACTAGCTCCATCGCCGACATTGTGAGCGGACCGGCGGGACAATGGTGGCCAGACGGCCATGAAGGGGTCGAAATGTCGCTGTGAAAGAGCAGCGTTCTAATAAGCTCGACTCTCGGCTTGGGATGGACGTATAGTCGGAAGAAAACAGCATATTCTTAGGGTGGTTGATCAGAGGCAGTCCAGCTTTTTGCAAACGGGATAAAAGGTACCGCTAAGCTAAGTTGGGGGCAACCGTTTCTGTCAAGTTCAGTCCCCCTGACTTGGGTATATTGTTCCACTTGGAGAGATCATGATGTCTACTCAACCAATGTCAACGGTTCAGAATGGTGGAGTGCGTGCTACACCAGAGGGGCGAGGGAAAGATATAGATGAGATCGCCTTGGACACCCCGATGGAGGCAAGCGATCTTCATCCCTTGGGTCAGAAGATCTTTTTGGATCGCTATGCCCTTAAGGAGTCCAACAAGGCAACCATCGTGCCCGGTGATCTGGTTTTGGTGATTGTGGACATGAAATCGGGTCAACGCGAAGTGGGTGTCGTGCAGGAAGTGCATGGTGAGAAAGTGGTTGTAGAGCTCTCTGACGGAGAACGGGTGCACCGCGCGCTTGAGTATATCGACAAGCCCATTGAGACGAGGCCTGAGCAGATGCTGGATCGTGTGGCGCGTGGCATTGCCAGCGTCGAGGCACCTGAGAAACGGGCTTTATGGGAAAAACGGTTCCGTTGGCTTCTGTATGGATGGAAATTCATTCCTGGTGGTCGCATTCTCGCTGCAGCCGGTACCGATCAGAATCTCACCTATTATAACTGCTTCGTCCTCCCAAGCCCGGCCGATTCGCGTGGCGGCATTATCAAGACCCTTGCCCAGATGACCGAGATCATGTCCCGTGGAGGAGGGGTTGGGATCAACCTTTCCAGCCTGCGTCCGCATTATGCCTTTGTGCGCGGGGTCAACGGGCGATCCAGCGGCTCTGTGTCGTGGGGAGCACTCTATAGCTTTGCCACCGGTCTAATCGAGCAGGGGGGCAGCCGGCGTGGTGCCCTGATGCTTATCCTGAATGTCTGGCACCCTGACATTATGGAGTTCATCGAATCGAAGCGCGTAATGGGGCGCATCACCAACGCGAACATCAGCGTCGGCGTCACCGATGCCTTTATGGAAGCAGTGAAATCCGATGGCGACTGGGACTTGGTATTCCCACTGACCACCTATCCCGACTATGACAAGACGTGGGATGGCGATCTGGACAAATGGCGTGCCGAAGGAAAGCCTGTGGTGGTCTACAAGACTGTCAAGGCGCGCCAGATATGGGATGCCATCATTGAGAGCGCGTGGGCGAGCGCTGAGCCAGGGGTCTTCTTCGTGGATCGCTACAACAAGATGAGCAACTCCTGGTACTACGCCCGCATCTTGTGCACCAACCCATGTGGTGAGCAGGGCTTGCCTGCCTGGGGTGTTTGTAATCTGGGCGCATTGCATCTGGGAAAGTTCGTGCAGGAAGGCGAAGTGCGTTGGGAGGATCTACGCCGCGCAGTGCACTATGCCGTTCGTTTTCTGGACAATGTGGTAGATGCCAGCCCGTATTTCTTCGAAGAGAACCGGCAACAGCAGATGCTGGAACGGCGTGTCGGCTTGGGCACGATGGGGTTGGCAGAGATGTTGATTCGCTTGAAATTGCGCTATGGCAGTCCTGAGTCGCTGGCGTTTATCGACCGGCTGTATCGCTTCATCGCCGTAGAAGCCTATCTGGCCAGCTGCGACTACGCTGCGGAAAAAGGCAGCTTCCCCGCATTTGATACCGAGAAGTTCTTACAAAGCGGCTTTATGCAAGGGATGCCTGAAGAGGTGCGCCAGACAGTGCGCGAGAAGGGCATCCGCAATGTCACGCTTTTAACTCAAGCACCGACCGGCACGACGGGCACGATGGTGAACACATCAACCGGTATTGAGCCATTTTATTATTGGACCTACACGCGCAAGAGCCGGTTGGGTGTCCACCAAGAGAAGGTCAAAGTCCTGGAGGAATGGCTGGCGGAACATCCTAATGAGCCGTTGCCCGATTACTTCGTCACCGCAATGGACTTGCAAGCTGAGGAACATGTGCGCGTGCAAGCAGCCATCCAACGTTGGGTGGACAGCAGCATCAGCAAGACGTGCAACCTTCCCAACCATTACACGATCCAGCAAACGCGGCAGCTCTACGAGCTGATGTATGAGCTGGGGGTGAAAGGGGGGACCATTTATCGGGATGGCTCACGCGATGAACAAGTCTTGAAAAAGGTCAGCCCCGAAAAAGATAAAGCTATAGAGATCAAATGGCGTGCCCGTCCAGCTGTGTTGCAGGGATATACATACCGCAAGAACACTCCCATTGGCACTGCTTACATCACTATCAATGCCAACGGTGAAGGGGACAAAGAGCCCTTTGAGGTCTTTGTCAATGTCGGCAAAGCGGGCTCCGACGTGGCGGCGGATGCGGAGGGTTTGGGGCGCTTGATCAGTTTGATTTTGCGCATGCCGAGCCCGCTGACACCCCTGCAGCGCGTGCAGGACATCGTGAGCCAGCTGCGCAACATTGGCTCGGGGCGCCCTCAGGGATTTGGTCGACAGCGCGTCCAGAGCTTGCCTGATGCTATCGCTCAAGTGTTAGCGGAACATATTGGGTTACAAGAGCATGAGGAGCTACCTGGCTTGCCAGAGGTGGAAGAAAGAGCGATTCAGCTGGTGTTGCCGATCAAAGGTGACTTTTGCCCCGAATGTGGCCAGGCAACCATGTTGCATATCGAGGGCTGCCATAAATGTTATAACTGTGGATACTCGGAGTGCTAAGGGGGCCGTGATGGGGCTTATGCCCGGCTGCCCTTTTTCGCCTCATTCCGTTTCTCCGCTGTGCGCCGAGAACTTCAGAGCAATGGAGTTGATGCAATAGCGCTTACCGGTCGGGGGTGGACCATCATCAAAGATATGCCCGAGGTGTCCCTGACATGTCGCGCATAAGACTTCAGTACGGTGCATTCCGTAGCTGAAATCTTCTGCGTACTCAACTGCCTGATCGTCGATAGGTGCCCAGAAGCTGGGCCATCCACTCCCCGAGTCGTACTTGGTCTCCGAGCTGAATAAAGGGCTGCCACAGCCAGCACAATGATAAACCCCCTTTGCTTTGGTCTCGTAATACTCGCCGCTGAAAGGGGGTTCGGTGCCTTTCAAGCGCAGCACCCTATATTGCTCTGCACTCAAGATTTGTTGCCATTCCTGATCCGTCTTTTCGACTTTCCTGCGCGGCATCAGTCTATTCTTCCGAAGTTGATTTGCACCTCAGTGTCCGATGTGACCGTTGTTACGAAGGATCTTCGCGCTCTTTATTACTGCAGGGTTGTGGGTTACATTATGAACAATGGTGATTCACCGAGGAGGTCTGCTTGGACAGCTGTTCCTTTTCCATTTGGGCAATCAGCTTTTGCAGTTCGGCATCGAGCTGGCGCAATGCCGCGAGCAGATAGGGGCGTGCCTCTTCAAAAGCGATTTGACCGGCAAGCCGGGCCGATTCGGCCGCTTTCCGTGCTTGCTCCCGCACCCGCAGTGTCTCCGGTATGCTCGCCGTGTGCTTAAGCAGCTCATTGATCTCCACAATCATACTTTCCAAACCTTCACGCATCGCCTTGATGTGCTGGCGGTTTTCTTCCTGCTCCCAGGCGATCCGGAACGCAGCGGCAATGCTCTGACCCAGCTCCTGGAACTGCTTTCCCACCTCGGACCACGTTTCGGCAGATAGCGGCACTTCACCTGCTACTGTGCTCTCACGCGCCTCAGTGCGCTGAGCAGCATCCAGGGAGGTGTCCATCTCACTCTCCCTCTCCTGCTTGATCTCGGTGCCCACAGACCGCACGCGGGCGCTGTGTACCATTTGCACCCAATCAATCATAGTACTTTGTCAAACCCTCCCCTCTTCACAGACCAAACAACTCAGTGCGAACGCACGTGCACGCATAACCCTTGCGGTATATCATGCATAGTCATGATATAATACTCCTAAAGTGGCAACAAGTTGCGCCGTAAGGTGAGAATTTGCCCGTTTCGTTGCCCCTGTTCCTTCACGGATCTGCTGACGGTCCTATCTGAATACCTCTAAGCAGTGACTCAATACACGACATCGAGGAGGGAGAACCGATGGCTACCTTACGATTCGCTGTCCTGGGTACCGGTTTTTGGGCAAGATTTCAGATCCCGGCCTGGTTGGAGCTGCCGGG
>JBMFPH010000156.1:0-7753 GCA_049969215.1 Anaerolineae bacterium | reverse complement strand
ATGGCGTCGAAACACGCCCAATTGCGCGCTGCCTTGCCGCGTCCACCATAGACGATCAGGTTCTCCGGATCGCCGGCCACCTCGGGGTCGAGGTTGTTCTGCAGCATGCGATAAGCTGCCTCGATGAGCCAGTTCTTGCAGGTTAAGCGGGTGCCGCGCGGGGCGCGGATGACACGTGCCATAGGTTTTGCTCCTCCTGCTCCACGTTCGGATGGGTTGTGGCATGCCCGTTTGGGGTGATTATACCCCGCCGGCACGGTGAGACGCAATCGACGGGCAGGAGGGAGGCGTGTTGGAGGATTGTCATACCCGACGAATGATAATGTTCGCCATATTTGACATTCACGTCGTGGTGCGCTAGGATGGGGATAGCACATATGTTCTAGTAGCTGACGTGGTGCAGCGGGAGGAGCGATGATGGCGCAGCGCGATGCGCGAGGATGGCGGCGCTGCCGTGCGCGAGGGTTGGGATGGCTGGCGCGCTGAGCGATCCCGATGTCGGTTACGTGCGCCTGGCGCTGGCTATCCTGGTACAGGCGATCCAGGATGCCTGTGCGTCGGGCATCACATGGCAACCCGGCGCGTACCCACCCACCGTTGAGGACGCGCAGAGTGCGCGGGAGTTTCTGGTTTCGCCGGCGGCGACCTGGCTGGCCGCCCGGCTGGGGTTGTCGCTCGAACGGATGCGTGGCCTGGTGAACGACATCCTGTCGGCAGAGGCGGCGGAGTCCGTGTGGCTGGACATCCGCACGGCGGCGCAATGCCTGGGATGCCATCCGGAGCACGTGCGGCGGCTCGTCCGCAGCGGTAAGGTGGCTGCGCAACGGGGACCGACTGGTCGTTGGCGGGTGCACCTGGGTGCGCTGATAGCGTATCGTGGCTCCAGCCGGAGGAACGCCGCTAAGAAACCGCGCATACCACGCACCGCTTAGGGGAGCTGCGGCGTTCTCGGCGGTGAAAGAGTTTACCGCTCCGGCACGGTCGCGGCTCGAATAAAAGCTCACGGCGCGGGTGGGCTATAATGGCATCCAATAGCGGGATGGAGTGAAGTCCTATGGCACGAGCGTTTAACGTGATCATAGAACGGGACGCCGAAGGCTACTATGTGGCCACCGTCCCGGAGCTGCGGGGCTGCCACACGCAAGCGAAGTCGCTGGACACCCTGATGAAGCGCATCCGCGAGGCGATTGAGCTGTGTCTGGAAGTGGAAGGTGAGGCGATTCAGCCTCACGAATTCATCGGAGTTCAGCGAGTCTGGGTCGAAGGATGACCAGACGGCCACGCCTTAAGGGTCATGAACTGATTGTGGCGTTGCGTCAGGTCGGCTTCGAAGTGATCCGGGTGAAGGGAAGCCATCACTTCCTTCGTTATCCTGATGGGCGGTGTACGGTGGTGCCGGTCCATCGCGGCGAGACCGGCCCAGGGTTGATGTCCAAGATTCTACACGATTGTGAAATGACAGCGGATGAGTTGCTGGAGCTGTTATGATACCCCCTTCCGCGCCGCGCGTGTGAGCAAGCGGCGGAGATTTTACCGCCGAGCACGCCGAGACCGCAGAGAAAACCTCCCGCAGGTTCCGAACCTGCGGGAGGTTACGATGCCGGCTCCCGCACAGTCGCGGCTCGGATAAAAGCCCGCGGCACGGATGGCCCAACGCTACGCCAGGCGCATGTCCTCCACCACCAGCTGCAATGTACGACGCCCGTTGTAGTCGTTGGTGCCGAGGTGATATGCCACATCCACCCGCTCACCGATGGCGTCGTGCCAATCGGCCTGGCGGAAGGCGATCGCCTCCCACTCCTGCTTGCCGTCGTGCAGGGTGAGCTTGAGATGTTGCCCCTCGCCGCCCACGCGCTGCTTGCGGCGCACCACCATCCCCGTGGTGACGAAAAGGGGCTCCGGATTGCCACAGCCACAGGGTTGCAGCTGCTCGAGGTTCTCTAACAGGTCCAATCCCAGCTGAGCCTGGGCATTCCCCGGCACCTCGCGACCAAACATGCGCATCGTCAACACGTCCTCGACGGCACGGCGGTTGATGGCGTGCAGGTTGAGTTGGGCGTCGATGGAGAGTGTCGGCTCGGGCAGGCGCTCCGCAAAGGTGCGCGCGGCGATCTCCAGCAGGCGCGTGTGCAGCTCCAGCAGGTTGGCGGTGCGCACGGTGAATCCGGCAGCAGCGGAATGCCCCCCGTAGCGCTCCAGCAACGTGGCACATTCGTCCAGCGCTTGCGTGATGTGCAATTCGGGGATGCTGCGTGCCGAGCCGCGCGTCACCTCGCTGCCCAGCCGCGCCACCAGCGTGGGACGATAGAACTCCTCGGTCAGCCGCGCCGCCACCAGCCCGACGATGCCCTCGCTGAACTCGGGATCGGCGACCAGGTAGAGGTAGCTGCTCGCCCGGTCGGCCAGGATGAGGCGGCGCGCCCGTTCCAACATCTGGGCGGTGATCTCCTGGCGTTCGCGGTTTTGCTCTTCGAGTTGATCGGCCAGGACGGTGGCATCTGCCTCGTCGCTGGCGATCAGCAGTTTATAGGCGGTGTAGGCGCTCTCCAGCCGTCCGGCGGCGTTGAGGCGCGGCGCCAGGATATGACTCAGCGTGTGCGTCGTCACCGCGCCCATGCGCACCCCGGCGCGTTCCATCAGCTTGCGGATGCCCAGGCGCGGCGCCGTGTTGAGCTGTTCCAATCCGCCCGCCACCAGGGCGCGATTTTCGTCCACCAGCGGCGCGACATCCGCCACGGTGCCCAGCGCCACCAGGTCGAGCAGCGTCGTCTCGCCCAGTGCCACCGCGCGTTCGGCGCTGCGCAACAGCGCCTGAGCCAGCTTGAAGGCAATCCCCACGCCGGTCAGCTGCTTGAAGGGATAGGCGCAGTCGGGTTGTTTGGGGTTGATCACCGCGGTGGCATACGGCAGGGCCTCACCCGGCGCGTGATGATCGGTGATGATCAGCTCCAGGTCGAGCGCGCGCGCATGCTCCGCCTCGTCCAGCGAGCGGACGCCGCAATCCACGGTGATCACCAGCTGCACCCCCTCTTGGGCGAGGATGTCAAGCGCCTGGTTGTTCAGCCCATAGCCCTCTTCCAGCCGATCGGGGATGTAGGGATAAGGGCGCAGGCGCGCGCCCAGGGCGCTCAGCACCTGCATCAGCAACACCGCGGCGGTTAACCCGTCGGCATCGTAATCGCCGAAGATGGCGATCTGCTCGCCCTCTCGGATGGCAGTGTGGATGCGTTCCACCGCGCGTGCCATCCCCTTGAGCTGGAAGGGGTCGGTGTCATAGAGAGGTTGGCGTTGCAGGAAGCGCACTATCTGTTGCGGCTCGCGCACGCCGCGGTTGTAGAGCAATTGCACCACCAGCGGCGACAGCTGCGGGAAACGGGCGAAGTGCTCGTTGGGCAGCTTAGGCGCGATGACCCAATGCTTTGCCATAAGCGCGCGTTCAACCTCAGCACGATTTCACAACACAGGGTGATCGATGCCCCCACGGCGCCTATGCACGGCGCGGGCACCGCTCACCCTGCTGCTTTTGCCTGCTGTTCGGATGGGGTTAGGAGACCCAGCCCTGCTTCTTGATGAAGTCCGTGATGACCGGCACCTCGAAATATTCGCCCTTGTACGCTTTGTAGGCGGGCCACAGCAGCACCAACCACGCGATGAAGTACAGGAAGAACCCCAACCCGAAGGTCAAGCAGCTGATGATCAACAGGACGACGAAGATCACCGCCCAGAGCACCAGAGCTTGCACGGCGTGGAACTTCTGGAAGGGGCGTGATTTCATCGATTCGGTCACCAGGATGATAATGGACATTATCACGGCAATGGGGTAACACAACGCAGCCATCAATTTGTCGTTCTCGGTAATTTCGTTCATAGCGCCTCTCCTTTTTAGGGTGCATGCCGGATGCCCGGCGGGTTAGGGGTAACGGTGCCTGTCTCTGTTTGCGAGTATAGCACAGCTTGATGGGGGATGCAATAGGCCAGGTGGGGGTTTCCCCCACCCCGGCCCTCCCCGTGGACGGGGAGGGAACGGAAAATCTTTCACCGCAGAGTGTGCAGAGCACGCAGAGGATTCTATCGCTCTCGGCGTGCTCTGCGGTGAAAAAGAACATGTCCGCTCTCGGGACTCGCTGCATTTGACGAAAAATGCACCCATGTCTTAGAATAAAAAGGTTAGGGTGATCCCATGTTCGACACTCTCCAAGACAAGCTGCAGAAGGTTTTCAAACAGATCGCCAACCGCGGCAAGCTGAGCGAGGCGGATGTGGACGCTACCTTGCGCGAGGTGCGCCTGGCGCTGCTCGAGTCGGACGTCAACTTCAAGGTGGTCAAGGACTTCCTCGGGCGTGTGCGCGAGCGGGCGGTCGGCGCCGAGGTGATGCGCAGCCTCACACCGGCACAGCAGGTGATCAAAATCGTGCACGAGGAGCTGATCGCCACACTGGGTGCACCTGCGCGCCTCAACCTGGACGGCCCGACGCCACACGTGCTCATGCTGATCGGCCTGCAAGGCTCAGGCAAGACGACCACCGCGGCGAAGCTGGCACTGTCGCTCAAAAAATCGAACCATCGCCCTCTGTTGGTGGCCGCAGACACGCGACGCCCGGCAGCCATCGAACAGCTGCAGGTGTTGGGACGACAGCTGGATATCCCGGTGCACGCCGAGGATGCGCGTGTGCCACCGCCGGAGATCTGTGCCCACGCCATCAAATTGGCGCGCCAACAGGCGTATGACGTCGTCATCCTGGATACTGCAGGCCGCCTGCACATTGACGAGCAGCTGATGCGCGAGCTGGTCGAGATCAAGTCCAAGACCAATCCGGGCGAGGTGCTGTTAGTGGCGGATGCTATGACCGGCCAGGATGCAGTGCGTGTCGCCGAGAGCTTCCACCAAAACGTTGGACTGAGCGGCCTCATCCTGACTAAAGTGGACGGCGATGCGCGCGGCGGAGCAGCCATCTCGATCCGCTCCGTCACCGGGGTGCCGATCAAGTTCCTGGGGGTGGGCGAAAAGCTCTCCGACCTGGAGCCCTTCCATCCTGACCGCCTGGCTTCGCGTATCCTGGGTATGGGGGATATGCTCACCTTGATCGAACGCGCTCAAGCGTCGCTGGATCAGGAGAAAGCGCTAAAGGCAGGCGAACGCCTCCTCGCCGGGGAGTTCGATCTGGAGGACTTTCTGGGGCAGCTGCGCGAGATCAAGAAGTTGGGGCCCTTGCACCAGCTGCTGGAAATGTTGCCGGGCATGTCGCGCCTGGCGCGTGAGGTCACGCCGGAGATGACCGATACACAGTTGAAGCGCACCGAGGCGATCATCAGCTCGATGACCCGCGAAGAGCGGCGCAATCCTAAGTTGCTGAACGCCAGCCGCAAGCGGCGTATCGCGCATGGGAGCGGCACCACGGTGCAGGAGGTCAACGATCTGTTGGTGCAGTTCCGCCAGATGCAACGCATGATGCGGCAGCTGGGAGACATGCGCAATCAGCGTGGCCTGGGCAGCTTCTTCGGCGGACTGGGATTGCGCTGACCGCCGGAGGGTTGCTCCGGGATTGAAAATAGGGAATTATCCACTTCTCAATCTATGGTTCATTTTCTTTGTGGAGGCTGATAAGAAGGTATGCTCAAAATTCGGTTGGCACGTGTTGGAGCGAAGAAACAGCCGAGCTACCGCGTGGTGATAGCGGATGCACGCGCACCGCGTGATGGTCGCTTCTTGGAGCGGATCGGGTTCTACAACCCGCGCACCGAACCACCCACAGTACAGATTGATGAAGAACGCGCCCTCTACTGGCTTTCCAGAGGCGCTCAACCCACCGAGGTGGTGGCTGCGATGCTGCGGAAGCGGGGTACGCTGGATCGTCTGGAACGTCTCAGGCGGGGTGAGGATCTGCAGACACTCCTGCGCGAGGCGGTGGCTGCACCCACCACGTCCGCTGCAGAGGCAACTGAGGCAGCTGAGTAGATCCGCACGCACTTCGAGCGTGGGCTGCACCGTCGGGTGGCTCGTCAGGAGATGCGCGCCTATCCGCATCGTTCGAGTGAACTCTGACCCTTTACCGTTCCTGATGCTAAAGGGAGGTGGCGCCTATGTCCACGATGAAAGAACTTATCGAGTACATGGCCAAGTCGCTGGTCAACCATCCGGATGCGGTGGTGGTGCGCGAAATCGAGCGAGCGGACTCGGTCACGTATAGGTTAAGTGTGGCGCCAGACGACATGGGGCGCATCATCGGCAAACAAGGCCGCGTGGTCAACGCAATGCGCCTCTTGTTGCGCGTCGCCGCAGTCAAGGATGGCCGACGGGCCACGCTGGAAATTGTCTAGCAAGTATGTTCTCCGGTGAGCGTGAGCGGACAGAAGGGGGCTCGGTCGGGGCGCCAGGGACGGCTGAGCCCCGTTTTATCGTGATCGGGCGCATCCTGCGTCCGCACGGCGTGCGTGGCGAAGTGCTCGTCGAGGTGATCACTGACTTCCCGGAGCGCTTCGACGTGCTTGAGGTTGCTTATCTGGGATACGACAATTGGCATGCTACACCCTATCGGGTTCGCACACGGCGCTGGCATCGTGCGTGGGCGTTGCTCTCCTTCGAGGGCTATCCTGATCGCACCTCCGTCGAAGCTTTGCGCGACATGTTCGTCCAAATTCCGATCGAGGAGGCCCAACCCTTGCCTGAAGGTACCTATTATGCGCATGAGCTGATGGGACTGGATGTCTTCACCACAGAGGGGGAAGAGATCGGTCGCATCAGCGATGTCCTCTTCACCGCCGCCAACGATGTTTATGTGGTTCAAGGTGCGCGCGGTGAGATCCTGTTGCCTGCAATCAGCCAGGTAGTCAAACAGATCGACCTGGCTGCTGGACGGGTCATCGTGGAGCTGCTACCCGGTCTACTGGAGTAAGCATGCGGCTGGGCGTATTGGGCGGCACCTTCGACCCCGTCCACTTTGGACACCTGCTGGCCGCCGAGGCGGCGCGCGAGCGCTTGCGCCTCAGCTGGGTGCTTTTCGCCCCTGCAGCGCAACCACCTCATAAACAGGGGCAGCACGTATCGCCGGTGGCGCATCGGGTGGCGATGGTGCACCTGGCAATTGTGGACAACCTCTACTTTGTCCTCTCCACGGTGGATGTAGATCGGCCCGGCCCGCATTACACGCTGGACACGATCCGTTTGATCCGCCAGCAATATGCCACCGGTGCCGAAGAGACCTACCTCATCATTGGTGCGGACTCGCTGACTCAGCTGCCGACGTGGCATGAACCGATGCAGCTGATCCAGCTTTGTCGTCTGGCGGTGGTGACGCGCCCCCACTATCCGGTGGACATGGATGCATTGGAGCGCTCCCTGCCCGGCGTGGCGGAACGTGTGGATTGGGTGGAAATGCCCGCTTTGGACATTTCCTCGAGCGACCTGCAGCGTCGGGTGCGCGAAGGGCGTTCCATCCGCTACCAGACGCCCGATGCCGTGGTGCGCTACATCACCGAGTATCGCCTGTATCGCTCCGACCTGTGAGCGTGCGAGGACGGCCTCTGGGGGATTTGCGGATTTCGGATTGCGAATCTGATTCCACCGCAGAGATCGCCAAGCGCGTAGGGGCGCAGCGCGCTGTGTCCGTACTCCATAGTTCTCTGCGTGCTCTGGTGAACATCCAATGCTACCCCACACTCCGCTCGACCGCTGCGGCCATCTGCCGCACGGCAACGACCAGGTGGGCAAACTCCTCCGGGGTGAGCGACTGGTCGCCGTCTGAGAGCGCCTGCT
>JBMFPH010000155.1:0-7979 GCA_049969215.1 Anaerolineae bacterium | reverse complement strand
GCAGAATGCGCCGCATGACTGGCAGCAGAAAGGGATAATGCGTGCATCCCAACACCAGCTGATCCACGCCAGCATCTACCATCGGTTGCAGGTAGTCACGCAACAATTGCTCGGTCTCGGGCGCATCAATCTGGCCCTGCTCGACGCACTGCGCCAAGCGATCGTCCGTCCGGATGTGCAGGATTACACCATGCGCATAGCGCACTGCTGTGGTGCGAAACAAAGCGCCTTTCACGGTGCCTTGCGTCGCCAGCACGCCGACGTGGCCGCTGCGCGTCTGCTGCACTGCTGGCTTCACTGCAGGCTCCAGGCCCACGAATGGCACGGAAAAATGAGCACGCAGCCACTGCAATGCGGCTGCTGAAGCTGTGTTGCACGCCACCACGATCAAATGTGCACCCTGTGTCAGCAGAAATCGCGTGATCGCCGCAGAGAAGCGGCGCACTTCGCGGGGCGGCCGCGGGCCATACGGGCAGTGGGCATTGTCCGCCACATAGAGTGTGGCACAGTATGGCAAGCGACGGCGCACAGCTTGCCAAATGGACAATCCCCCTACACCTGAGTCAAATAATCCAATGGTGATAGCTGCATCGGGGATGCTCATACGCTCGATTCGGCCTGACGCTTCTCTGTGCCGCCGTACACACCGCGCAGATCTTCGCGCACCAAGGCAGCAATGCGCTGCATGACCAGATCGCTGAGCTCCTGGAGCTGCTCACTCCTATGCGACCCCTGCACCTGTGGCAGCATAAAGGGTTCTCCCACACGCACCACAATGTGTGGACGTCGAAAGCGTTTCCATTCTTCGGTCAACTTCTCCTGTCCAGAGATGCCCACTGGTATAATAGGCACGTTCGCTTTGGTGGCCAGATAGGCAATACCAGGCTTGGCACGTTGCATCACGCCAGTACGACTGCGGGTGCCCTCGGGAGCTATCCCTAACACTCCACCATTTTGCAACACTGCTAAGCAGCGTCGCAACGCTTCACGATCCACCTCGCCACGGCGCACGTAGATGCCGCCGTCCATCTTGACCAGCCAGCTGATCGGCCACGAGCTGGCCCACTTCTCCCCAATAAGCACGGTCACATGACGCAGCGGAAGTGCCAGCATGACCAACGGTGGGTCAACATAGTGTAGGTGATTGACCGCGACGATCAGTGGCCCCTTGGTCGGCAAGTTGGGTGGACGGTGGAACTCGCAGCGCGTCAGCAACTTAGCGAGTACCCAGAAGATCGCACGCAGCAGCTGATACAAGATGACGTTATACCAACGTGGCATATAAATCCTTCATCCTCTCCAGTATGTGCTGCCAGATCGCTCAGGGTGGCAGCTGGCCCTGAGCGCGAACCGAGTACGTCACCACCGGGCTGTCCATCATGATCAGTTCCACCTGGAAAGGTGTGACCGCTGCAGTGCGCAATAGCGTGACGTCCAGCGGTACCTGGCGCACAGCAACGACACGCCCCTGTTCATCATAGCCGGTGACCAACACGCGTACATGCACCGCGTCGCGCTCACCTACATTGCGCAGCTGGCCACTTACCCGATAAGTTGTCGCGTTGAGTACCTCACCGCGCACGTCACTGACAAGCAAGTCAAGATGATAACCCATCGCAGGCAAATAGGGGATGCCACTCAGCGCCAACGCTTGATACTGGGCAAATTGAGAAGGCGGGTCAGCGAAATGGATGGCAAAAGCGACCGCCTGGCGCGATGGCACCACATCTAGCTGAAGATATCCTCTCTCAGCTGCTAGTTGCTGGCCTTCTCCATCTAAAAGCGCCACCTGCACTAATACATTGGTCACCGGCACAGTGCCCGGGTTGTACACTTCGCCCAGTGCCCACAACCCTTCGGCTGGTGCGCGCTGGAAGTTCACCTTTTGCACCTCCAACGGAACAGGTGTGGGAGTGGGCGAAGGGAGATCTTGAGTCTCATCCTGTGGCGCCGGAATGATTAACACTTGCCCCAACTGCAAACGACGCGGGTCAATAATGCCATTTACCTCCTGAATTGACTGCACCGAGACACCGAACTGGGCGGCAATGGCCAACAAAGTATCGCCTGGTTGAACCGTGTACAGGACGGGCGTGGGGGTCACTGTGGATGTGAAGGTCGGCATAGGCGTGACAAGTACCGGCGTGAACGTGGCACGCCGTGTAAGCGTCAAAGTCGCTGTGACGCTCGGCATAACGGCCGCAGGGGTGCCGGTAGGCGCTGGCGTGATGATCCGGCCGCAACTGGCCGCCAATAGAGCTAAAATCACCATACATAGACCCAATAGCTTCCTCATACACTATGCACATTATATACCGACCGTTCCGATATGAAAATCCTTGACATAGAACACATGTTCGCGTATAATATAAAGTAGCGTAGCCTGTGAACGCGAAAGCAAGAAACACAGAAAGGAGACAAAAGTGGCACTTTCGGAACGTCAGAGGCGCATTATCGAGTATATTCAGGAGTTCACCCTGCGTAACGGATATCCACCCACCATCCGCCAGATCGGCGATGGAGTGGGCATTTCCTCCACTTCGGTGGTGAATTACAACCTGAACATCCTGGAACGAGTGGGTTACATCACACGGGATCGCACCGTATCGCGTGGTATTCGGCTGGTCTCTTCGGAGCAAAAGCTGAACACATGGGATAAGCTCGTTGCGGTGCCCCTCTTGGGGCGCATCGTCGCCGGCGAGCCCATCCCGGTGCCGGAGGGAAATGTCCCTGAAGATATAATTGATGTTCCGCGCAACTTACTGCCCAGCTCCTCCCTAGCCACGGTGTACGCGTTGCGTGTGCGTGGTGATTCCATGATCGATGCCCTGATTAACAATAACGATATTGTGCTGATGCAACATCAGCAAACGGCCGAAAACGGGGACATGGTAGCCGCTTGGTTGATCAACGAACAAGCCACCACGCTCAAGCGTTTCTATCATGAGGGCGACCGCATCCGGCTACAGCCTGAGAACCGCCAAATGGAACCGATCTATGTGCATCCATCCAACCTGCTGATCCAGGGAAAGGTGGTAGGAGTGATGCGCTGGGTGGGATGATTCACAAGTTCTCCACCCCCATTATTCTGTAAGAGGCGCGAAGAACATCGAAAAGGGCATGAGAGTCGTCCACTCCAGGGGTCTTTTCCTGCTGCATGGTAATCAGGCATTCCGCAAGATGTTCGTGCTGACCTCTGCTTGTGTGGGATGTCAGCCTCAAGTATAATTTTTTCAAACCCAAGCCCAGACGGGACACAATTGCCGAATACGGGCAACACTATGACCCAGAACAGCAGGACGCAGTGGAGTCCTTCCACCAAGCGCATTGTCGCGATCGTATGTGTGTTGGTCGCGTTGCTCGTCCTGTACCTTGGACGTTCTCTGATCCCATTCGTTGTGCTGGCGGCGATCCTCGCCTTCTTGCTGGATCCCATCATAACTTTTCTATGTAAACTTGCCCGCTTCCCGCGCTGGGCAGCGGTCGCAATCGCTTATATCGCATTGCTTGTCCTCCTCGCTTTGACCATCCTGCTGGGGATTCCAGCGCTCGTCGACGCCATCCGCCAGGCAAACATCGACCTGCCCAAACTGGTGATGCACCTCATCATCGAGTTGCGTCGGTGGCTGGAGAGCATCCGTTTCGTGCAGTTTATGGATTTCAGCGCTGATCTCTCACCCATCGTCGATCCCGCCTTGGAAGCGCTGAACGGGGTGGTGCCGCAGCGTGTGATACCTTCCCCTGAACGCATCCTGGAATCGCTCCCTTCGGCTGTGGAGATAGCAACCGGTTTTGCCTCTACAGTTGTGAGCACGGTGCTCTCTGCGATCCTGGCGTTCATCTTCACCTTGATCTATTCGATTTATCTCAGCCTGGACATGCCACGGATCAGTCGGTGGATATTCGAGGCGATCCCCCCAGCTTATCGTGATGAAATGGCTCAGCTGGGCAGGATGATCCGACAGGTGTGGATCGCCTATCTGCGTGGCCAGCTGCTCCTGTGTGGCATCATTGGGACGGCGGTTGGGCTGGGCACCGCTGCGCTGGGACTGCGCGGTGCTGTGCTGCTCGGTATCCTGGCCGGTATCTTGGAGGTGTTGCCTACCATCGGCCCCGTTACGGCGGCCATTCCGGCGGTCATTATGGCACTGGTGCAAGGATCCACCGTGTTGCCGGTCTCAAACTTTTTCTTTGCTGTCCTAGTTGCTCTCTTCTACTGGGTCATCCAGCAGCTGGAGAACAACATTATCGTGCCGCGCGTTATCGGAAATGCTATCCGGGTACACCCCATCCTGGTTATGGCTGCCGTGGTGATTGGTGCCAGCGTGGCAGGAATCTTCGGGGCGCTGATTGCCTCACCCGTTCTGGCCACCGGACGTGTGCTGGCGCACTACGTCTACTGCAAGCTGCTGGATATACCCCCCTTCCCACCCGAACCGTCGGTCACTGCACCCGAGCTGGAACGTCAACCGCTGTTCCAAATGAGCAAAGCCTGGTTTGCGAACGTATACGCCAGGGCGGTCAACACCTCTGTCAGGGTATTTTATATACTCTCGCCCATTGTACAGCAAATTGCACGTCAGACCGTGCGCCTGGCGACCTGGCTGTGGCCGCGGTTGGTGCGCATAGCGATGTGGACCTGGTCCATGCTCAGGGATCACCTGCCGCGCGTTTATACGTTGGCTGTGCGCGCTGCTACAGATCTCTATCTTTCCGTACGCCGCGGAACAAGCACCTGATGCAACATCTCCCCACCAGGACAGCGAACTTCTGAGATTGTCTATTCCACACCCATCTAAGGAGGTAACATTCATACCATGGAAATTCGCTTTGACGATCAGGTGGTATTGGTCACCGGTGCCAGTACCGGCATCGGCGCTGCTGTGGCAAAAGCGTTTGGCGCTTCGGGCGCTCAGGTTATTGTTCATTACAACAGTAATGCTGCAGCGGCGCGTTCTGTCGCCGATACCATTATGTCGACTAACGGGTCAGCAACGCTGATACAGGCGGATGTCACCAAGCCGGATGAGATTAAGCGCTTAGTGGACGCTGTGTTGGAAAAGTTTGCACGCATCGATGTGTTGGTCAACAATGCCGGCGGTTTGGTGGAACGCAACCCGGTAGATGCCACCCCGGATGAGATCTACGAGCGCATCATGGATCTCAATATGCGTTCCATCTTCCAAATGTGCAAGCTGGTGATCCCCGTTATGAAACGCCAGGGACATGGCAATATCATCAACGTGACCTCTGTCGCAGCGCGCACCGGCGGTGGTGGAGGGTCGGTGGTCTATGCAGCTGCAAAAGGGGCAGTGGTGTCTTTCACGCGCGGGTTGGCTCGGGAATTGGCGGCATATAACATTCGCGTCAATGCCCTGTCGCCTGGTCTGATCCTGACCCCGTTCCATGAGCGCTGGACACCCCCGGCGATGATGGAGACACTGATCAAATCGGTGCCGATGGGACGCGCCGGCACCGCTGAGGAGTGTGTCGGTGCTGTGTTGTTCCTGGCCAGCGACCAGATGAGCAGCTACGTCACCGGCCAGGTGATCGAAGTGAACGGCGGGATGCTGATGCGGTGAGCATTTCGTTGCACCAGGTTGCTTTACGCCTACATCCAGATGACGAGGTCGTCATCGCGCGGACGACATTGGAGACCGGCACCGTCCTGTTGTTGGACGGTGAAATCGGAAAGGCGACAACTCTCGTGGTGCGTCAGGAGGTGCCGGCAGGGCACAAGCTGGCGGTGCGACATGTTGCCCCAGGCGGCGCATTGCATCGCTATGGCCAGGTGATCGGATTCGCCACGCGGGAGATCCAGCCCGGTGACCATGTGCACACCCACAACCTGGGCTCGCAGGGGTTCTCACGCCCCGTGGCTGAGACTTTTCCACAACCTGTGCGACCGCTCCCCGTGGAACAGCGCAGCACCTTTATGGGATATCCGCGCCGTTGGGGTGGCGTGGGCACGCGCAATTACCTGGCAGTCATCCCTTCTGTGAACTGCGCGGCGGATGTGGCCGTCGCCATCGCACGTCATTTCACTTCGGAGCGGCTGGCGACATGGCCACACGTGGAGGGTGTGATCCCGTTGGTCCACCAATCCGGTTGCACGCTGCGCATCGGCAGCCCGAATTACCAACTATTACAGCGTACGCTGGCCGGTCTCATCCGCCATCCCAACGTCGGCGGCGTGTTGTTGGTGGGATTGGGTTGTGAATGCAATCAGATCGCTGCTCTCTTGGAGAATCATCACTTGATGCAAGACCCCGACGTTCATGCACGCATCCGCAGCGTGATCATCCAGGAAAGCGGTGGCAGCCGCCATGCGATCCAGCGAGGTATTGCTCAGGTAGAGGAGTTGTTACCCTACGTAAACTCGGCGCAGCGCACGCCGCAGCCTTTATCTGAGCTTAAAGTCGCGCTGCAATGTGGCGGCAGCGACAGCTGGTCGGGGGTGACCGCCAACCCACTGCTGGGTCTGGTGGCAGATGAAATCGTGCGCCAGGGTGGTACCGCAGTGTTATCGGAGACGCCTGAGATCTATGGCGCCGAGCACTTGCTGGCGGAGCGGGCCGCCAACGCGGAGGTGCGTGAGCGGTTGCTGGTGAAGGTGCGTTGGTGGGAGGAACACGCCCGCCAGTTCGAGATGGAGCTGGACAACAATCCCACACCGGGAAACAAGGCTGGTGGCATCACCACCATTTATGAGAAGTCGCTGGGCGCGATCGCCAAAGGAGGCAACACACCCCTCGTGGCCGTCTACGAATATGCCGAGTCGGTCACAGCGCACGGGCTGGTCTTTATGGACACTCCCGGTTACGACCCGGTGGCCATTACAGGCCAGATTGCCGGAGGGTGCAACCTGGTGCTCTTCAGTACGGGCCGCGGCTCAGGGCTGGGAAGCCGACCAGCGCCAGTGATCAAAGTGTGTTCGAACTCGGCCACCTATCGCGCCATGCCAGACGACATCGACTTCAATGCCGGCGTGATGCTGGAAGGCACCGATATGGCGGCAACAGCTCAAGATCTGCTGGTATTGATCGTCCGCATCGCCTCTGGACAGCTCTCCAAGAGCGAACAGCAGGGTTTTGGGGAGACCTCTTTTATCCCATGGAGCTTGGGAGGAACATTATAGCGTCCCGGTGGCAACCTTACGTTGTGGGTAACGGTGCAGTGGAACAGCGCGGTGATGTCCTGCTGTTCCGCATTCACGACGCCAGCGCGCAACGCTACAGCAATGCTCAAATTGATGACTATCGAGGGTTGCCACGTCGGCGACTGCTCTGGCGCCCACCTCTGCGACTGACGGTACGAGCGCGCTTCTCCCATCTGGTTGGGGTGTTGCGTGGCACCGCCGGTTTTGGCTTTTGGAACGACCCCTTTATGATGACCGGAGCGCGTTGGCCGGCGTTACCACGCGCCATCTGGTTCTTTTATGCCTCCCTTCCCTCGGACATGCAGCTGGCGCTCGACGTACCCGGTTATGGATGGAAAGCGGCCACACTGGATGCAACACGCCCAGGTGCGTTGGCACTTGCGCCGTGTGCTCCCATAGCGGTGTTGGCAATGCGTTTCCAGCGCGCATATCGGCGGTTATGGCCCATCGTTCAACGAGCTTTAGGAATCCAGGAAAGACTGCTGTCGGTGGACATGACCGATTGGCATGTTTATGCCCTGGAATGGCTGCCTGGGCAGGCGCACTTCTATGTAGATGGAGAAATCGTGCTGCGCAATGCGCCATCCCCACGCGGCCCTTTGGGCTTTGTGATGTGGCTGGATAACCAGTATATGGTGGTCACCCCGCAAGGTCGTCTGGGGTGGGGGTTGCTGAAGATCGACGGCGAGCAATGGATGGAAATCCGCCAGCTGGAAATCACAACAGGAGTGGCCTAGGGATGACAGGTGACCTTCCTGTCCCTTAATCACCGCGGGTTCAGTGCTCTGGGATGTCTTCCCATATGGACTATGACAACAGC
>JBMFPH010000154.1:0-8076 GCA_049969215.1 Anaerolineae bacterium | reverse complement strand
ATGGTGTTTTGGCTGATGGCAACCGCTACTCCGGCCAGCTCACGCACGGTGCGAATTTTGCTCTCGGGCGCAGCTAACACACGGAACATGGCGGCGTCTGGAACAGCCCGCAACGCCGTGGCCACCACGTGTAGCAGGGGCTTCTCGCGATTGAAAAGGCCAACCGCGATCAAATCGGTGAGCATGCCGTCGATCTCACCCGCCTGCATCAGGGCATCGCGCTCCTGGGCGCCTTTCACAGGAACGAGCTCGACCGTAACCCCCTCAGATTGAAAATAACCCTTCTGCTCTGCCACGTAGAAGGGCAGCGTGTCGAGAATGGGCAACACACCTATCCGCAACCGCTGTTCGCCAGCGCTGCCCCCCCATGGCAGACACGCCGTCAGCACCATGAGCCCTATCAGCACCACACTTAAAGCACGCAAACGCATGCCCTATCCGTCCTCTTCTGTTACAATTTTCACGACCTTATTGTACATCTCCGCACCGAGGGTGTCCATAGGTCAGACGGGTCGAATCAGGGCCAAAAGACCCAGTGAGGATATAGGTCCTTCGGGTTAGGGATCACTTTAGAAGGCCTTGACGATAGCCCTCGCTGACCGCGTGGCTGCGATTCTTAGCTCCCAGCTTGCGGTAGACATTTGCCAGGTGATTCTTAACCGTCTTCTCCGCCATGAAGAGTTGCTCGGCGATTTCGGCGGTTGTCTTGCCCGCCGCGATAAGCTGGAGCACCTTAGTCTCGGTACGGGTCAAAGTAGGGCGCGCGCGTATGTCGTGCGTGACACGGCGGTAATCGTCCAGCAGATAGCCGGTAATGGCAGGATCGAGCCAGCTCTTGCCAGCATGGATCGCGCGGATCGCCTCAGCGATGTCCGCCGCCTTGGCGCTTTTGACAATGTAACCGACCGCACCGGCCATGGCAGCGGCACGCACGTCGGCGTCGTCATCCGACTCGGTGAGCACCAACACGCGCACATTAGGGTAGCGGGCAACGATCTGCTCGATCGCCCGGATGCCGCCTTGGGGATCGTGGCGCGGCATCCGCAAATCCATTAGCACCACATCGGGTTGCAGCATGCCGGTGGCAGTGACCACTTCCTCAGGAGAAGCCGCTTCACCCACCACCGTGATATCGTCTTGCCGATCCAGCAGCTTGCCGAGCAACTCACGGTGCAAAGCGATATCATCTGCGATCAATACCCGAACAGGCATCTACTCCTCCCACCCGTTCTCTTGGATCGTGGGCAAGCCGATCAGCACCTGACACCCTTTTCCGGGAGCGGAACGCAGGGTGAGCTCCGCTCCGATCTCCTGAGCGCGCTCGCACATATTGCGCAACCCCATGCCGTTGGTGGAGTGCATGGCATAGGCAACGTCGAAACCGCACCCATCATCGGTCACCTTGACCATCACCCGACCGTCTGCGCGACGCACGGTGATCACAGCGCGATTGGCGTGGGCATGTTTCCAGATATTGGTCAGCGCCTCGGTTACGATGTAGCCCACGTGGCGCACCACATCGACGGACACCGGTAACTCCCCCCGCGGCAACTTCAACAAAACGGGCAGTTCGGTGTTATGCTGAAACCGTTCCGCAATGCGCATCAGCTCTTCACCCAACGTCAGCTGCGTGGGATCCTGACGCAATGCGCGTACGATCCAGCGGATGCCCTCGTGTACCTCGCTGGCCATGGTGATGACGCGCTGCAATTCCTCTCGGGCACTTTCGGGATCCTCAGCCAAGACCAAACTGGCATACTCGGCGCGGCGGCTCAGCGCAGATAACTGACTGAGCACGCCGTCGTGGATGTCGGTAGCGATGCGGCGCCGCTCCTCTTCAATGGCGGATTGTTCACGCAACGCGTTTGCACGATCGCGACTATGTTGCCACGCGATCATCATCGCCGCGAGTACGGCGAGCAACCCACCGGTCACCCAATAGCTGGCACTGCGCAACACCACTTCATCCACCTGACGCAACTCGATGATGCGCGCTGGGGTGTAACCATCCAGATAAAGCGAGAGGCCGAACCCCAAAGTAGAAGCGACCACCACACCGCCCAACAGGATGGCACGACGAAAATGATGTTCGGCGCTCGGTAGCGAGAGCGCCGCCGTCACCGAGGGGATAAGTGAATACAACGAGAAGATATTGCGATAGCCACCCCCGGCAAGGTTAACCAGCGTCAGCGCGATGGCAGTATCCACAACGATAAAGGGTGTTGTGCGCAGCCAATGATTTAGGGGAAGCACCAGCACAACGATCAAAAGTCCTGTATAGCATGCCGCGATGCCCCACAGCCAAATGAGAAGATCACTGCGCGCAGCAATGACAGGGTGGGGGTAGAAGGAGAGCACCCCAAATGCATAAATGAGCGCGACAACCCGAATCAGCATCGCCACCCAGGACAGACGATACCCCACCTGTTGGGCATTCATCGAGTGCCACATTGCGTGCCACATCAGCTCAACCCTGATCTCATACCTCTCATTTTCCATTATAATCCTGGATACTTAATGTTTCAACGTTGACAAATCCCACAGACCATGATAATATTGTTTCGCAATGAAATGAACCTATTGATCGCGTGCATAGCTGCATTGTAGGGCAATTTGGAGCCCCAATGGATCTATGGATAGGGATGGCATTATGAATCACGTCGGCGACGGCAGCTTACTGCGCAAGGTCAATCAGTCCGCCATCCTTGAGCTCATCCGGGAACATGGTCCCATCAGTCGTTCTGAGATTGCCCGTCTGCTTCACATTAGCCCCGCCACTGTCACGCGCATCGTTACCGAGCTGTTGACAGCGCGAGTAATCCAAGAAAAAGGCGCTCGCTTGGCGCCATTTGGGCGGCGTCCCATCCTGTTGGAGTTCAATCCGCGTGCCAGCCTGATCATCGGCGTATATGTCCACCGCGATATGGTCGGCGCGGTCTCGGACCTAAACGGCGAGATTCTCAGACGCACGGTACAACCTGCGCAACCCGGTGAAGCAGGCATCCAACAGCTGATCGCATTGGTGCGCGCGCTCTATGAGATGGCGCGCAGATATGCACTGCCCGTGCGCGGTGTGGGCATCGGGGCACCGTCTATCGTGTCCTATCGTGAAGGGGTGGTGGCGTGGGCACCCAGCCTTGGCTGGCGCAATGTGCCGCTGAAAGCGCTGGTGGAACAGGCAGTGGGGCTGCCCGTATTTGTGGAAAACGAGGTGAACTTGATTGCGTTGGGCGAGAGCTGGCGCGGAGCGGGTCGCGATGTGGACAACCTGGTCTGCATTTCCCTGGGCGCTGGCATTGGGGCAGGCATTGTGCTGTCCGGTTTCCTCTATCGCGGCGCGCACTGTGCCGCAGGGGAAATTGGGTACCTTTTGCCCAGTGCACAGCACCTGGGACATCACTATGAAAGCTTCGGATGCCTGGAGGGTTTGGCGGGCAGCGTCGGCATCGTGCGACGCGCTCAAGAGAAGCTCGCCACAGGTCAGAGATCCATCTTGCAGGAATGGCCGGACAAAGAAGGCGCCCCGCTGACTGCGGAGATGGTGCTCCGCGCAGCGCGCAAGGGTGATCCGTGTGCCTGCCAGGTTGTGGATGAGGTGGCGGACTATCTTGCGTTAGCGGTGGCAAGTGTCAGCTGTGTGTTGGATCCTCATCGCATCATCTTCAGCGGCGATCTGGTTGAATTCGCCGACATGTTCGTGGAGCGCATCGCGGCACGCTTGAATGGCGCACTACCGACCATGCCAGAGCTGGTGGTCTCGCAGCTGGGGACGGATGCTGCCGTGCTTGGGGCACTTGCTATGGCATTATTCGAGACAGACGAGGGGGTCTTCGTGCAAAAGGTGCAGGCGTAAGATCGATTGCCTGCGCTGCAGGAGATTTTCTTTCCTCTGTACCAGAAAGCGCTGGGATATAAAGAGCGGTGGGGATCGATCCCCAAGGCATAGATGCTTTAGTGAGATGGCCTCACGGAAGACCACAGAAGGGTTCCAACTAGAAAGGAGCATGCTCAATGCATAACATCCTAGCAGGTCACACGAACAGCTACCACACATATAGCTTGGAACAGGCGCTGGAAGGCATCGCGCAAGCTGGCTTCAAGTATGTCGAGTTGACTGCGGTGCGCGGGTGGACCGAGCATGTGCCGCTCGAAGCCACGGATGAACAAATTGCTCGCATCCGGGACCAGGTTGAAAGGGCTGGATTGCGCATCTCGGCGCTCAGCGGCCACTCCGACCTCACCACGCCGCAAGGCTTGGCGGACGGTAAGAAAGCCTTAGATCTGTGCGCCAAGTTGGGCGTTCATCTTATGAACACGGCAGTGGGTGGCCACGCCGGTAAGGAAGAGGACAAAGCTGCTTTTATGCGCCATATTTTCGAGCTGGCCGACTACGCGGCGCGTCGCAATGTCTTCCTGGCGCTCGAGGTGCATGGCGACATCATGGCGACTGGCGCCTTGTCCATCCCACTCATCCAAGAGATCAACCGTGCCAATGTGCGCATTAACTATGACACCGGCAATTGCGTCTTCTACGGCGGTGTACAGGCAGTGGACGATATCCGACCGGTGGTGCCCTACCTCGCCCATGTACACCTCAAGGACAAACGCGGTGGCAAGGGGGTGTGGGACTTTCCTCCTATCGGAGAGGGAACGGTCGATTTTGCGCGCGTGCTCAAGATTCTCGAAGAGGAAGGCTACACCAACCCGTTTAGCGTCGAGATCGAGTTCAGCGGGGAGCCATGGCCGCCGCTGGAAGAGGTACACCGCGCAATGAGAGTCTCCTATGCCCACCTGAAACAGCTCGGCCTCAGCTGAGACCCATCCGAGAAAACGAGGGAGAACACTTATGATCCGCGTAGGAGTGCTTGGAGCCGGTTTTATGGGCAGCACGCACGCCCGGGCCTTTGCCAAGCTGCCGGACGTGCAGGTGGTCGCGGTGACCTCGCGCACGATGGAAAAGGCAGCCGCCCTCGCCCAGGCAGTGGGGGCGCGCGCTTCTCTGGATCATATGGCAGTGGCGACCGATCCCAGCATAGACGTCATCAGCAACACGTTGCCCACGCCTTTTCACAAAGAGTACACCATTGCGGCATTGCAGGCAGGTAAAGCGGTTCTGCTCGAGAAGCCCATGGGGCTGACCGTCGAGGAATGCGATGCCATGATCACAGTGGCGCGAGCGGCGGACAGGCCGTTCATGATCGCGCATGTGATTCGCTTCTGGCCCGAATATGTCGCCTTGCATGAATTCGTCGCCAGCGGCGCGCTGGGCAAACCGCTGGCCGCGGTCGCCAGGCGGCTCTCCACCCGGCCCAGATGGGGCGATTGGTTCGCCAACGCAGAGTGGACCGGTGGCGCCGTGTTGGATCTACACATTCACGACCTGGACACGCTGAACTGGTTCTTTGGGACACCTCGTTCGGTGTATGCACGCGGCCAACGCGGGATATATGGCGGCTGGGATCACGTGTTGACGCTGGTGGACTACGGCGATGTCAAGTCCTATGCTGAGGGCAGCGTGATGATGCCGGATGGATATCCGTTTACAATGAGTTTAGCGGTGTTGTGCGAGCAGGGCTCCGCCGAGTTCAACTTCCGCGCTGGGGGCACCGGCGTGGAGACAGGCACCGCCGAGGGCACCAGCTTGATGGTGTACGAGTCGGGCAAACCGCCCCGCGCATTGCCATCGCCAGGTGGCGACGCCTACGAGGCAGAAGTCGCCTACTTCGTCGAATGTGTGCGTGCGAACCGACTTCCGGAGCGCGGCACACCGGCGCAGGCGCGCCTGGCCGTACAGACCGCCCTGGCGGCACGGCGCTCGCTGGAAACGGACCAGGTGGTCGCCTTATAAAAAGGAGAAATCCATGCCCTTCCAGTACAACATGGCCAATTTTCTGGACTTCAAAGACCGCGAAGTTTGTGAGCGGGTGCGACGCATCAAACGTGAGGAGATCACCCAGCATCCCAACCCAGACTTCAAGATCGAAGTGATCGAGGACGAGAAAGACTTCTATGCAGCGTTTGCTATGGATATCGTCGCGCGCATCAAGCGGGCGTTGGATGAAGGGCGGCGCTTCGTGATGATCCTGCCGGTGGGACCCACCGCTCAATACCCTATCGCGGCGCGTATGATCAACGCGCTGCGCATCCCGATGCACCATGTCCACACCTTCAACATGGACGAATATGCCGACGAGAACGGTCATACCGCGCCGCCGGACTGGGAGGGCTCCTTCCAGAAAGCGATGTTCGACAGCTTCTTCAACCTGATCGACCCCGAATTGCGCCCACCGCTCAGCCAAATCCACTTCCCCACGACGGATGTGCTCGAGCGTTACGCCGACATGATCGAGGAAGTCGGTGGTGTGGACGTGTGTTACGGTGGCATCGGCTGGTGCGGCCATATCGCTTTCTGGGAATCCTCGCTGGGCTATGAGTTCGGTGACGATCTGGAAGCTTATATGAAAGCGGGTCCCCGCCTCGTGACGCTCACACCCATAACCATTATGCAAAACGCTCTCAGCTCGTTTGGCGGTGACTGGTCGTGGGTGCCACCCAAGGCGAACACGATTGGCCCAGCGCAGGTGGTCAACGCGCGCGATCGCAGTTTCTGGCTGAGCTATCTGACCGGCAGCGTCAGCTGGCAGCGCTTTATTGCCCGCTTAGTGGCGCACGGACCCGTCAATACCTTTGTACCTGGCTCCATCTTACAGACCGTCCCCACGCGCTACGTGCTGCTAGGAGGTGTGGCGGACAATGTTGAAATTCGTATGAGCTGATTCAAAAACAGAAGGAGGAATACGGATGGCTTTCACATACGCTCTGGCAGATTTTCTTGACTTTAAGGACGCAGCGGCGTGTGAGCGGGTGCGCCGCATCAAGCGTGAGGAGATCACGAAGCACCCGAACCCGGATTTCAAGATCGAGATCATCGACGACCCCGGCGAGTTCTATGCTGCCTTCGCCACCGACATCGTGATGCGCATCAAACAAGCACTGGACGAAGGACGACGCTTCGTGGGCATCTTCCCAGTAGGCCCAATGCCGCAGTACCCTATTGCCGCGCGTATGATCAACGCGCTGCGCATCCCGATGCACCATGTCCACACCTTCAACATGGACGAATATGCCGACGAGAACGGTCATACCGCGCCGCCGGACTGGGAGGGCTCCTTCCAGAAAGCGATGTTCGACAGCTTCTTCAACCTGATCGACCCCGAATTGCGCCCACCGCTCAGCCAAATCCACTTCCCCACGACGGATGTGCTCGAGCGTTACGCCGACATGATCGAGGAAGTCGGTGGTGTGGACGTGTGTTACGGTGGCATCGGCTGGTGCGGCCATATCGCTTTCTGGGAATCCTCGCTGGGCTATGAGTTCGGTGACGATCTGGAAGCTTATATGAAAGCGGGTCCCCGCCTCGTGACGCTCACACCCATAACCATTATGCAAAACGCTCTCAGCTCGTTTGGCGGTGACTGGTCGTGGGTGCCACCCAAGGCGAACACGATTGGCCCAGCGCAGGTGGTCAACGCGCGCGATCGCAGTTTCTGGCTGAGCTATCTGACCGGCAGCGTCAGCTGGCAGCGCTTTATTGCCCGCTTAGTGGCGCACGGACCCGTCAATACCTTTGTACCTGGCTCCATCTTACAGACCGTCCCCACGCGCTACGTGCTGCTAGGAGGTGTGGCGGACAATGTTGAAATTCGTATGAGCTGATTCAAAAACAGAAGGAGGAATACGGATGGCTTTCACATACGCTCTGGCAGATTTTCTTGACTTTAAGGACGCAGCGGCGTGTGAGCGGGTGCGCCGCATCAAGCGTGAGGAGATCACGAAGCACCCGAACCCGGATTTCAAGATCGAGATCATCGACGACCCCGGCGAGTTCTATGCTGCCTTCGCCACCGACATCGTGATGCGCATCAAACAAGCACTGGACGAAGGACGACGCTTCGTGGGCATCTTCCCAGTAGGCCCAATGCCGCAGTACCCTATTGCCGCGCGTATGATCAACGCGCTGCGCATCCCGATGCACCATGTCCACACCTTCAACATGGACGAATATGCCGACGAGAA
>JBMFPH010000153.1:0-8110 GCA_049969215.1 Anaerolineae bacterium | reverse complement strand
GAGGTTCACCCATGCCGTGCTGTTGGGCATGGGCGGCTCCAGCCTGGCACCGGAGATGTTCCGCAACGTGTTTGGCGTGCGCGCGGGCTTCCTCGACCTCAGCGTGCTCGACAGCACCGACCCCGGCGCTGTGCTGGACGTCCAACGCACGGTGGATCTCGGGCGCACCCTGTTCGTGGTCTCCACGAAATCGGGCAGCACGGTGGAAACCCTCTCGGCGTTCAAATATTTCTACAACCAGGTGGCCGCCATCTCGGGGAACGGCAAGGGGATAGGGCGTCATTTCATCGCGATCACCGACCCGGCTTCGCCCCTGGCGGAGCTGGCGGCGCGCTACCAGTTCCGCGCCACGTTCCTCAACAATCCGGACATCGGTGGGCGTTACTCTGCTCTCTCCTACTTCGGCCTAGTGCCGGCGGCGCTGATCGGCCTGGACATCTCCCTGGTGCTGGCGCGCGGCAAGGAGATGGCCGAGGCGTGAGGCTCGCAGGTCGCGCCGCAGGACAACCCCGGCGCCCAGCTGGGGGCGATCATCGGGCGCGCCGCGCTGGCGGGACGTGATAAGCTGACCTTTGTGATCTCCCCTTCGCTGGCCAGCTTCGGCGACTGGGTGGAACAGCTGATTGCTGAGAGCACCGGCAAGGAGGGCAGGGGCATTCTGCCCGTGGTGGGGGAGCCGCTGGGAGCGGCACACCTGTACGCCCACGGCGACCGCCTGTTCGTCCAGCTGGCACTGGAGGGCGAGCCGGCTGAGGACGCCGCGCTGGCACAGCTCGAGCGCGCCGGCCAGCCGGTGGTGCGCATCGTGCTGCGCGACCGATATGACGTGGGGGCGCAATGCTTCCTCTGGGAGATGGCGACCGCCGTCGCGGGACATTTGCTGGGCATCAACCCGTTCGATCAACCCAACGTCGAGGCGGCCAAGGCGCTGGCGCGCAAGGTCGTCGCCGAGTACGCCGCGCGCGGCACCATCCCTTCCAATCCGCCCGTCCTGGTCGAGGATGGGATCGCCCTGTATGCACCCAATCCTCATCTGACCGGATCGGCAACGCGCCTGGCAGGCGCTTTGGATGCTTTTGTCGCCCAGGCGCGTCCGGGGGATTACATCGCGCTGCACGCGTACCTGCAGCCGAGATCGGCCACGCACGCCCGGCTGCAGACGCTGCGCCTCAAGCTGCGTGACCGCCTCTGTCTGGCCACCACGTTGGGTTATGGGCCGCGCTTCCTGCATTCCACCGGCCAGTTGCACAAAGGCGACGCCGGCAAGGGACTGTTCATCCAGCTCACCGCCGACAGCGCCATCGATGTGCCGATCCCGGATGAGGCGGGACGCCCCGAAGCGAGCCTCAGCTTCGGAGTGCTCAAGATGGCGCAAGCCTTGGGGGATTACCAGGCATTGCAGGACGTTGGTCGGCGTGTGATCCGCCTGCATCTCCAGGATGTCGCGGCGGGATTGGATCACCTGGACCATTGCCTGTAGGCGGTCATCCTGATGAGCGTCCCGGAAAAGGCGGCGGAGCGCGGCGTCCCCTCGCTGGTGTGGCGTGCCGGGCAGGAGCGGCGCTTGGCTATGATCCGTACCGCCGCAGGGGAGTGCCTTGCTGGTGGCGCTATTCTCGACGTGGGATGTGGCGTCGGCGCGTATCTATCTGCCTTGCGCGCCCACAGTCCCTATGTGTTCGGCGTTGAAGTCGAGGGGAGGTATGCACGCGAAGCAGCAACCCGGGGCCACGTAGTCCAGGCGTTGGGCGAGCGGTTGCCGTTCGCCGAGAACTGCTTTGACCTGGTGCTTTCGCACGAGGTGATCGAGCACGTCTCCGACGACCGCGCATGTGTGCGGGAGATGGTGCGCGTCCTCAAGCCAGGCGGTCGTCTGGTATTGTTCTGCCCCAATCGGTGGTATCCTTTCGAGACGCACGGCCACTACTGGCGTGGGGTGTACCACTTCGGCAACACACCGCTGATCAACTATCTCCCCGACCTCCTGCGCAACCGGCTGGTGCCGCATGCGCGCGCCTACACCGTTGCGGGGTTGCGCCGCCTCTTGCAGGGGCTGCCGGTGCACGTCGTGGTGCATACGCAAATCTACCCTGGCTATGACAACCTGGTGCGGCGTTGGCCGACCTTGGGGCGCGTCGTGCGCTGGCTGAGCTATCGGTTGGAGCGCACCCCGCTGCGCCTGTGGGGCCTTTCCCATTTTCTGGTGGTGGAGAAGACTGCGCGATAAGGAGAAATTGCCGCAGCGGGCACCGAAAACTTTAGAGCACAAAACGCACACCCTTCGCATCTGTTGCGCCCTTTCGCGATTTTTGTGTTTCCAAATGCTCCTACCGCCCCCTCACGTTCGTGGCTCGGACGCGTCGGGGCTCAGAGGCACATTCGGATAAGAGGTGCGCAGCGCGCGCGCACGGGTGAGCATTGTCCGCAAGGGCTCTTCCTCGCCGCGCGCGATCCGGTCGGCCAGCTGACCCAGCTGAGCGGATGCCCGCTTCAGCATCTCCCCCACTGCCGCGCGGTTGGTCATGAGGATGTCCAACATCATCTCCACGTCGGAACCCGCCAGCCGCGACGTATCGCGGAAGCCGGATGCGGCGAGCTGCCATACCATGGCGTCGTGCTCACCCAACTCGGCGACCGTCAAGACCAGCGCCACCGCCAGCACATAGGGCAGATGGCTGATCGCCGCCACGAGCTGGTCGTGGCGCATGGCGTCCAGTACCAGCGGTCGTGCTCCCACTGCCTGGATCAACGCGCGCGCCAGGTCCAAAGACATGTCCGATGTGCGCGCCAGCGGCACGAGCACCCAGGGAGCATCCCGATATAGGTGCGGGTCTGCAGCGGCCAGTCCGCTCATCTCTTTGCCGCACATCGGGTGGGAACCCAGCGGCTGCACGTGGTCAGGCAACACTTCCATCGCGCGCACGATGGCCTGCTTGGTGCTGCCCATATCCAGCAGCAGGCAGGGGGGCAGGGTCATAGCGCTCAGCTGCTGGATGTGGCGAATGATGCTGCGTACCGGTGTGGCCAGGACGACGATATCCGCGCCGTCCAACACCTCGCCCAGCTGCGTGGTGGCATAGTGCACCGCTCGCAGGGCCAACGCCTGCTGCACCGCTTCGGGCCGCCGCACCACACCGATGACCTCACGGCACAGACCTCCCTGGTAGAGGGCCATTGCCAGGGAGCCGCCCATCAAGCCCAGCCCTACGATAACGATGCGCGCCTCGCGCAACCTGAAGTGGGAGTCGAAAGCGCACCTCCTCTGGAGAGCACGGCCGGTCTGCCGTCAGGTTCACCACCCATTATGGAGTAGGGCGCCCGATCTAGCAAGAATCGAGGGAATGAAAAGAAGCCATCTCATGAACCTATTCGCAAAAGTGTATCTGGACGAGGATGTCTCGGTACTTATCGCTAAGTTGCTCCGAGCGCGCGGTTTGGATGTACTTACAACACTCGCCCGGTTACACATCCACCCCTAGCTTGCGCGAGAGGACGCTCACTACATCTTGGAAACCCTGCTCCAAATAGGGGAGCACCAGCCAGGCGGAGCCGAGGGCGAAAAGGCTACCCGTGATCAGCCGCAGCTCAAAATTGCTGTGCCGCCATCCCAGCATTTGGGTCAGGCCATCGACGGCCATAGGGAGGATGAAAATCGGATATATCTGCCACGGCAGGGGCTTGATGGGGATGCGGTGGCGCAGTAGGGCGAACACCACCGTCGCACAGAACAGGGTGGTATACGTCCCCAAACACCGATCGCAATAACAGATCTGCTGCCCCAGGAGAAACGAAGAGCGCGAGGGGAACTGATGACAGAAGAGGCGATACACGGTGTAGATCAGATTCGCCGGGGTGGTCAGGCCGGCGGCCATCAGGACAGGCCCTGCCAAAGGCAACCCGGCGTATAAGCCCACCGCAGCGCCGACAAAGCGCAGCCAGTGCCGCGCCAGCCCATAGATGGCCCGGTCGATCGTCAGGACGAGCCAGCGCGACCATCCCGCGGCGGGGCGCACCGCGCGCTGGCTCCCTGTCACATCGTCCGCTGTGCGCTCCGAAGCGCGCTGCAGCGCATCCTGCACATCCTCGCGGGTAAAGGGCCAGTACAGGCGCACATGCCCGCCAAAGTCCGCCACGGGCACATGCGCGGCGAACAACTGCCCCAGCACGGGGTCTTCATCCACGTTGACCTCATCCACCGCGAGGGAGCATTCCCGCAAGAGCTCGGCAGCGCTATCACACAAAGGGCAATTTGGACGAACGTACAATCGCACGACTCTGCTCATCAGAGAAATCCCAAGCCTCTCGTTTCAGCAAATGCCTTTCTAGCACACAGATGCTACAGGAGCACCGCCGACGGTTGTGCCGCTCAGATAGCTCAGATAGACCGGCACCAACGGCAACACGCAGGGCGATAGGAAGGAGAGCAATCCGGCCAGGCCAGCCATCGGCAATGTGACCATGGACATCTCTCCGGCAAGGAGCGCCTCAAACTCGGCAACCCACTCGGGCGTGCCGCTGAGGAGAGCATTCAACATGGCGAAAGACCCCTGCACGAGCATCGCGCCAAAGGCGATCAGCAGGGCACCACTCACCATTTCGACCGCATGCGCGTGGCGGTTGAGCTGCTTCAGCCAGCGGACTGCTGCGCCGAGCACCGCCGCGCTGACCAAGAATGGCACCGCCAGACCCGCCGAGTAGGCGAGCAAGAGGGGCATTGCCTCGCCCGGCTGAATGGCAGCCAGCGTCAGCACCAAGCCCAGCAGCGGGCCGATGCATGGCGTCCATCCCGCTGCAAAGGTGACGCCTACGATGAACGAACGCAGGTAACCGGGCGAAGAGCCCCCGCTGCTCCGCAGCCGTCGCTCCGGCAGAATCCATCTGTCAAGGGTTCGATTGAAAGCTGCCAGCGCTGCGCCCAGGGGCCGCAACCCACCGCGAGAGGCGCTCAGGCACGCTGCCGCCCGCAGCGCACCCGTCATGTGCAATCCCAAGAGGATGAGAAGGCACCCACCCACCGCGGCAATCCATCCCCGCTGTGCGTACAAGAAGCTGCCCAAAAGTGTGGTAGGAATTCCAAACAAGAGGACAAAGGTGAAGATAAAACCGCTCACAAACGCGAGGGCGTGACGGATGACACGGAACTGCACGGTTTACCCTCAAGCGGGTTGCGCCACCGTCACAGCGACCTCCGGGGCGGGTTCTTCGGGTTCCTCCTCCTTGGGAAGCTCCTGCCACAGATCCTCAGGCCGCTGGATATGGTCGACAAACAACACCCCATTGAGGTGGTCAATCTCATGCTGGAAGACGCGCGCCAGCATGCCATGTGCCTTGATGCGGATGGGTTTGCCATGCACATTCATGGCCTTGACCACAACCCACTCCGAGCGTGCCACGCGCCCATACCACGAGGGCATCGAAAGACAGCCCTCCACCCCCTCCACGCTTTCCGGGCTGGCCTGCACGATCTGCGGATTGACCAGCACAAAATCTTTGCCGCTTTGGGGATCTTCTTCGTCCTTGGGCAGATGTGCCACGAACAACCTCTGCAACACCCCAATCTGCGGCGCCGCCAGGCCGAGGCCGTTCGCCGCATGCATCGTCTCCAGCATGTCGTCGGCCAGAGCTTTCAGGGCCGGACCAAACTGCTTCACCGGTTTGGCTTTCTGTCTCAGGCGCGGATCACCCGCATATAGGATCGGGCGGATGGCCATTCCCTTCGTCACCTCCTAGCGTGTGCCCAGTAGCATATCCCAATCCGAGGATCTTGTCAAATAAAAGGACAATAGCTATCCAATTCCTGGCGAAACCCGCTCTAGGCGCTGGTGCGGAAGACGCGGATGGCCGCTTCGCCCTCGATCGGGCATTGATATTCACAAATGCCGCACCCGATGCATAAATCTCCCACCACATGCGGACGTTGTACTGTCACCATCTGGCCGAGATCATCCGCGACGGTCATTTCCTCCAGACGGATCGCCTTGGGTGCGACCGGGCACATCTCTTCGCAGACGATGCACGGCACCCCATGCGCCCATGGCAGACAGCGGTCACGATCGATCACGGCGCGCCCCAACACCGCTTGACGCTTGCGCTCCAGATCCAACGCGGGGATCGCTCCGGAAGGGCAGACTTGGCCGCAGGCATGGCAGCCATAGTTGCAATAGCCCAATCGAGGCACCAAGTGAGGCGTCCAGAGCGCCTCAAGCCCTCCTTGCAGCAGCGCCGGCTGCAACCCGGAGGTGGGGCAGACCTTCATGCACTGGCTGCAGCGCAGGCAACGCGCCAGGAAAGCCGCTTCATCTTGCGCGCCGGGCGGCCGGATGAGCGTCGGGTCGGGAGAGCGGGCCAACGGATTGGTGCGCAGCACCACCACGCCGGCAATGCCAGCACCCAAAGCAGCCAACACCTGACGCCGCGAGGGGTCATACGCCTCCACCGGAGCGGGCCAGGCAAGCTCCTTGCCAGCAGTGAACGCCGACCGACGAATCACTGGACGCCATCCGATCCCACGCTCGGGACAGGCCGCGAAACAGTCCAGGCAGGCCACACATTCGCTTGGAACGATGCGGAAGTTAGATTGCACCTGGATGGCGTCCACCGGACAGACGTTGCTACAACGTCCACATTTTACACAGCTCGCTCCAATGACCGGGCGTAACACTGCAATGCGGGAAAATAGTGCCAGCAGGGCACCCAGCGGGCACAGATAGCGACACCAGAAGCGACCCGCCAGCCGGTTCAAGAGCAGCAGGAACACAAAAACGACGGCGATCAGCCAGTTGCCAGCGAACAGCGGCTGTCGCACCGGCAAGGCCGATCCGCGCAGCCACTGTTCCAGGGCATCCACAACCCCGCGCAGCGGGGCGATGGGGTACAAGCTGCCGAGAGCCGCCGTCACCGCATAATTCAGCGCCGGCAGGATCACAGTGGTCGTGGTGCGGGTGAGGAGCGCCAGGGGATCGAGCACGAGCAGCGTGAGACTGCCGAAAGCAGCGGCGGCGAGGATACCTGTGAGGAGCAGGTACTTCGCACTGCGCCATTGGGATGCGACGTTCTGCGCCTGACGCCGCGCCGGGGCAGGTTCCAACCATTCCAGCAATGTCCCCATAGGACAAATCCAGCCGCACCACACCCGCCCCAGGAGCAGGGTGATGCCCACCGTTGCCAGGGAGAGCGCAAGGCGGGGCAGCCATTCGCGGCTCGCCAGCATAGCGCCCAGAGCACTTAAGGGATCGAAGCGGAAGAACAGGTCGGCCAGCGGGAACGCCACACGCTGCTGCAGAGCGGCAAAGAGTAGGTAGATGAACAACAGAAAGAACAGCGCTTGGCTGGCCTGACGGAACCACCGCCCGATCTGCCATATATTTGGCTTACGCATACGCTTCCTCGATCTTGATTGCGCTGAGGTCCAACGTCCCTAAGCCCATCTCGGAAGATAACTTGACATAATCAATATCCTCGCCGCGCAATCCGAAGAGCGTCGCGGCGTAGGCATCCGCCGCCACCATATCATGGCTGGCGATCACCATGTTCGTCTGGCGCACATCGTTCAAGCTGCCGCCCGTCGGCCCATTTGCCACCAGGATGCGCATCGCATCGACGACGGTCAACGAAGGCTGGATCAAGCTCGCCAGGTCCGCCAGGCGCTGACCGAGGTTGCGATGCATCCGATTGGGGTAACGCACGACGCCCAGGAGATTCTTGCCCGCCAGGCTCAGCCGTGCCAGGGAATGGTGTTTGGCGATGGGCACGTTGATGACCACGTCCGCTTCGAGAATGTCCCGGTAGACCTCCCATTGGGTGATATCTTTGCCTCGCGGGATGTTCGTCATAGCGAATTTGAGCGGGCTCATCACTTCCATCTCACCCTTTGCCGCGCGGGTGGCGTCGGCGATGCCGCTGATCGCATAGGCTGTCTCCGGGGTGCCGCCAAACGGCATGTCCATCACGCGCACCCGCCGGGCGCCTGCTTCCCAACACATCGCCACCAGTGTCCCGACGACCAGCGGATTGGTGGTGGTGGCGTACTCGGGTGGGTGGTAATCGGTACAAATGTTAGGTTTGATTATTACATCATCGCCCGCTTTCACGAAACGCCCCATACCCCCGA
>JBMFPH010000152.1:0-8110 GCA_049969215.1 Anaerolineae bacterium | reverse complement strand
CTCTTGAGCAGCTCGGCAGCTTCTTGAACCGCCTTGCGCAATTCCTCATCCTGGTGCGCCGCGGTGTCCAGGATGCGCGAACGCAGTGCGCGCAGGCGGCTCGCCGTCTCTGTATCCTGCTTGGACTCGGCCGCCTCGATCTTGGCGGTGAGCTCCTGGAAGAAAGTGTAGTCCAGCAGAGGTCGCCCCACCGCCACCAATTCCTCAAACTCCTCATCCGAGCCCGCTTCTTGTAGCCGCTTGAGCAGCTCTTCCCGGGTGATCATCTCCCCGAGGCCCATCGCCGCATCCGCCTCCGCTGCCGCCTTGCGCGCCGAGCCGCTCATTTCGGCTAATAGCGCGCGCAATCCCAGCAGCGTTCGCGCCATTTCGGGACGGCCTTCCGCCTGCATCGCCTGGGCAGACGCGGTCAGCACCTGGAAGAATTCGTAATCCAACTCCGCTTCGTGCTGCTTGACCAGCGTGCGCAGCGTCTCCTCATCCCGCGCACGCAAGAAAGTCTCGATCAGCTGTGCCCTGGCCCGTTGCCGCTCAATCATTTCGGGGGTGATCCCCTCCGCCTGCAGCACCCGGTCCATCATGCTCTGCAGCGAGAAGAAGACCTGCGGGGTGAGCAGGTAGCCCTTGCGCTTTTCGGGTGGCAGGCTGTTGATCAACACGTTGGTAAGATCGCCGATAATACGCTGTTGATCGGTGTGATTGAGGTTGAGCTCAACTGGCATCAAGACCAGCGCCAGCTCATGCTCCGGATCGTGATAGAGCAGCGGGGAGTTCAACACCGCCTCACTGCCACACCGTGGACAGCGGGCTACATTAAATCGGCCGCTGAGAAAGCGCGACTTGAGCGCCGGGTTGCTACCCACATCGACAATCCCCTCGACAGGGGCGGTAAAGCGCGCTCCGCACGCCGAACACAAGACCGGCATAATCAATTGGCGTGTTGCCATGGAACCGTCCTTTCCGAATCGCTGGGGGCATGCCGCGTCCGAGCAGAGCATATGCCACACGGTGGGCAGCCCCCGCAAAACATTTTTTTGCTAACCTCGTGCCAATGCAGGCAGGTTTATATGATAGGCGCCATCCGGATTATTGTCAAAAGCAAGGAGCGATTGAAATCGCCGCCCCAGGGCCTGCGTGGACGCCCGGCAGCCAGCTCGCACGGCGCGATTTCCGTCGCCAGCTGCGCATATTGTGACAAAACGAGCCACCGCGCTTATAATGGGCTAACTCATTGGGCCTGCACGATGAACGACGAGACGACTTCCAGCTACTACGTGACCATGCGGGATGTGCCGGCAGAGGAGCGTCCCCGTGAACGTCTGGCGCGCTACGGAGCAGCTGCCTTGTCCACCGCCGAATTGCTGGCCATTCTGCTGCGTACCGGCCGGCGCGGTGAGAACGTGCTCACCATGGCGCAACACCTGCTGGCCGATTGCGGTGGATTGGTGGGTTTGGCACGCATCAGCTTTGCCGAATTGCAGGCGCGCAGGGGGCTCGGCGCGGCGAAGGCAGCCCAGATTCAGGCCGGCATCGAGCTCGGCCGCCGCATCGCGGTCGCCTCGCCGGAAGAACGCCCTCAGGTCACCTCACCCGCGGCGGCGGCAGCGCTGCTGATGGCCGAGATGGCATGGCTGGAGCAGGAACATCTGCGCGTGTTGCTGCTCGACACCAAGAATCGCGTGCTGGCAACCCCCACGGTCTATATCGGCAATGTGAACACCACCGTCGTGCGCATCGCCGAGCTCTTCCGCGAAGCGATCCGCTATAACAGCACGGCACTCATCGTCGCGCACAACCATCCTTCGGGTGACCCATCTCCATCCCCAGAAGATGTTCAGATGACGCGCCAGATCGTCCAGGCAGGGCAGTTGCTCAGCATCGAGGTGCTCGATCATCTCATCATCGGCCACAACCGTTTCGTCTCGCTCAAAGAGCACGGTCTAGGATTTAGCTGACGGCGATGGCAGGAGAAGGCATGGCCTGGTACATGTATCTAGCCGGCATCGCGGCTGGCTTCATCTGTGGATGGGTCAACACGCTGGCCGGCAGCGGTTCACTGGTTACCTTGCCGGTGCTGCTGGCAATGGGACTCCCCGCCAACGTCGCCAATGGCACCAACCGCATTGCCATCGTGCTGCAAAATGTCATCGGTACCAGTAGCTTCCACCAAAAACGGATGCTGGACTGGCGCGGTGGCATTTTGCTCTCCCTTCCTACTCTGAGTGGTTCTCTGGTCGGTGCCCACATCGCGCTCAACCTCGATGAACCGATGATGCGGCGCACCATCGGCGCGCTGATGCTCGTCATGCTCATCACCGTCCTGTTCGACCCGAAGCGCTGGCTGCAGGGACGCCCGGATAAAGTCCATCGCTCGCTCAGTTGGTGGCAGGTGATTCTCTTCTTCGCCATTGGCATCTACGGGGGATTCATCCAGGCGGGCATCGGTGTCTTCCTGCTGGCCGGTCTGGTGCTGGGAGTCGGCTACGACCTGGTGCGCGGCAACGCGGTGAAAGTGTTGATCATCCTGGCACAATCCATTGTGGCGTTGCTAGTTTTCGGCTTAAACGATCAGGTTGTGTGGGAAATCGGGGTCTTGATGGCGCTGGGCACGATGCCGGGCGCCTGGGTCGCGGCACACATGGCGGCGGAGCGCGGCGCCGTGTTTGTGCGCGGTGTGTTGATCGCCGTGGTGGTTGTCTCGAGCCTCGACCTTTTCGGGGTGCTCCGACTGGTCGCCGATCTGGCAGGTCGTCTTCTATAGTGCTTCGTCCTGTCCTCTATGGCAGGACTTGGATGCCCTCGCCTGCCACTACCTCACCGATCACCCAATAGGGCTCTCCCGCCGCCTGGAAGCGTTCGGCAAGCTGGGGCAGTCGCTCCGCCGGAAGCGCGACCAGCAATCCGCCGGACGTCTCAGGAGTAAAAAGCAACATGCGCATCGCCTCGGAGATTTGCGGTGCGAAGTCCACGGACGCTTCATACATACGCTGGTTGCTGCATGTCCCGCCGGGGAAGACCTGTTGTTCGGCATACGCGATCGCACCTTCCAAGAAGGGGAGTCGCTCCACATAGATGCGCAACCGCACCCCGCTCTTCTGCGCCATTTCCATCCCATGGCCGAGCAAGGCAAAGCCGGTGATGTCGGTGCAGGCATGCACGTCGACTTCCTGGATCAGTCGCGCAGCTGTGCGGTTGAGTTTCTTCATGCTGCTCACAGCCTGGGCCACGTGAGCAGGCTGCGCGATGGAACGCTTAAGCGCGGTGGTGATCACCCCCACGCCCAGCGGCTTGGTCAGGATCAAGCGGTCACCCGGACGCGCGCCCGCTTTGGTCAGCACGCGCTCTGGATGCACCACCCCCATCACCGCGAGGCCATACTTGGGCTCGTTGTCACGCACCGTGTGCCCGCCGACCAGCACCGCACCCGCTTCGGCCACTTTGTCGGCGCCGCCGCGCAGGATCTCTGCGATGATGCCTTGCGGCAAGTTATCCGGAAATCCGCAAACGTTCATGGCGAGCACGGCTTCGCCGCCCATCGCATACACGTCGCTCAGGGCATTGGCAGCCGCAATGGCGCCGTAGTCGTAGGGATCATCCACGATAGGCGTGAAAAAGTCCACCGTCTGGATGACCGCCACGTCTTCGCTGATCCGATAGACGGCAGCGTCATCCCCGTCTCCCAAACCCACCAGCAGGTTGGGATAGTGGCGGGGATCAAATCGATTTTGCAGCGGGCGCAACACGTGCGCCAGGGCCTCCGGGCCCAGCTTGGACGCTCAGCCCGCTGCGCTGGCCATCGCGGTCAGGCGAATCGTTTCCTCGTCCATGGCTCCCAAATCCTGAATTATCCTCAAACGGCGGTAACGGGATAATCCGCTACTCGATTCCGGCCATCTTGCGCCCGGTCTCCAACAGCGCACTCACTCCGCCGGCATCGGGCGCCTCGGCGTACACACGCAACACGGGCTCGGTGCCGCTGGGGCGGATGAGCAGCCAACTATCGTCTGCCATACGATATTTGATCCCGTCCAGCGTGTCAATTTTGACCACGGTCTGGCCGTTCATCATCGGTGGCGCGGCATTGGTCAGCCGCGCGATCATCTCCGATTTCACTACCGGATACGGCAGGCGCATGTCGCAGCGCGCATAACACGTGGGCCCTACTTGCCTCTGCAGGTCGGCAACCAGCTCGTGCAGCGGCACACCGGCATCCGCCACAATCTCGAGCAACAACAGGCCCATCAAGATGCCGTCGCCCTCAGGGATGTGGCCCTTGATACCGATGCCACCCGATTCCTCACCGCCGATCAGCACGTCATCGCTCAGCATCAGGTCGGCGATGTGGTTGAAGCCCACCGGTGTCTCGCGCAACGGCAAGCTATAGCGTGCTGCCAGGCGATCCACCATCATCGTAGTCGAGACGGTCTTGACTACCATGCCGCTCCAACCGCGCCGTTCGACCAGATAGCGGATTGCCAGGGCAAAGATATGGTGCGGATCGACGAAGTTGCCCAATGCATCCACCGCCCCGATGCGGTCGGCGTCGCCATCGGTGGCCAGGCCAATGTCGGCATGTTCCGCCTGCACCGCTGCGACCAGCGCCTGCAGATAACGCGCAATGGGTTCGGGATGGATGCCACCGAAGCCCGGGTTCATTTCACAGCGAATCTCGGTCAGCCGCGTGCGGGTGCGCGCCAGGATCTCACGGAAGCATCCGCGCCCGGCGCCATACATCGCATCGGCCACCACGCGCAACTCACCCGCTGAGATCTTATCCAGGTCAACCAGGCGGCTGAGATGTTCGTAGTAAGCCCAACTGGGATCAAAACGGCGGATCAGCTCGCGTTGGAGCGCCACCTGGTAGTCAATCATGTTCGGCCCGCGCCCGCGTTCCTGGTTCTCCTCGAGAAAGCGCTCCACCATACGCGCCTGATGCACCGAAGCGGAACCGCCATAGGGCGCTTTGAGCTTGACGCCGTTGTAGCGCGGCGCGTTGTGGCTGGCGGTGATCATCACACCGGCAGCAGCTTTGCGGTGCACCACGTTGTAGGAGACAACCGGTGTGGGCGCATCGGCGCGTGTCAGCCAGGCGATGATGTTGTTGCCAGCCAACACGCGCGCCACCTCGACGGCATAACGGTCAGAGAGGAAACGCGTGTCAAAGCCGACGACCACTTCCGGTTGGGGGGCTGTGGCCATGTGCAACACATAGTCAGCGATCGCCTGAGAGACCAGCTGCAAATTAGCAAAGGTGAAAGTGTCACTGATGACGGCGCGCCAGCCGTCGGTGCCAAAACGGATGGTCATGGAGTAGCTCCTCCCCCATGTTGGCAATGGATCATGGTGCTTGAAAGCATCATATCATGCAGCGGCGAGGATGTCCAGAGCGCGCTTGGAATAGGGTGCATTTCAAACTGGGCTTGCTTACGCGCGTGGCTTGGCTTGAACCCCGCCTTCCCCCAAAATGAAATGCACCCCTTGGAGTACAGCGTGCACCCCCAAAATGCGCATGTACCCACATATGCGGTTGCGCCATAGTCGCGCTATAATCGGCATAGTCGCTGCATGGGCTAAGGAGTTCCCTCATTGAGCCACTGCGCCGAGCAGGGTGCCGTCTCCCCGGCAATCCAGTCCCATACGCGCCGCGTGGCGCGAGCGGCCATCATCGTGATGGTTTTCTTCGTGCTGAGCCGCGCGATGGGGCTTCTGCGCGAGGTGGTGATCGCGCGCCAATTTGGCACCAGCGCCGAGCTGGACGCCTATCTGGCCGCCTTCCGCATCCCCGACCTGCTCTTCGCGCTGATGGCTGGCGGAGCGTTGGGCTCCGCGCTCATTCCGGTGCTGTCCGATCACTTGGCCCGCGACGACGAGCGTGCCGCCTGGAAGCTGGCCTCTGCCGTGCTCAACTGGGTGGTGCTGGCCATGGGTGGTATGGCAGCGCTGGTGGCGCTTTTGGCACCTGTCCTGGTGCGCACCGTCATCGCGCCTGGTTTTACCCCCGCACAACAGGCACTGACCGCCGAGCTGATGCGCTGGATGCTCCTGTCCACGCTCATTTTCGGCGTCAGCGGCATCGTGATGGGCATTCTGAATGCGCGTCAACACTTCACGCTGCCCGCACTGGCACCCGCGGTGTACAACGTTGCCATCACGTTGGGCGCTTGGTTGCTGGGGCCTTCGCTGGGCGTCCGCGGTGCCGTGATCGGCGTGGTGGCCGGTGCAGCGGCCCACCTGCTGGTACAGCTGCCCGCCTTGCACCAATTAAACGTGCGCTACTGGCCCCGCCTGGCACCCTATGACCCCGGGGTGCGCGAGGTGGGGCGGCTGATGGCGCCGCGCGCATTGGGGCTGGCTGCTGTCGAGCTCAACCATCTGGTCAACGTGGTGCTGGCATCGGGCCTGGCAGCCGGCAGCTTGGCGGCACTCAACTACGGACGCATGATGATGTTGCTGCCAGAAGGGATCATCGCCCAATCGGTTGCCATCGCCGCGTTTCCCACCTTTTCCGCACTGGTGGCGCGCAACGAACATGCTGCCATGCAGCGCGTCTTCCTGACAACGCTGCGCAGCGTGCTCTACCTGACGCTGCCCGCGACGGTGGGCTTAATCCTGTTGCGCGAACCGTTGGTTGTCACTCTCCTGCAACGCGGTGCGTTTGACGCGCACTCCAGCGCGGCGACCGCTTGGGCGCTCCTGTTCTATGCGCTGGGCCTGGCAAGCCATGCCGCGTTGGAGATCATCACCCGCGCTTTCTACGCCGCTCACGACACGCGCACACCAGTGGGAGTGGGAGTGGCGGCTATGGCAGCGAACGCGCTCTTAAGCGTGGCGCTCATGGCCCTTTTCCGTCAGCTCGATTGGGCACCCCACGGCGGGCTGGCGTTGGCCAACACACTGGCAACCACGGCTGAGATGGGCGTGCTGCTCTACCTGCTCCACCGCCGACTGGGAATCCTCCGTGACGCCCACGCAACGATCGGTGCGTTGGCACGCATCGGTGCGGGCTGTTCGATCACCGCCGTGACCTTGCTGGGGGTGAACGCCGTATTTGCGGAGGCACCCGCCTGGCTGCAGTGCGGATTGGGCATCATATTGGGCGGCGGGATGTATGCACTCACCACCCTGGGGCTGCGCTGCGACGAGCCGACCGTCCTGATGCGTACACTCTGGCGTCGCATGCGCCGCGATGTCCCGGCATAGGGATGCCTCACCTGGGATGGTCTGTGCTCAACGGCGAGAATCCGTCCGATTGATCGCACCACATGACAGCTCGCTACGCCGTCTCCCTTTTTCAGCAGCAGATCAGCGAGAGAACTAAGTTTTATTTTGACGTTACAATGTCACTGTGATATACAATTGTGACAAAGCAGGAGAGGATGCAGCCCAGTATTCACGACTTGGCAGCCAAGACCGATCTGTCCATCCACACTAATTCGCTATTACATCTGAGCGCCGCCAACGGTGGTAGCTGGACTAACGTTTGGATAGCAAGCTTGCCGTCCGCTAAGCGGGAGACAAGATGTCCACTCGATTGGAACGGATCATCCACATAGATCAGGAAATTCGAGCAGGCCGTTATCCCTCGGCTGCTACTCTGGCACAACGTTTCGAGGTGTCCAAGCGTACCATTTATGCGGACCGCACCTTTATGATCGATCGACTGGGGGCGCCCATCATATATGATTCCGAACACGGTGGCTGGACATATGCGGATGAGACATGGATATTGCCTTCCATTATCGTCAGTGAAGGCGAGCTTTTGGCCTTTTTTCTGGGCCATGTGATCGTCGGTCAATATCTGGGGACCCCTTTTGAAACCCCTTTGCGCAATGCCTTGCATCGACTGATGCGGTACCTGCCCCACCATGTACAGGTAGATGTACAAGCAGCCACGCAGCACTACACATTCCGCTCCGGCGCCACCGTAGAGGTGAATGCCCAATTGGTATTGGACCTGGAACGGGCCATCCGCGAACATCACCAAGTGCGGATGACCTATTACACCGCCAGCCGTGGAGAACGCAGCGAGCGCATTGTAGACCCTTACCACTTTTATAACGTACGCGGGGACTGGTATCTGATCGCTTATGACCACCTGCGCGGGGAGATG
>JBMFPH010000151.1:0-8144 GCA_049969215.1 Anaerolineae bacterium | reverse complement strand
CAGGTTGACGATCTCGTTGTGCAACCTTTCCAGCTCTTGTGCTGCCAAGCAGGACTGCAACTCGTCGCCGTAGGTTTCGAGTGCCTGCAAAAGCGCTACCGCTGCCTGATCAATCTTCAAAATCGCTTCTTCGTGCATGGATCCCTTCCTCCACTCCGCCCTCGATCAACCGAACTTGTACGCTACGCCATAGCCACCGCGCGGCAGGTTCCAATCAACGTTCTGATAGGGACAGCCAATGCGGCAGCTCCCACATTCCAAACACGCCTGATAGCCCACTAGAATTTTGCCAGTGCGATCTTGGGTGAACACGCCGGCCGGACAGAAGTCCAGACACGGGTGGTGAGCACATTCGGCGCAGACCTTATCATCTTTGATGCGGATGTGGGCATATTCCTCATCCACATAGTATTTCACACTGACAAGCAGATCATCCACATTGGTTGGTGGTAAAGTGGTTGCCAATGCTGGATTGAGTGTGGCGCGCTTTTTCTCACTCATGGTCATCCCCTCATACCGCGTAGCAGTTTAATCATATCGACAGCAACACCCAGAAACGACCGTCTGCGGGTCAACAGACGGATGATCTCCTTCTCCATATCGCGCTTCGCCATACCATGGGCAGTGAAGTAACGGTACGCCGCGTCATTGGCGAAGTTCACATATGTCTCCATAAAATGGGGAGTACTGTCCAAGAAGTCGGTCATACGGCGGTATTGCTTAAGGTCCTTCAACACGAAGCTATCCTGTAAGCGACGCCGATAGCCTTTCAGGAATTCCGCCGAGAAATTCTTTTGTTTGTGGGCCTCGATAGCGGTCTCCCCTGCCATTTTGCCCGCTATCATAGCCAGGTTGGTGCCTTCGCGGTGCAACGCGTCCACCATGCCTGCCGCATCGCCCGCGACCATCACGCCATCCGTATACAGGGCCGGCATGCGGTCGTAACCTGTCTCCGGGATCAGGTGGGCACCATACTCCAATCGTTCTGCCCCTTCGAGATAAGGTTTGATGATCGGGTGGTTCTTGAAGCGTGCCAGGATCTCGTACGGTTTCAAATTGTTGATAACGAGCTGCTCCAGCAACAGACCACAACCGATCGAAATGCCCGTTTTGTCCGTGTAGATAAAACCGGTGCCTGGCAGACCCAGCGTCACATCGCCGAATATGTCGATGGCCACCCCTTCATCGGGCCCGCTTAGTCCGAAGCGCGCTTCCACCTCTTTTTCCGGTAATCCGAGGTATTCCTTGACAGAGAGTGCCACGTAGCGCGGAGGTAGATCGCTTTTGGCCAGGCCAAGTTGTTGCGTGAGCAGGTTATTCACGCCCTCCCCAATGATCACCACCGGTGCATAGACGTCTCCATCAGGGCGATCGGTGGTCACGCCGATCACGCGTCCTTTTTCGTCCCGCAAGAATCCCGTGACGGTCGTCTTGGGGATCACCAGTACCCCAAGATCCACCGCTTGTTGGGCAAACCATGGGTCAAAGTTCGCGCGCAAGGCAGTGTACGATTCGGCGGGGATTTTCTTGAAACGCTCGCTTTTCTGCGTGAAACGCAGCACACTGTCCGGTGAAAGCAGCCAATATCCTGTGTCGGTCACCGGGCGTTCGAGCGCCGGTCCGCGCGATTGCCAGTCGGGGAGCACCTCGTTCAGCGCGTGGGTGTACAGCACACCGCCGAAGAAATTCTTGGCACCCGCGAAACGTCCGCGCTCAATGAGGATGGTCTGCAGTCCCGCTTTGGCCATCGTGATCGCCGCCGAGGTGCCAGCAGGCCCGCCGCCGACAACAATTGCATCAAAGATCAGTTTGTTGGCCATGGTTCAGCTCCTCTCGGTTCCCTGCTGCATCGCTTTGACCTGGTTGATCAGCTCGGGAATTACCTCGTATAGATCTCCAACGATGCCCAAGCTGGCGATCTGGAATATTGGAGCGTTGGGGTCAGTGTTGATCGCCAGGATGAAATCGGAGTTTGCCATTCCCACGCGATGTTGTACCGCACCGGAGATACCAGCGGCGATGTACAGCTTGGGACGTACTGTCTTGCCGGTTTGGCCGACCTGATGCTCATAGCTGATCCAGCCGCCATCCACCAGGGGACGTGACACGCCTACCACACCTCCCAACAAGCCAGCCAGCTCCTCCAGCAACTTGATGCCATCAGGGCTTCCCAGCCCACGTCCTCCCGCGACAATGACGTCTGCGTATTCAATGTTGAGACCTCCCTCACGGGGGATAAATCCCACATGTTTGACGTGTATGTCATCCTCGCTGAGGTCGAGGGACTCGCGGATGAGCTCACCAGTGGCGGTGGGCAGCGGCTCGGGCAATGGGAGCACGCGCGGGCGAACGGTGGCCATTTGGGGACGATGCGTGCGACACAAGATGGTGGCCATCAGGTTGCCCCCAAAGGTGGGGCGCGTGGCGGCTAAGATCTTCTGGTTGGGGTCAATGGCTAGCTCGGTGCAGTCGGCGGTCAAGCCGGTGCGCACCCGCGTGGCGATCGAACTGCCCAGATCGCGGCCCAGCGTGGTCGCCCCGATCAAAAATATCTCGGGCTTGTACTTCTGCACCAGCTTGCTGGCGCCAATGGAATACGGCAAATTGCGATATTTCTCGAGCACCGGATCATCGATCAAGTACACCCGGCTCGCACCGTAGCGGTACGCCTCTTCGGCGATATGCGCCACGTTATATCCCAGCAGGACGCCCTCCACCCGGCTTCCTTCAAGCTCTTGGGACAACCGGGTGGCTGCCCCCATAAGCTCCCAAGACACCTGATGGGCACGCCCTTCCTCTTGCTCGATAAAGACCCAGATGCGCTTGACTGCAGCTTCGTCCGTCATGAGCATTCTCCTCCATTTCCACCCGTTGGGCGCTTCGCACCAATGAGGCTGGCGAAGTTAATGGCTCCCGATGCCTGAATATCCTGCAATGCGCGCTTAACACACTCCTGCAATCCCAGCTCGGAGACACGGATAATGTCCCCTGCCTGGCGTGGGGCAGGGGTATAGGCGCGTCCGACCACGGTTGGCGATCCCCTGATGCCAATCTGATCTTGATCAAACGGCACCGGGTCTGTGCTGCTCCATACTTCGGGCTTGTACCGTGCCGCGCGGATCATATTGGCAAGTGGTGCACGCTGCACCGGTGCGATTTCTTTCAACACGGTCAGAAGCGCGGGCAAACGCGTGCGCAACACCTCAATGCCACGCTCTGTCTTGCGATGCACAACCGCCACGCGCGCTTCCGGATCGATCGATTCGATGTGCAACGCATAGCTGATGAGCGGCACATTCAGGCGCGTGGCTACACCAGGACCGACTTGCGCGGTGTCTCCGTCGATCGCTTGCAGACCGAACAGATAGAGGTCAATAGGACCTTCCTCTTGCAGCGCTTCAATTGCCCGTGCCAACACGTACGAAGTGGCCAATGTGTCTGCGGCAGCAAACTTGCGATCTGTGATCAGGATGCAACGATCGGCGCCTTGTTCGACACATTCAATCAGCGCTTCTGCAGCCTTGGGAGGACCCATGGTAATCACCGTCACCTTCCCCCCAAAGCGCTCTTTGAGGCGCACGGCCAACTCGACCGCATGGAGATCATACGGGTTGATAATCGCGGGCACACCTTCTCGAATGAGCGTGCCTGTTTCCGGGTTGATACGGACGTTGGTGGTATCCGGCACCTGCTTAATCGCGACCACTGTGTGCATATTCGTTTCTTACCTCCTTTGTGCGGGCAACCGACTTACAGGAGCAGGGGAGCGAATCACCTTGGTAGTTTTATAATACTCCCACTGTTGGAGGTTGTCAAATCGGAATGTGACATTCTTCACAATCCTATCCGGGCGGGATGTGGACAGTTTAAGGTTCGATCTCAACGCTGACGGAACGCAAGCCAACCGGGACGGATCAAGCGTCCCGAGATGTCACTATCGCTCCGCGGGATAGCATAGTACGTCTCTACCACCAAACACTCGCCGGCTGGAGCGCATGCGACCGCGGGTTCCATCTGCTTGCCCGAGCGATCGTCTATGGCGAATTCAACACCACGCAGGACGCCTTGCCCCTCCAGCACGTGATAGCCATAGACGTCGGCCTCCCAGCGGTTGGAGATCGCGTAGCAGGCTGTCACGAGGTAACCATATCCATAACTGTACGCGATGTCCGGGTCGTAGTGCTCGTCGAAAGGTGGGTCAGTGCTCAGCCGCCCATCGGGTGGCCCGATGACGCTGCCGTTGCCGTCCAGCTTTTGCCAATACAGGTCCATGCGCTCGGTGGAAGGCGGTGGCGCTTGCACGTGGCGCACCGGCCAGGCGACGAGATACTCGTCTGCGCCGCTGGCGACCACCGGAGTCAGCGCATGCAATGACGCAGAGTGCTCCCACAGGCGCTTTTCAGTGCCGAGATTCGAAAGATCGCCCGGCATGGTTCGGTAGCGCACGTCTGCCGGACCATCCGCTTCGAAGAGATAGACAAGCAGATAGCGATCGCGCATCGGGTTATACACTACGTCGGCCATAGCGCGCTGTTCGCCAGCTGCTCCGCTTATCTCGATCGCTTCATCCAACCACTTCCCGTCAGCGGCTGAAAAGCGCCGCATCCACAGGTGTGCATCGAGGCGAATGCTCTCCTCTGTCCACACCACCAGATACGCATCAGTGTGTTCATTGTAGGCGATGGCCGGATGAGTCTCCGAACGTTCTGTAACAGCGACGGTGATGGTGTCGTATGCGTTCCACATTGCACCATCCCAACGCACGCGCGTCACGAAAACATCATAACCGGTCAGGCCGTGCCAGCAGGTATAAGCCACTGCGTACTCATCCCACATCGGGTTATAGATGGCACGGAGCTGGTAACAGTAACGCCCCGGATAGCTCGCCAGCTGGAACGCGTCGCCCATTTGGCCGTCCCGACCCACACGGCGTGCCCAGATATCGCGTGTCGCGGCGCCATGTCGCGTCGTCCATAGGGCCAGATACTCGTGATGGCGGCTGTTGTAAGCAGCGCGTGGTTCATTATTGGGATACGTATCCGAGGTGATGGACAGTGGGGTACCGATTTCGACGAAGGAAGTGGGATACGCAGCCCAACCCGCCATGCCCCAGAAAAGGAGAGGCAACAGGCTCACCCACGCTACCATATCACGCCAGGCCATCCATCGCCCGGTTCTCAGCCAGTTCCCCATCGACCGACCATGCCCTGCCGATCCGATAACCCATGGGCTGGATCTGTCTCAAAAGTCCTTCTCTCTCAGAAACGACAGCTATCCGGGCATATCCCGGTGAACGGTATCGAGACGATGCTACGTTGATATTTTACCATAGGCCCCAGTTATTGGAGAATCGTGGGAAAGGCTTGGTACGTTCCCACCCAGCTTGCACATAGCGTCGTAACGGTATAGAATTTGCTCTCATATCCTGCCAAGTGTGGTGATCGCTCCTGTTGAAACAGAGAACAATTTCCTTGAGGCGGAATACGTCGTATGCCCTGTCGTGTGCCCTGTTGAACTGATCAACTGCTCGTACCGGGTGATCTTTCCATAAGTGCATACTCAAAAGGAGGGGATCATGAAACGAGAAGGTAGAATTTCGCTCACCCATTTTCTGGCGCTGCTTCTGGCACTGACCCTGGTGATGGGCATCGGGTGGTTCCAAACCATACCGGCGCATGCCCAGACCCCTACCCCGGAGGCCGGTCAAGAGGCCACTGCAATGCCCACAGAACGTCCGCTGGCAACTCCTGATCCCAACAAGCCACCACTGATCGTGGGCGCGGTTTTCAACGCCACTGGCTGGATGGCAACGTATGACCAGCTGCCCCGCAGTGCGGCGCTTCTGGCGATCGAAGATATCAATGCGCACGGAGGGGTCATGGGGCGTGAGCTCAAGTTGATCGAGCTGGACGGCAAGACTGACCCCGCGACAGTGGGCAATGCCGCACGCCAGCTGATCAGCCAGGGCGCGGAGGTGATCATCGCCCCTTGTGACTTCGACATCGGCGCGCCTGCTAGCCAGGCAGCTCAGGAAAAAGGCCTGGTAGGCATTTCCACGTGTGCCACCTCGCCGTTGTACAGCTCGAAGGTACTGGGGGATAAGCAGTTCACCGTTGGCATGTGGAATAATATCATGGGTGCCGCCATGGCCGAGTATGGCTATGAGAAGCTCAATTGGCGCACCGCCTATATCGTCACGGACACCTCCACCGACTATGCCACGTCGCTGGGTGATTATTTCGAGCAGCATTTCACCGGGTTGGGCGGCCGGGTGATCGGGCGCGATACTTTCACCGCGGGCGACCAGGACTTCTCCGCCCAGGTGCAGCGCATTAAAGGGCTTTCTTCGCAGCCTGATGTGCTCTACATCACCGGCACTATGCCAGACCTGGGCATCGTGTTGCGCCAGGTGCGCGCAGCAGGGATCACCATTCCGCTAGCAGGCGGCGACACCTATGACGATACCGAGCTCTACAAGACGCTTGGCCCCGACCTGGCTAACGACCTTTATATGGCCACGCACAGCTGGCTGGGGCCCGAAGCGGGCGGTGAGATGGCGCGCTTTGTCCAGCTCTACAAAGACAAATATGGCGAACCACCTTCCAGTGCCTTCATCGTCATGGGCTGGGATGTCATCAAGATCATCGCCCAGGCGGTGGAGAAAGCTGGTACCACGGAAGGGGCTGCTCTGGCCAGAGCAATGGAGGAAATGGAGTTCGAGTTGCTGAGCGGGAAGCTCAAGTGGTCGGATGCCGAATCGGGCCACCAGCCGCAGAAGGAGGCTGCGATCGTAGTGGTGCAGGGTGGCCAGCCTCAATTCTTGGGCTGGATGCGGCCCACCAATCCGCCGCAACCATAAACAGAGCCCAGGTATCCCAATCCAGCTAAAGCGGCAGGGGTGATGACTCGGGACGACGCGCTGACACTGCACATCGAGGAGATCACCAAGGACTTCGTAGGGCTGCGTGCTCTGGAAGATGTTACGCTGCACTTGCAGCGCGGTGAGATTCTGGGCTTGATCGGGCCCAACGGCTCGGGCAAGACCACCTTGATCAATGTGATCACTGGTTTCCTGAAGCCGACGCGCGGCCGTGTTCGCGTGGGCGAGATGGACATCACGGGCTGGCCGCCACATCGCATTGCGCACGTCGGGCTGGCGCGCACGTTCCAAACCATCAAGCTGTTCCGCGGATTGACTGTGCTGGAGAATGTGGAAGTGGCGGCGGTAAGTGCCGGACTTCCGCGACATCGGGCGCGCGAACAAGCGCTCTGGGCATTAGAGCAAGTGGGGGCAACGCGCCTCGCCACCATCCCGGCCGGCGCGTTGCCCTACGGCGAAGAGCGGCGCGTCGAGATCGCGCGTGCACTGGCATCCCAACCGATCTTCCTCTTCTTGGACGAGCCAGCAGCGGGCTTGAACGAGCAGGAAAGTGACGCTTTGCTGGAGATGTTGTTGCCCTTGCCGCAAGAACTCGGGTGTGGCGTGTTGATCGTGGATCACGATATGCGCCTCATCATGCGGCTGTGCCACCGCCTGCATGTGTTGAATTACGGCCGCACCATTTGCGAAGGGACACCCGCTGAGGTGCGTCATAATCCGGAAGTTATCGCTGCCTACTTGGGAACAAGTCGCCGGGTGTTGCCATGCTAAGCGTTGAAGATGTGCATGCGGGTTATGGCGCGATCATCGCATTGCGGGGTGTGTCGCTGCATGTCAAGACGGACGAACTGGTGGCCCTGGTGGGTGCAAACGGCGCCGGCAAAAGCACCCTGATGGCCACGGTCGCCGGGGTGCTGAGACCATTTCGTGGCCAAATCACTTTCGAGGGACGCTCACTCCTGGGATTGTCCCCCGAGGAGATTGTGCGGCAAGGCATTGCACTGGTGCCGGAGGGACGTCGTATCTTTCCCAGCTTGACGGTGGCTGAAAATCTGCGCCTGGGAGCAGCCACCCGCCGTGATCAAGCGGCAGTGGAACGCGACATCGAGGAGATGTGCGCTCGCTTTCCAATTCTGGGCAAGCGATTCCACCAGCCGGGCGGCACCTTGTCGGGTGGCGAGCAACAGCAGCTGGCAATCGCCCGCGCACTGATGTCACGACCCCGTTTGCTCATGATGGACGAACCCTCGCTGGGGCTTTCTCC
>JBMFPH010000150.1:0-8171 GCA_049969215.1 Anaerolineae bacterium | reverse complement strand
CTGGAAGCAGTAAAGAGTTATATCCCATAGAAGAGGTGCGAGTTCCATGAGCGGTCACTCGAAGTGGAGTACAATCAAGCGCAAGAAGAGCGCGGAAGACGCGAAACGCGGCAAAATGTTTACCCGTTTGGCCCGTGATATTACATTGGCAGCACGGAATGGTGGTGACCCGAACGCGAATCCGGCGTTGCGTCTGGCCATTGAAAAAGCGAGGGCAGCCAATATGCCCAAGGAGAACATCGAACGCGCGATCAAGCGCGGCACTGGTGAGCTGGAGGGCGGTGCACCTGAAGAGGTCATGTATGAGGGATATGCTCCTCACGGGGTCGCGCTGTTGATCAAGTGTCTCACAGACAATCGCAATCGTACTCTGGCCGAGATCCGTCGGGTGCTCAACCGAGGAGGTGGTAACCTGGCAGAGGCCGGAGCGGTCACCTGGATGTTTGAGAGTAAAGGGCTCATTACCATCGAGCGCGGAGGGCGCGATCCTGATGACCTATTCATGATGGCTGTCGATGCAGGTGCAGAAGACGTGGATGTCAGCAGTGAGATTGTCGAGGTCTATACAGAACCTGCTGACCTGCGTGTGGTAGCAGAAGCTTTGCAAAAACGAGGGATCAAAGTTGAAGATGCTGAGATCTCTATGGTGCCGAAAACGCTGGTCTCCCTTGATGAGAAGGAAACCTTGCAAGTGCTGCACTTGATCGAACAGCTGGAGGAGCTGGAGGACGTGCAGCAGATTTACTCGAATCTGGATGTCCCTGAAGAGATCCTCGCGGCAGCGTGATGATCGCGGCGGGTCTCTACCTGCAGGAAGGTGATCAGTGCGCGTCCTGGGTATAGATCCGGGCACTGCGACAACTGGCTATGGCATTGTGGAAGAGCATGGCGACCGCATTGTTGCGCTCAGCTATGGGGTGATTACTACACCTACCTGCTGGGAGTTGGCGCGCCGGTTGCAAGAGATCTATCGTCAATTACGGGCGCTGTTGCACGAATGGCAGCCAGAAAGTGCGGCAGTGGAGGAGATTTTTTTCAACAAAAATACACGTACCGCTCTGGCTGTGGGACAAGCTCGAGGCGTGGTGCTGTTGGCGCTGGCAGACGCTGATGTGCCCATCCATGAGTATAAGCCGTCCACGGTGAAGGAGGCTATCACCGGTTATGGGGCTGCTTCCAAGGGGCAGATGCAGCTGATGGTGCAACACTTGCTCGGTCTGTCCCAGATTCCTGGCCCGGATGATGCAGCAGATGCGTTAGCTTTGGCGATCTGTGATTTGCATTTTTCGCGTTGGCGTGCGTTGTCGGTACTTAGCAGTGGTGGTCTCTGAAGTGTGTCAGGCCTAGATTCTTCCCAGGGCTTGCTCACCCCGCGTGGTCTGGCCTATTCCCATTGGGCAGTTTCTTTCTCAATGACAGGTATTTGATCCGGGACAGGAGGACATCTATTTGATCGGGCGCATCCGGGGAGAGGTTCTGGGAAAATGGGAGGGTGCCCTGCTGTTAGATGTAAACGGCATTGGCTTCATTGTCCAAGTGCCAGCCGATCTATTGGATACGATGGACAGTGGCACCGTGACCCTCTATACCTATCTCCATGTGCGACAAGACGAGCTCACCCTCTATGGTTTCGGTGACCGCGAATCATTGCAGCTTTTTCGCATGTTGTTAGGGGTGCCAGGCATCGGCCCCCGCGTAGCGTTGTCCATTCTTTCTCATGTGCCTGTCGAAATGCTGCGTCAGGCGGTAGCGCGCGAGGAAGTCGCCTTGCTGGCCCGCGTGCCGGGTATTGGCCCCAAGAAGGCACGCCAGATCGTCTTTGCCCTTAGGGATAAGATTGGAGCAGAAGCGATCGGAATCGTTGGTCCAGCAATCACTGATGCGGATAGTGAAGTGATCGCAGCACTCACCGCATTAGGGTATTCTGCTGCTGAAGCGCATGCGGCACTCCGCGCGCTGCCACCGGAAGCACGGGATAAACCTGTGGAAGAACGGGTACGCCTGGCGCTCAGCAGCTTGGCACGATTGTAGTTACTTGCCGATACAGAACTGGCTGAAAATCGTCTCCAGCAGGTCTGCCGTGGCGGTTTCGCCCGTGATTTCGCCCAGGGCGTCCACTGCCTCACGCACATCGATGGCGACCAAATCCACACTCAACCCCTTGCGGTATCCTTCAACAGCGGCAAGCACATGCTCGTGTGCTCGTGAGATGGCCGCTTTATGTCGTACGCTGCTGACCAGAGGCATATCCGATGTCAGCACCTGGCCACCCAACACCTTCTCGAGGATGGCAGCTTCCAGCTCGTCTATTCCCTGGCCGGTCAATGCTGAAATGCGCACGTGGGGCGCTGATGGCAAGATGGACAGCGTCACGTCGGGTTCAGCTGGCGCAGGCAGGTCACATTTATTGACCACCACCATGGCAGGCTGCTCGCCGATAAGGGCAGCGATTTCGAAGTCAGCTGTCTCTAACGGACAGCTCCCGTCCACGACCAGCAGAGCGAGGTCCGCTTGGCGCAGTGCAGCGCGACTGCGTTCGACTCCGAGGCGTTCTACTTCGTCCTGAGGGTGTGCACGAATGCCAGCGGTGTCCACCAGGATTAAAGGCACCCCCTGAAGGTTGATGGCCTCCTCCAGTGTGTCGCGTGTCGTGCCCGGGATGGGAGTCACAATAGCACGGTCGCCGCGCAGCAATGCGTTGAGCAGAGAACTCTTGCCCACGTTAGGTCTGCCGACAATGGCTGTGCGCACGCCGTATCGATAGATCATGCCGCGATCCGCTGTAGCCAACAGCTCGGCCAGCGCATCCGCTGCTGCGCACAGGGGGGTGATCACATCCTGAGGTGGGATCTCATCTTCAGTAAAGTCAATACTGGCCTCCAGATAGGCCAGGACATTCAGCAGTTGTGCGCGCGCCGGCCGCACGCGTGCCGATAGCTGTCCCCCTAGCTGGGCGACTGCCACGCGCAATGCTGCCTCAGTGCGTGCCTGGACAATGTCGCGTACTGCTTCGGCTTGAGCGAGGTCAATGCGACCGTTTAGAAACGCACGCAAGGTCATTTCGCCGGGTTCGGCCAGGCGTGCTCCACAGCTCAACACCAGCTCCAGGATGCGACGCACCGGCAAGACGCCACCGTGAGACTGGATTTCCACGACGTCCTGGCGGGTATAGCTGTGTGGCGCAGGCATCACCACGGCCAACACTTCGTCCACAATGCTGCCGTCGCGAGGGTCGCGAATGTATCCCCAGCGCAACTGGCGTGGCGGAAAACTGAGAGGGGCAGTGGATTGGGTGACAGGTGAGAAAAGGGTGTAGAGGATCTCCACGGCAGCTGAGCCGCTTATCTTTACAATGCCAATGCCACCTTCACCAAGGGGGGTGGCGATGGCAGCGATCGTGTCGTCGAGGTTGAAGGTACCCATCTCTACTTGACAAAGACGGGTCCGATTGGCTCGCCAGGCAGCGGCGTGTTAGGCGCTGGCGCAAGGTCGGGTGGCGGAGGCGCCGGTTGAGGGGCGCTTGGTGGCGCAGGGGGTGGTGCTGGTGGTACGTAAGGGACGTGAGGCTGCGGCGGTGCATAGTTATCCGGAGGGGAAGGTGCCGGGACGAAAATGACGGGCGGTGCGGGTGTGACACGCGGTGCAGGTGGCATTGGCATTGGTCCGACCGGGATCGCCGGCGCCAGGGTGGGATAAGTCGTGACAACCGGCGCGGGTGTGGGTGGTGGCGGCACCGGTGTCGGGTAGGTTGGAGGTGCAGGTGTTGGCCATGGTGCCCGGGTAGGCGGTGGTGGTAATGGCGCAGGGCGCACAGGTGTCGCCTTAGGCACCGGCGGATAAATCGGCGGTAGCCACGGGGTCGCTACGACCGGTGGCACCTCGATCAATGGCGGTGGTGATGGTGTCGGTGTCGCGGTCGGAGTTGCTGTTCTGGTAGGGAGTGCGCGGGGCAAGAGCAGTGTCACACCCGGCCTGATCGAATCAGGGTTGAGCAGACAATTCGCTTGTAACAACGCAGCAACGGTGGTACCTGCATCCTGTGCCAGCGAAAAGAGATCATCACCCTCCTGGACCACGTAAGCCACCCATGTTGAACGGTCTCCCCAGCTGGGCGGAGCTGTGCCACACGGTATCGAGGTCGGGGATGGGGTATATGTTGGGCTGGCAGTGCTGGTTGCACTGGGGGTCGGCGAAGGAGTGGTTGTAGAGCTCGGCGTTGGCGAATAGGTTGGCGTGGCGGTTGCTGTGGGTGAAGGTGTCGGTGTTGCAGTCCATGTTGACGTGGACGTGGGCCTCTGTAGCGCCGTGGTGGCCGTCGCTTCGCTTATTGGGCTGGGGGTGGCTGTGGGGGTAGCGGATGGCGCACTTACCACAAGGGGTGGCGTGAGCATCGGTCGCTGTCCGACTTCAATGTCCTGCACGCTCAGTGATGTCGCCCCGACATACACCATGACGAGGACTGCCACGGCAGCCAGACCGATGGCGACATAGCGCCAATCGATTTTCTGAAAATTGGAACCCGGCGACAAACCAGGTCGTTGGATGACAGGCGGTTCCTCGTACACAGGTCACTTCTTCCCTTATTGTCGTCCTGAAATTTGCAGTGACACTCAGATGCTTGAAAAGGTTGGCTAGTCCTGGTATTCTGTGCCGAAGTCAAACGGTGGCACGTCCATTTCCATCCAGGGATCGCCATACGCCTCGCTGATGGGCAACAGGAAGCTAAAGGTGGAGCCGACCCCCATTTCGCTTTCCACCCAGATACGCCCCCCATGAGCTTCCACCAATGCCTTTGCGACGGCCAATCCAACCCCTGTTTCGCCCAGGCCGTTGATCAGAGCTTTGTCAGCGTGATAAAAACGGTCGAATACATGCTCGCGATCGCGCGGTGCAATGCCTCCCCCCGAGTCGCGCACAGAAACCTTCACGTAGCGGATTGAGGCTGTCTTGCCGGGCTCGCTCTCTTGATGTATAGACGTTGAAATCTGGATCGTAGAACCCGCAGGGGAGCACTTGATGGCGTTCCCGAGCAGATTGGCAAGGATCTGACGCAGTCGATCCGGATCCGCTTCGAGCGAGGGGGGTTGCTCCATCAGGTTGAGAGCAAGGGTGATCTCTCTATCCTCTAGCTGTGCCCGTGAGGCGATCACCGTGTCCTCAACGATCTGATTGATGTCCACCGTGGCGCGATGGAGCTCCAGCTGGCCGGCATCGATTATTGTGACGCTGATCAAGTCATTTAGTAAACCGCTGAGACGCTCCACGTTCGCCTTGATGCGTTGCAAGAATTTACGCTGCATCTCGGCCAAGCTTCCTACCGATTCACTCAGAAGCAGATCGGTATATCCAACGATGGAGGTCATAGGAGTGCGCAGCTCTTGAGAGAGGGAAGCGACAAACTGATCGCGCGCTTGTTGGGATTCTGCTTCGACAGTGACATCATACAGGATTGCCACACAGCCTTTTTCGCGCTTACCATTCGTGCCACTTACAGTTCCTGTCATCTTGCTGAGCGTGGCGCGTAGTATACGGTTGCTCGCTTCGAGAGTAGTCGCTACTGTCAAATGGGGTTTTGTTTCCAATTCTGCGAGCGCCTTTTGCCATCGCTTGTCCTCAACGACGGAAGCCAGTGGACGGTTCAACATGTCTTTGGGTGACAGATTGAGCATCTGAGCAGCCACACTGTTGGCCCGAGTGATATTCCACGCTCCATCGGCAATGATAACTCCACAGTTCAGATCCTCGAGAATATTCTCAAACCTGCGATCAGAGGTGGTCATCTCGCGTTGTAATTCGCGCAGCTTCTCTTGGAGTGCATCGCGTTCGGCCTGACTCTTCTTGACCTCTTCTTGCAAGCTCAACACGCGACTGCGGGCCGCTTCCTCTACCTTTTGACGGGTGCGTCTGGCAACTTGCTCTTGCTCATATAGCTTCTGGGCCAGCAATGCCACTTCTTCTTGACTCTTTTTCAAAGCCACTTCCAATTCGGCTCGTTTTTGACCTGCCTGTGTTTCCTGATCGCGCAAGGTTCTAGTCAGCTGCTGCAATTTGGCCTGGAGTGCCTGATGGGTGCGTGCGTTCTGGATCGCGATAGAGAGGTGGGTGCCCAATATGGCAACAGTCTGTCGGTCTGCGGCATCAAAAGGCAAATGGTTGATACTGTTTGCCAGAATCAACACACCCAGCGCTGTCTTGTGCTGTCCCAGTGGCTGGATCAGGACCGGAGCATGACCTTGATCACCCAACAGGGTTACAAGAGCTTCAGAGGCATCATCGGCCTCGTCCAACACCACCTGGTACATTGTGTGCAGAGCGCTTTCGATTGCTGGGTATGCCGAGGCGACGAAGCTAATTGTCTCGTGCTGGTTCGTGGGTCGCAAAACACGGTGCAAAGCAACTAGGCGCAGCTGGTTGGGATGCTTTTCATCTATGAGTGCAATGGCACACTGGTCAGCGTTCATCACTTCGGCAATGCTCTTGGTGGCCTGCTGGGCAACGGCTTGGACGTCCAACAGACCGTTGAGGCGGAGTGTGACACCCAGCAGGTTGAGCAGCTCGGCCACTTGGGTGGGTGCGGTGCGCTTCAATTCAGAAAGCTTTGCGCCGGTCATCAGGACCGAGGGAGAGGGAGCCATACTCGCCATCACACCGCTGTACAGGGCGGCAACAAGCACCGGGTAGCCAATCAGCTGGCTCAGGCGCACCCAAAGCGGTAAGTTGTTGGGTGGAGCATAGGCGGGTACCAAGCTGCTCAATGTCAACCAATGAAGCAAATAGCCGGCCAGAAGGACAAGAAAAGCCACCAAAGCTAGGCTGCGCGTTTCAGTTTGATCCTGCTTCTCGGGTGATCTTGCAGCACGTTGCCCTTGAGGGAACAAGATACCGATAAGTGCTGTGATGCATACGAACATCTGCCAGAGGGTCCATCCGCTGGCCAGGTTTGTTGTGTTGTAATTCATAACGGGCAGAGGAAAGTAAGGCATGGAGAACGCGCTCATCCCCGCGTACAGGAGACAGCCAAGACCATTGATTCCCAGCCAGACGGCACTTGAGAGTCTGCTGCGGTGCAGGATGGGCACGAAAGCCCATGCGAGCAGTGCCAATCCACCCAAATCGGCAGCCCGTTCCGCCGGCAATGACCAGAGTGCAGACGGAGCTAGGGAAGTGCGGGCGAGCAGCTCCAGCAGGAGAGCTTGGATGATGCGCAACGCCACCACTCCGGCAAATGCGATAGCATCCATGTATGTCGGTCCAGCCGGGAACTTGTCACGTGCACGTTGGTGGTGGCCAAGCGCTATGAGGAAGCCGGCAAAGCTGACCAGCAATACAATGCTGTGGTAGGCATAGGACTGTGTGCTCAGCAGACTCGCGATATCAGTGGGCATACGAACTCATTGTGGGATAAAACCACCTTCCTCCAGTTCAAGGAACAGACACGCTATGCACTATTGACATTATAGCACAAGGAGGAAGACACGACAATAGGGGATACCTTGTAAACATAAAGCAAGTTTCCATGTATAGCTGGTCTCTTCCTGCATGGGACACAGATTGGATGAAGAAGGCTTTCTTTACATAACTAATTCATTGCAAAATTGGTCGCAAAAGGTCTTGACAAAGAGAAAAAAGTGTGATAGATTAGCATACGCTGTCACGCGTTGTCCTCATTTGAAAAAAACGAGAACAGGATTTGACAAGCATAACAGTATATGCTATAATAGCTGTGACAGTTAATTTGGTACTGTGTCATATAGATCTCGCTCCGAACTAGGAGAAGATCGGATACAAGCGGAAAGGAGACGAGACACCCTGATCTAGATGCTGACAACGTAGACCAAGGGAAGTCTCTCTCCGCCGGCGACTGCAGGGTAGTCGTCGGTTTTGTGTCTGAGTCATGCACCTTAACAACTGAAGAGTGGCAGGAAAGTCTGGCGAGTTCAGGTCGTAGTCTGTTTGGTGACTGTAGCAGCCGGTAAGGCTGTGAAGGTTCCTACGGAGAGTTTGATCCTGGCTCAGGATGAACGCTGGCGGCGTGCCTAACACATGCAAGTCGAACGGTACCCTTATCTTCGGATGGGGTATAGTGGCGAACGGGTGAGTAACACGTTGGTGACCTGCCCCGAAGACGGGGATAACCCTTCGAAAGGAGGGCTAATACCCGATATGCTTAC
>JBMFPH010000149.1:0-8229 GCA_049969215.1 Anaerolineae bacterium | reverse complement strand
CTCCGGTTCGCCGCGCTGCACGAAGTCGAGTGCCGGGTAAGGTTGTAACGTCTGGCGCGCCATCGGGGTGACGTGCGTGCCGAAGGCAATGGTACGGGCGCCCAGCGCACGCGCCAGAAAGCAGCCGTACATGTCGTTCTGCAGTGTCGGCGCTGTTACCTGAGTGACATAGAAGCGCGGCTGCAACGCGCGCAGACGTTCCTCGAAGCGCTTCCAGCTCATGCGCTCGGCGATAGCATCGATGATCGCCACGCGGTAGTCGGGCATGAGCAGTGCCGCCAGCTGCGCCAGGTCGACTTGGGGATAAATTGAGCCCTCCTTGGAGCGCCTTCCCACGCGGTGCTGCGTGCGTATGTAGATCGCTCCGTCTGGAGAGGGGGGGTTAACCAACAAAACATCAATCCCGGAGATCCTTTCACTCAACACCTGCGTGACTGACATATCGACCTCAGGATAAGAAGCATCAAGGACACCTACAGGATGTTTCACAGATTTTGATCCTCGCATTTCCAGGTATGAGCACCATCCCGACTTGACCCCAAACGGCAGCCTTTGTTGTCGCTAGTTGGGTCCTCCATCGGTGAACTTGCAGTATCCTGGTGCCTTCGAATTTCACGCACGTAACTGTCCAGGATGGTTAACCGTTGGGCCAGGTTCTTGACCTGAGTGGTAAGCGAGGAAATCTTTATAGAGTAGTAAATATTGGTAACCACCAAGAAGAGAATACCAAACATAAACAAGGTCGATACAGGCGTTACGGCGCCGATCAACCGAGTAAGAAAAAGCAATGCCCCGTACCAAACCGAGAGCACGAGGATCACTATGCCAATAAGTATCCAAAGCCAGGAATATTCCTCCCTCAACTTACGACGGCGAACCAGCTCGATGATGAGTATCAAAAGCGTAATACTGGCAATTAGCGCAAACGCCTGCTGGCGGGGCGACATAACGATGCCCTGATCAGTTACCATTCAGATACCACCTCTTGTACAGATTGTTCACGACGTAGCAAAGTGACAAACATCAATAAGCACATCTTGAAAAGATAGTAAGCCGGGGTAAAGATGCTATACATGTTTAGATAACGAGATTTCCGGTTAAGACTGGGATACATACGTACAGCGACTTCTCGGATGCACAAGCCAGCTCGGTGCAACATGATTAACACATCTGCGTCTGCAAAATCAGTCGGATAACAATCTCGCGCACAGTAGCAAAACGCACGACGATTAAGAGCCTGGAACCCTGATGTCGGGTCTGTCACGTGATATCCCACAATCCAAGAAGTCAAGGCACCAAACACTAGCATCCCGATACGCTTTGCTAATGGAGCACGATAACCATTGTCCACAAGAAATCGCGAACCGATCACGACATCTGCTGAGCCCTCTAATATCGGCGCGAGTAGATTGTTAATGTATTCCGGGTCGTGTTGCCCATCTGCATCGATCTGGGCTAAGTAGCGATAGCCGTTCTCCAATGCGAACTTATAACCAGTCTGTAATGCGGCCCCATATCCCATATTGTAAGGATGATTGAGAATCCTAGCCCCTGCGCGAAATGCTTCCTCAGCTGTGCGATCTTGCGAACCATCGTTTATGACCACAATGTCTGCTGTAGGTATGGCTTTTTGGATCCCTTTGATTACTTGCGCAACGCCTCTTTCTTCATTATAGGCAGGGATTATCACGACAATCTCAGACAATGTGCCACCTCTTGTGCACTAAAGTCATCCTTGTCTGAAGAAGGTGTTCCCACCTTCTTAATAACGCGCGCTGGAACTCCAGCAACTAAGGTGTGAGGAGGTACATCGGTAGTGACCACCGCTCCTGCGGCCACTACAGAACCTTTACCAACCTGGACACCATCCAGTATGATTGCTAAGGCTCCTATCCAGGTGTCATCTTCAATGACCACCCCTTTGCATACAACTCCCTGTTCCACAAAGCTTCGCCCAGTGTCGCCAAATACATGATCAGAAGAATAGATATGAACACCAGGGGAAAGATACACGCGATCTCCGATACTAACTCCGCCTGGCCCGCGAATGACACAGAACTCCCCGATCAAGCTGTCCCGACCGATACGGATGAAGGCATGTGGCAAGTCGCGGAAGTTGTACACGTGCAGCTCGGCGTGATGCATCACGAAGCTGCCATCGCCGATGGTAATCCCATCCGGGCAGGCATGCAGATAGACACCGTGATCGATGTACACACCCCGACCCAATCGAATATGGCTGGCATACCGGATGCGCACCCCATCCTCGATGGCAGCGACGCCGTCCATGCGCAGAATCAGTCGGTAGAACACAGCGCGTAACGCCACCCCGATCACTGTGGGCACCCAACCCAGCAACGTGGTCAGCAGCTGTTCCAAGACATAACGGCCCGGGTTGGCTGCTTGACGCCGGATATACAGTTTCAGATTGGCCCAAGTGCCGCCCGGCGCACGCATCGCACCCGGCGGCCGATCTGCTCGAGAGGCTTGACTGGGATGTCGCACTGGCAAACCGTGTTGCGCCCTTACTCGATCATTATTCCTCGACATCGTGGTGTGAGCCGAATAACCGCAGCCACCAGCGTCGGGGTGCCGGGGCGGCTATCGCCGCCATATCAAGTTCCCGGTCGGCCAGGATCGCCTCCGGAATGCGCGTGACCATTGCCTGCGCGCGTTCCGGGCCCACAATGCGTGCAACCGCCTGCACACCGGCAGCCAGGCGCGGCGCACGGCGGCCAGCATTGTGCGCATCGCTGGCCAGCAAGTGCACCAAACCACACCGCAACAATTCTTGAGCACAGCGCCGCACATCCCGGTCGGCAGCTGGACTCAAGCTGTCAGCGCTGACTTGCATCAGGACACCGCGCTGCGCCAACCGCGCAGCGCGACTGATGTCATCCTGGATAACCACGTTGCGTTCCGGATGGGCCAGGATGGGCACCAACCCGCGCAGCTGCAAGGAGAAGATCACCTCAGCGGTATAGAGAGGATAGTCAAATGCCGGCAGCTCCAGCAGAATGTAACGCGATCCATTGAGCGTGTGTGCGCGTTCGTCCCCGTTCGTCTGCAGCAGATCATGCGTCACCAGCAACTCCATCCCGCTGCTCAGCGATAAAGGGATGCCGTTTAGATTGAGCTCGCGCTGCAGATTCTGTACCGCCGCCTGAACATGTTGACATGCCGCTGCGTTCCAACCCTCCTGGTGTGGGGTCGCCACCAGCCGGTGCACACCATCCGCCACTGCGATACGCCCCATCGCCAGTGCTTCCTCCAACGAGGCAGCACCGTCATCCAAACCAGGTAAGATATGACAATGGGTATCGATCACGCCATTTTCAAGGCAGGCTCCGCCCTTCCGTCATTCCCTCGGAATGACAGCCCGCTATACACTCTGATCGCCGCTGCCGTAAGCCTTGCCGGGCATCCGACAGACAGCAGCTTAAGACACCTCCCCCAACCCAGGACTATCAAGGTCTGGGGAATGCTCCAGGACAGACCAAAGTCTGCCGATCACACCCGCTTCAATTGCGAGAGGCGCGCTTTCAAAGGCAACACCCGATTGTTCAACAATTGCAGCAGAATACGCACGCGTTCTTTCCCGTTCAGGCGCGCATCGAAGATGCCCTCATAGCCGGCGAAAGGCCCTTCTAATACGCGCACGCGATCACCTGGTTTGAAATGGACACTGGGATCATCGCCGGTGGCGTTGATAGCATCTACTCTCAGGCGGATCGCCTCGATCAAGATGGACGGTACCGCAGCGGGCACACCGCCGAAGCAGACCAACCCGACAGCGCCCGGCATCCACTGAAACACCGAGAGGCCCACCTCTTCCAGGTTCACCCGCACGAAGAGATAGCGCGGGAAGTAGGGACGCACCGTGCGGGCACGTGGATTGACCGGGCGCACGCGCAAGTGAGGATAATATGCCTCAAAGCCATGCGATTGCACCTGGTACCACAGTGCCTCCTCCATATGCGGTTTGCTGTGCAAGACGTACCAATTCAACGCACCGTAGGAAGATTCTCCGCTCATTGTGTTTCGACTCGACGTGACCACGATCCCTGCCGTAGATTCCACCGTTACCTCTGTGCAGGATTGTCTGCGGTCGGTTCCAAAGCGCTTTCACTTTCCAGCTTTTCGATGAAACGCAGCTTGCCGCGCACCTTGATCAATCGCACCTCGGAGAAAGGCCCCAAGCTAGCTAGTGCCTCGTCGATCAGCTGTATCTGACGCGCTGTTAACACCGCCAGAGGTTTGCTGAGCTCCAAGGTACATCGCTCATTCCCTGCGTCTGCTGTCTCTTCGCGTCTCATGTGCTGCCCCCACCAGCAAGAACAAGCGGCTTCTCGGGATTTTGCACCTCTGCTGAAGCCGTGTGCCACCGCATCGCTGTGTGGCCTCCTCACTGAGGCCCGGGCACCTTTCTCATCTGACACGCCCGCACAGCACTGATTTCCTTGAGGACTTCCGAATGCCGAGAGATAGTCTCACTCTTGTAATTTGTTCACATCCACTCCTGAGCCCAGCCCGGGATCAGAGTGTCGTGATGGTGGCATAACTGGCACCGCATCGAGCAGATATCCTTCCCCACGCACAGTGCGAATTACAGATGGATGAGCTGGATCCTACTCGATCTTGCGCCGCAGATGGTGTACATAATGACGCACTGAACTACGCGCTCGCTGATTCGCCGCTGTCGCAAGACATGCGACGACAGCAAGACGCTCGTGCGACAGCACGTGGCCTGGTTTGCTCATCAACGCCTGTAAGATAGTCATCTCCTCGCACGTCAGCTTGCTTTCGTGCGCACCACTCTCCCGCCACACACGTACCATCTGCTGCTCCTGATCGAGGTATATGTGCGTGACCTGATCGGCACAGTGGCCCGTGGTGATCCCTGCAGCTATCTTCGGTGGTGCTTCGGGTATGCGCCAACGGGTCACCACCTCGCGCAGCACGCGCAGGATGGCACGCTGCCGAATGCGCGGCAGCTGTTCATCCAAGATGCACATCAGCTCCCGCACCGTCTCAGAGAACTGCGTCGACTTACACAGGTAGCCATTAGCAGCACACTTGATCGCACCTAATGCGCTCTCCAAATCAACGCTGCTGGTCAGCACGACGATCACCATGTCAGGGCTACAATGGCGCGCCCGTTCCAGCACCGCTTGCCCTGCGATGTCCGGCAACACAGGGTCAATCACCAGCACATCGAAGCGCGCTTGTTCCAGCAGCTGGATGGCTTGACAACCCAAGGAGCTCACATGAACGGTATAACCAACCAACGCGAGCTTCTGCGCCAGCGCAGAACCGGTGCGTGGATCTGCATCCACGACCAGCAAGCGAAATGTTGCATAAGAAGGCTCCATGCAGGGCGGCAGCTCTTCCTGCATACTTCTAGTATATGCAAGATTGTGCCACTGATACCTTTCAGCTGCCTTGCAAAATTATTCGACTGTGTTACAGGGGAAGAGGAAGATTATGGGGATTCCTCCAGGAAATAACCGCGCCCGCGTACCGTGCGAATGACGGGCAAACCCGGTAGCGCAAAGGAGCGCAGCTTGGCACGCAGGCGCGAGATGACAGGACGCACGATGTTCTCCGCTGTAATGGCATCCAGCTGCTCGCCGAATGCTTCCCACGCTAGCTGGCGACACGAGAACACCTGGCCCGGCTGACCCATCAGAACCCTCATGATACGCGCCTCACTCTCACTCAAATCTACCTTCCCATCAGCAACGGACGGCTCGAGAAAGAGCTGGCGGCGCTGAAGGTCTAACACCAACGGCAGCAGGTATAGATGGTCATCACTGTCCAGAGACGATGAAGCCAAGGCGGGGGTCATAGCAGGTGGGGTTTCATACAATGCTTCAAGCGCTTGGTAGATGACCTGCACCAGCTGCTGGCGACGCCGGCGCGCAGCGCGCTTTTGCAGCGCACGCTCCACGACTTCTATAACCTCGCGTTCTCCGATCGGTTTCCTGAGGTAATCCGCCACCTCCGACTTGACAGCGGTGATGGCACTCTCCAGCGTGGCATGGCCCGTGAGCACGAGGATGAGCAACTCCGGCCACCGCGCGTGGGCAATACGCATAACCTCTTCACCACCCATGCCCGGCATGGAGAGATCCAGCACCATCACATCATAAGCCACACTTTCCAGCATGCACAACGCCTCCTCGCCACTATCGGCGGTATCGGCGGCAAAACCCGATGTGCGCAGTGCTTGAGCAAGTGCATAGCTGGTACACAGATCGTCGTCCACCACTAACACACGCACCGATTGTCCTTGTTTGGGGGAATCAGCTGCTTGCATCTTATCCTCACCCCTGGCGAGCGCACTGAGCTCTCCATTTCCAACCAGAGCGCTTCACTTCCAACCAAGACCGTCGTCGCACAGCAATCGGTACATCCTTCGAAGTTCCAACCCGCCGAATCGGAGCGCATCGATGCCCAAAGACATTTTACCACAAATTCTATTCGGATGCAGCCGAATCCAGTACTTGCGCCAGGAGATCATCCCCGTCAAACAAAGAGAAACGCGAAGGGCACACCCCCTTCGCGTCTTCCCGTATGTGGAATCCCCTAGTATGCACCAGCGTGCGCTCCAGGGTCACAGCACCCTAGTAGCGGCGCGACACCACTGACCAGGCAAGCGCTTCCAGTCCGGCACGCGCCTCAGAGACAGGGAAGAGCTCCAGCGCGCGACACGCTTCCTCGCAATGACGATACGCATCACAACGCGCCAGCTCGATCGCCGGGGAAGCCTGCACCCAATGTAGCAACCTCTCCACCTCTTCGGCGCTCGCGCCATCGTCTATGCGGTCGATGGTCGCGCGCAACGCGGCCGGCATATCCTGATGCGCCGCGTAGATCAACGGCAAGGTGATCTGGCGCCGCCGCAGATCTCCTCCCACCGGTTTACCCAACTCCTGAGGATCGCCGACATAGTCCAGGATGTCGTCTGTGATTTGGAAGGCCATGCCCAGATGGTAGCCGAAACGTCCCAGCGCAGCGATCTGTTCCTCGCTCGCCCCACTGACAACCCCCGCTGCCTTCAAACCCTCCTCGAAGAGCACGGCGGTCTTGCCAGCAATCTTAGTGAAGTAGGCGTTCAGCGCTTCATCCAACGGAGCTATATCGGACACCACGCTGATTTCCCCTTCACAGATGCGCACCGAGGCACGTCCTAAGCACTCCAACACACGCAGGTCACCGCTGCGCGCGATGGACTCGGCGGCCAAAGCGAAGAGATAATCACCGCCCACCAGCGCCGCATCACGGAACCACTTGCTGTGCACCGTTTCCAGCCCACGCCGACGCGGCGACTGATCGATCAAATCGTCGTGCACCAGCGAGGCGGCATGGAGCAGCTCCACCGCCGAAGCAACCGCCAGCACGCGCGGCGTGTCAAAATGGTTCAAACGCGCGGCGAGCAGGATCAGCGCCGCACGCAGGCGCTTGCCACCCGCCTGGATGACGTGGCGCGCTGGCTGTGAGATCAGCAGCACTGGCGAGGTCACCAGACTTTGCATAAAGGTATCCACCTGGGCAAGCTGCACCTGCAATTCCAGACGCGCTATAATCTCAAGCAGAGTAGCGGGCGCAGTTACCAACCCCGTTGTGCATATCGGTGTGCTCATCGAACTCTCTGCTTCTCCTCAACACAATGTATTAACCCGTTCAGCGAGCGCGAAAGGAGGTCAAGACCGTCTCGGCATACGGCAAAGGATGGTCTAGCAATCCCTTCTCCACCATCCAGCGCGTCACATCCTCCCATTCTGCTGGCGAGGGAAGTGCCGCTTTGGGGAAGGGGGGCATGCGAAACGTGCCACGCACGTTGTCAGGCACCCTTCCCTTTTCGACGAGCAGGTCAGCGAACTCCTCCGGGCGATTGTTCAAGTCGTCCACCGCCCGATCCCACGCACGCAAGAAGCGACGAATCGCCTCGGGTTTGCCCTCCACGCTGCTGCGTGAAAAGGCGAGCACAGTCTGAGAATACTGACCGTGACGGGTGTCATCCACGATCAAATGCGCACCACTCGCCATAGCACCCGACGCCAGTGGGTCAGGCAGCGTGGCCACTTCCACCTGACCGACCATCAGCTGCTCATAGCGCACCGGTATGGCGCTGACTTCTAGCGTCCGAATTTGCTCGCGCGTCAGACCTTCCGCTGTCAAAAGGCGTTCGGTGACATACTCGATGATGGTGTTTTGGCTGATGGC
>JBMFPH010000148.1:0-8235 GCA_049969215.1 Anaerolineae bacterium | reverse complement strand
TGCCAACACTTCACTGTGATCGCAATCAAATGGCCCAGCTTCTGATCAATCTCCTAACCAACGCCCGTGATGCTATGCCAAACGGAGGCACGATTGTCATACGCACCAATTACGACCCTGCCAGACAATCGATTTTACTCAGTGTCTCGGACACAGGTGTGGGCATTCCCGAAAATGTCAAGGATAAGATATTCGATCCATTCTTCACCACAAAGCCACCCGGCCAGGGCACTGGCCTAGGATTGGCCATCGTGGCAGGGATTATCCGTGCTCATCACGGGGAGATTTCGCTACAGACTGGTGTAGGGAAAGGCACCACATTTACGGTGGTGCTTCCCCAAGAGTATTCAGGTCTGCCTAGTCCTTCTGAGCGTGACATCATCTCCTCGGATTCTGGTGATCAGGCTTAGGTGCGTTGGGTCGGTCACTCCCAAATGGTGTAAGATCGTGCCAGGAGGCCATCGATGCCGAGAATACTGATCGCGGAAGATGATCCAGACGTGCGTAGCTTCTTAGAGGACGAGCTTACAAACGCCGGTTTCACAGTCACTGCGGTGGACAACGGTGCAGATGCTGTGGTGGCAGCGGTTGAACAGCCTTACGATCTCTACCTGCTCGACATGCTTATGCCGGGCTTGGATGGCATTCAGACCATCCGGGTGCTGAAGAAGGTAACCCCCGATGTGCCTATCATTGGGTTGACGGGCTACGTGGGCCTTGGCTACATGGCTCAAGCCGCTGCATATGGTGTGATCTGTTTAGCTAAGCCGGTCGTGATATCTGATCTGATTCGCGAGATCAACGACGCGATCGCATCTCGCACAGTGAGCTAGTTTTTTTACAAGAAAATGTTCCTAAGAGCGAAATGCCTGACGCAGAAGATCCGCTTCTTCTTGCAGCTTGGCCAGCACGTTGACCGCGTCGGATAGGTTGCCACTGCGCCCGATCTGTTCCAGTTGGAAAGCGCTCTGTCTAAAACGCTCGGCACCCAGACTGGCGGAAGCGCCCTTGAGGCTGTGGGCAGTCTGCTCAACTCCACGAGCATCTCCACGTTCGATCGCTTCGGAAAGACAAACGATCCCTTCGGCAATTTGATCCAGCAACATTTCCATCAGCTCTAACAGGAGATTTTCATCTCCACCCAGGCGCTCGAGCGCTGCCGTGCGATCCCAGATCGGCAGTGTTGTGCTCCCTTCTTCAGTGTAGTTTTGCGTCATGCTTCGCTCCCCTTGTTCGTGGGTAGGAGAAAACGAGCTTTGTTCTGCCGGGCGACTTGGGCATTCTGGATTATCTTGAGGGATCATCATTCCCATTGAGCCATTCGAGAAACACTCTCACCACTGCCGGGTCGAAATGCGTGCCCGATTCTCCCTTGATCAGAGCATAAGCTTGTTCCCGCGGTAAGGCAGCGCGATAGGGTCGGTCAGAGCGCAGGGCATCCCACACGTCCACAACAGCAAAGATACGTGCCGCAAGGGGGATCGCCTCGCCCTTCAGAGCGCGCGGATAACCTGTGCCATCCCAACGTTCATGGTGACAATAGGGGATGTCCAGAGCAGGCCGCAGGAAGGCATAACGTGAAAGCAGCTCGTACGCGTACTCAGGGTGCTTGCGCATAATGCGCTGCTCCTCATCGGTAAGAGGGCCAGGCTTGAGCAGGATGGAATCAGGGATCGCGATTTTGCCGATGTCGTGCAACAGAGCCCCGCGGCGCACATGGGTTAATGCCGGCTCGTCAAAACCTATCAACTTGGCCAACGAAACGGTCATACTGGCAACGCGCTGCGTATGCCCTTCCGTCTCGTGGTCACGCAGATCCAGCGTGCGTACCCAGCTTTCCAGCGTGGCGTCATAGGCAGCAATCAATTCCTGGTGCGCTTGCTGCAAGTCGCGGAAGAGATGGGCGTTGTCCAGCGCCATAGCTGCCTGACGGGCCAGCGTATCCAGAAAATGCAAGTACTCCGGGTCGACCTCCCAGCTATGGCGGGTGAACAGCTCCAGAACGCCGCGCAACTGGTCTCTGGCCAACAACGGTATCCCGTAATATACAAGCGATCCATCGTGATGGAGGATGCTATGCGGTGCATCTGGCCATTCGGAGAATGGACGAACTGATTTGATAATCTTGCCCTCGACAGCAGCACGGCCCGGATACCCCTCACCGAGGCGCAGCACAGAACGAGCGACAGGCGGGATCGCAAATCCCCGGCCTGCCATATGGCGCAGCATTTGCGTATTCGGTTCGTAAAGCCACACATTAGCAGCCACAGCTTCTAATTGCGAAATCGCCTGGTCAAGAAGTGCTTGGATAATGCCCTCTACTTCTATGGTGGTGATCAGCCTCGTTTCGAAGTTATGAATGACGCGCAAGCGTTGAAGTTGACGCTGTGCTTCATCCTGCGCTAACTTGAAAGCAGTGACATCGCGCGATACCACCACGGCGTGGGTGACTTTTCCTGTAGCGTTGCGATAGGGATAATATGTCACATCCATGTAGCGCATGCCGAGTGTGGAAAACTCGAACCACCCCTGATAGTTGGCCTCCTGGCCTGAGAAACATTGGTCGAGGAATGGCTTGACATAGAGATTGAACCGTTCTTCTCCCCAGACCTCGGAGACTTTCTTGCCGATGATTTCCTCGGGATCTCTGCACTGTGCCGTGCAGTACGCTTGATTAGCCGCTTCGTACCGGTATTCGGCGTTGATCAAAGTGAGAAAGTCACGCGAGGTGTTGGCAATAAACTCATATCGTCGCCACATCTCCTCGGGCGAACTCGGGGATGTGACGGGTGGGAGTGCTGGGCAAGGATCGTTCTGGATGCTCACCTTGACGTCTGCAGTGTCAATTCTCTAGAGGATGATGTTGGCTAAAAAGCACATAGAGCCCAGCGCAGTCTCCACACGACTGGGCTCCATCATGTGATACGACGAGTAACTATCACTTTCGAAAGTGCAACCCAAAAACTGGACGCACTGTCCACAACCGGTCAGTGCGCTTCATCCTAAGTGGGCGGTACAAGACTTGAACTTGTGACCTCATGCATGTCAAGCATGCGCTCTGACCAACTGAGCTAACCGCCCATCTGATTCACATTATCTATTATACATTGATCCTCACGCAAAATGCAAGTCCTTGGCGAACGTGTCACGAGGTCAAAATTGCAGAAATGCTTTTCTCGTAGTATAATATTAAATCGCGTGTCTGGAAATCGAACAAGGGAAGGGGTGATCGTCTTATGCCAATCTACGAATACAAGTGCAAGCAGTGTGGCCTTCACTTTGAGCGATTCCAGCATTTCTCGGATGCCCCGCTGCAGGAGTGTCCTGAGTGTAATGGCCCAGTGCGGCGTGTCTTGCAGCCTGTGGGTATCGTCTTCAAGGGTTCTGGGTTTTACTCAACGGACAACCGTAAAACCTCTTCACTCGGCGCCGCCGGCTCTAATCACAAGGATACTAACGGCAAGGAAAAGAGTGAACACTCCGAAGGGGCAAAGACGGCCACCGAAAAAGCTGCTTCCACCCAGACGGAAAAGTGAGTGCGGCGCTTTATGCAGTAATGCGAGAGCGGGCTTCAGCAGAGTGCGAAGCCCGCTCCTGTTTTTGCATACCGGCGCCCGTAGACTTTTCCCGTAGAAGCTTCCGTATGCCTTGGCGCTTACATCAATTGGAAACGTCCGCTCGCTTGCACGAGTTTCTGACGGTAATTGGTCACATATTTCATGAGCTTCTCGCGTAGAGCTTGCCACTCCTCGCTTTCCAGCACCGCGCGCATGGACTGCAAGTCCTCGGTGACAGCGCCCGTCAGGATCTGTGGTCCGTCACCATAAATGGTATACCATGCTTCGGTTGGCTGAATGCCCAGACGAGTCAGCGTGGGTGCATACTCGCGCACGACGAACTCAAAATATTCGCTTTCACGCCCCGGTCGAATGTCCCAGCTCATCAACAGCTTCACCATAGGCCGTTTCCCCAATCTCGCAGGTTCTTCTGCCAAGGCACTACGTCTTTTGACACTATATGCTAGTCCACGAAGCGATCTTTGTCAACCGGCCCAAGGTTTGAAATCACGCCGAGACTCGTCCCGAGCATCGCACTAAAAACGAGGGCCAATCTCATCCCTCTCTTACCTAGCGTTCACCCAGATGCCGATCCAACATGAAAAGGGATACCCGATGATCGCCGACCATCTTGATCTGCTGCACAATCAGCTCGGCATTCTTCTCCTCTTCTACCTGTTCGTCCACGAACCACTGCAAGAAGGTCTGGCTGGCATAGTCCTTTTCTTGCACAGCCAGGGCATAAAGATCGTGGATCAAGCTGGTGACCTTCTTCTCGTGGGCCAATGTCTTCTCGAAAACATCAAGCAGGCCGTTGAATTCCGTGGGCGGCTGATCGATCGCCTGAAGCGTCACCTTGCCACCTCGATCGTGAATGTGGTCGAAGAATTTCATCGCATGTCCCAGCTCTTCCTGTGCCTGCAGGCGCATCCAGTGCGCCGCGCCAGGCAGGCTGTTCGATTCCAGATAAGCAGCCATTGACAGGTAAAAGTAGGCGGAATAGAGCTCATGCTTGATCTGGTCGTTCATCTTGTCCTGGACAGATTTCGCTAACATGGTCGGTCTCCTTTCATCGCTAGACGATTACGCTGAAGTTTTAGAAACTGGCACGCTCGAAGCGGCACAGGCATCAAACGCACATCTCTGGAGATATGATATCCGATTTATAACGTAAGAGCAAACGCTACGACTGCCCCGTGATGCGCTCATGTCCTCCCATATAGGGACGCAACACCTCCGGCACCACGATGCTGCCATCCCGCTGCTGGTAATTCTCCATCACGGCGATCATCACACGACCCGCCGGAAGGCCCGAGCCGTTCAAGGTATGCACATATTCAGGGCGCGCCTTGGGCTGGCGGCGGAAACGGATGTTCGCCCGGCGCGCCTGGAAGTCGGTCACATTGCTGCACGAGCTGACTTCCAACCATTCCTGGCTGCCGGGGCACCACACTTCCAGATCATACTTCTTGGCAGCGGCAAAGCCGAGGTCACCGGTGCACATCTCCACCACGCGGTAGGGCAGCTCTAGCCTGCGCAACAGGTCTTCAGCATCGGCCACCAGCTGTTCCAGCGCTTCGTAGCTCGTTTCAGGCGTGGTGATCCAGTACATCTCCACCTTCTCAAATTGGTGGACACGCTTAATGCCACGCACATCGCGCCCCGCGCTCATCTTCTCGCGCCGGAAACACGGCGTGTGGGCCACCAACTTGATGGGCAACTGTTCCACGTTGAGAATCTCATCGCGATACAGGTTGGTCAATGGCACCTCGGCAGTGCCGATGAACCAGAAATCCTCTTCAGCATCGTGGTACATGTTATCGCGGAATTTGGGCAGATGCGCGGCGCACACCATGGCTTCTTCGCGCACCATAAAAGGCGGGTAAATCTCGGTGTAGCCGTGCTCACGAGTGTCCACATCCAGGAAGAAGTTGATCAGGGCACGGTGCAAGCTGGCACCCGTACCGCGCAGCACGAAGAAGCGCGTGCCGCTCATCTTCACCCCACGCTCAAAGTCGATGATGCCCAAAGTCTCGCCCAAATCCCAATGCGGCACCGCTGCGAAGTCAAATTCCCGCGGTGTGCCCCATTGACGCACAATCACATTGTGCGACTCGTCAGGGCCGATGGGCACGCTGGGATGCGGCAGGTTGGGCACCCATAGCTGCTTCTCGTAGCTCGCCGCTTCCACCTGGCGCAGCGCTTCCTCGAGCTGGGCAATCCGATCACCGATCTCGCTCATGCGCTGCTTGAGCGCCTCCGCCTCGGTGTGGCGCCCCTCGCGCATCAGTGCGGCGATCTGCTTGGAGCCCGCGTTGCGCTCCGCGCGCAGCGCTTCTGTCTCCTGCAACAAGGCACGCCGTTGCTGGTCCAATGCCAGGATCTCGTCGATAGGGGCGTCTGTGTTGAGCTTCTTGAGCGCTTCTTTCACCTCTTCGGGATGAGCACGAATGAAAGCGATGTCCAGCACGCGATGTTCTCCTTCAACAGGGTCGAGATCTATCGGACGATACCGTGAAGGTAAGTATAACAACACTCCCTAGGGGTTCACAAATCACCCAAGCAGATGGAAAACCCGCCTTGTTACACACCGAAAGATATGGTATCCTCGCGTTCGAAACAGACGTGTGCCTTTACACTAGGCATGCAGACACCACTGGTCACCATCAGGACAAAGCCATCGAGATCAAAGGGGGCAGCGGGGACGAGCATGATCACCACGCGGGCGGAGTTCCTGGCTTGTTTTGAAGGTTGTGCAGGGGACACGGTGCCCTACGTCGCCGACCTGACGCTGTGGCTGGACTGGCAGCGCAGCCGTGGCACGTTGCCGGCCGAGTGGCAGGACTATACGCCGCGCCAGATCGCCGAGATGTTGGGAACACCTTTGTGGCAGCCGGTGCGTCCGTGGCGCTTGGAGATGCCAGACGTTGAGGTGATCCGCGAGGAACGAGAAGGCGAACGCAGCCTGCGCTACCGCACCGCGGCGGGCGAGTTGCAGGCGCGTTGGACACTTGGACCGGATGGCGACTGGTGGCAGAGCGAGTACTTGATCAAGACAGCTGCCGATCTGCCCGCGGCGCGTCAGTTGGTCACTGCGTATAGATACGTTCTGGATGCAGCCGCCTGGCAACCGTGGCAGGACGAGGCAGCGCAAGACGTTATCCTGGCGCTCGAGCTGCCCAAGACCCCCTATTCGGAGCTGTTGCACACCTGGATCGGCTGGAGCGAGGGGTTCATGCTCCTTGCCGGCGACGAACGCGAGCCCCTGTTGGAGCTGCTGGACATCATGGAAGCGCAATACCGCGAGCTGGTGGTCGCGTTAGCACACCTGCCAGGTGCGCTTGTGTTGGCACCGGACAACCTGGACGGGCAGTTCATCACACCCACTGCCTTCCGCGAGCACATGGCCAATACCTATCGTTTCACCACCGAGACGCTTCACGCGCAGGGCAAACGGCTGATCGTGCACCTGGGCGGCATGGGGCGTCATCTGCTGCGTGGACTGGCGGATGCCGGGGTGGACGGCATCGAGGGCGTGGCAGGTCCACCGCAAAGCGACACACCGTTGCCGTTGGCACGCGAAAAAGTGGGGCCGTCAGTGGTATTGTGGGGTGGCATTCCACAAGATTACCTGCTGGCGACGCAGCCGGAAGAGGAGTTGCGCAAGGCCGTTGTAGAGGCCGTGCAATGGGCACGTGCGGACGGGCGCGTGATCCTGGGTGTGGCCGATCGGGTGCCGGCACAGGCCGATTGGCGTCGTCTGCGTATCCTGGCGGAGATGGTGCGGGCATAGAAACAAGACATACCTTATGACCGGACCGAGTGCTGAACATCTGTGCCTGCTGTTGGCCAGTTGTAGAATCTGGCGGACAAGGCAGAACCACCTATAAGACTTCGGAGAAGCTAAGAGCAGCCATGGCCGACTTCATCGCAGCACTCAAAGAGTTCGTCAATGTCGAGTATGAGATCCAGGTGCGTGAGGTGCTTAGGATGTGGCAGCAGCCGCTTGGCACGCGCGTTGCTGAGGGCAAGGCGATCGCCGACGTGGAGGTGGTTCAGGTCTCGTGGGACTATGCGGTGTTGCATTGCGAGGAGAACATCTCCAAGTTTCGCGAAGGCGATATGCTGCTCCTCAATCGCGGAGATCCCTGGCAACCTCCCCGATATCCCTGTGTCCTGGAGAAGGAACGCGACACAGAGTTGGTTGTGTCACCGAACTATTCGAATTTCATCGGCCTGTCCCCTGGAAAGGGTTGAGTGTTGGATGAGGCCGTTTGCGACCTGCGCCACATCCTACAGAGTGCCCTCGATACCCTGGCCGTGTCGGGGGCGCGGCGCGAGTACATCATGGGCACGCTGCGCGGCAAGGTGAAGCCACGGCTGGACGCCCAGCGCGAGCGAGAGGCCATCCGGCTGGCTGGACACCTGGAACGGATATTGGGGCTCAACGCGAGCCAGCGCGAAGCATTCGTCCACGCGTATACCACGGAGAACTACTACCTGATCCAGGGGCCACCGGGCACCGGCAAGACGCGGGTGTTGGCAATGATCGCCAGTGCGCTGGCCGGCGTAGGGCAGCGGGTGCTCGTGACCGCGTTCACCCATCGCGCCATCTACAACGCCCTGCGTACGATCGCAAAAACCACGCACTATCCCCACGTGTTCAAGGTGGGACAGG
>JBMFPH010000147.1:0-8269 GCA_049969215.1 Anaerolineae bacterium | reverse complement strand
ATCTATCTGCGTCCACCTGGGGGGCAGATACGGGACCATAAAATATAGGGAGGGACAGGAGAGCCCATGACGCTTCAGGAAATTGTCGCCCAATTGAACCTGACGTGTCTAACTAAGCCGCGTGACTTCAGCACTGTGGAGATCCGAAGCGGATATGCCTCGGACCTGTTGAGTTGTGTGATGGCAGGTGCGCGCTACCATGGGGTGTGGGTCACTCTGCAATCCCATAGCAACATTGTGGCAGTGGCTGCACTCCTCGAGCTGAATGCCGTGATCATCACCGAAGATGCCCGACCCGACCAGGACACGATCGATAAAGCGAACGAGGAAGGCATCAACCTATTTCTGACCGACAAACCCACCTTCTGGGTGGTGGGCAAGCTGTGGGAGATGGGAGTGCGGGACAGCTAAGGTGCAAGTCTACGTGGCCGAGCTGCATGTGCATACAGTGCTCTCACCCTGTGCTGAGATCGAGATGATTCCACCGCTCATTGTGCGCACTGCGCTGGAACGTGGGATCAACCTGCTGGCAATCACGGACCACAATGCCAGCGCCAATGTTGAGTCAGTCATCAAGGCCGCGCAGGGTCATGCATTGACCGTGTTGCCCGGCATAGAGGTACAGACACGAGAAGAAGTTCATATGTTGTGTCTGTTCGACACTTTAGAACAACTGGCAAATTGGCAGCAACAGGTGGATGCGCACTTGCCCGACTTGGAGAACAACGCGGAGTTGTTCGGGGAGCAATTTGTGGTGGACGAGACGGGCGCGTTCGTGCGTAGGGAGAGGCGATTACTGCTCGCTTCCACCCGGATGACGCTGGAGGACGCAGCCACACGGGTGCACACCTTGGGCGGATTGGCGATCCCAGCACACATCGATCGCAAATCTTTCAGCTTGATCGCTAACCTGGGTTTGGTGCCTGAAGGTGTTCCTTTTGCTGCGCTGGAGATCACTCGACACATCACATCCGCGCAGGCGCGGCAGCGGTTTCCACAAATTGGCGATCTCCCGCTAATGCAAAGCGGCGACGCGCACCGACTGGACGAGATGACAGGCCCTATGGTCTTAACTATGGAGGCACCCACGACAGCAGAATTGCGCATGGCGTTGGAGAATCGCGCCGGGCGTTCTGCCGCATTGCGGCCGAAGGCACATGCGGGCGAAAACTGAGACAATTCCTCGCCCCTTACTTCTTCCGCATGTGAGCGCGCGAGCCCATAAATGAGAGGTAGATGTCTTACTGGTATGCTGTCTTATTTGACTTACAAGGCGAACGTGATAAAATTCACAGGCGTTGCATCTACACTCTTCTACAACGGAGGCCGTAATGGCAAACGTGCTTCAGAACATTCCAGCTGACGATCCGCTTGTGATCCCCGAGCAAAGAGCGCTCATCGATCAGATCTTAGAAGAGAATCGCAATGTACCTGGTGCGGTTATGGTGGTGCTCAACGAACTGCAGAGCCAAGTCGGTTACATCTCGGATGCTATGCAGGCATATGTAGCCCAGAAGTTGCGCATCCCGTTGACGCATGTGCGGGGTGTGGTCTCGTTCTACTCGTTCTTCACCACCACTCCACGTGGTCGACATACGATCAAGTTTTGTATGGGGACTGCATGTTATGTTGGTGGCGCGCCTGCTTTGATCAGCAAGGCACAGGAAGAGCTGGGCGTCGAAGTGGGCCAGACGACACCGGATGGGCAGATTACATTGGAGGTATGCCGTTGCATCGGTGCATGCAGTCAGGCGCCTACCGTGACGGTGGATCGAGACGTCTATGGGCGTGTGCAGCCGAATACGCTGCCTGCCATCTTGAACAAGTATCGCAAGAGCAAAAAGTGACCTTGAGACGAGCGTGGGGTGTTTGGAGAAGGGATTAGTTGCGTCGTGAAGGATTAGGCATAATAGTGTGAGAGAAATCGCGTTGCACGTCCTGGATATCGTCGAGAACAGCGTGGCAGCAGGCGCAACACGCGTGGACATTACGGTGTGTGAGAGTAGCTCCGATGACACGCTCACCATCGTGGTGCAAGACAATGGCAAGGGAATGGATCAAGACCTGCTGGACCATGTCTCTGATCCATTTGTCACCACGCGCACGACGCGCAAGGTAGGGCTGGGCATTCCCCTGCTCAAAGCAGCTGCTGAAGCGTGTAATGGCTATCTGCGCATCGACTCGACCCCTGGCAAGGGCACCCGTCTGGAAGTCCAGTTCCAACGCAGTCACATCGATCGCATGCCGCTGGGTGACCTGGCGGGAACGGTTCTCACCCTGTTAATAGCCTTTCCGCAGGTACGCTGGGTATTCCGCTACGTCGTGGATGGACATGAGTTCTGCTTTGATAGCGAGCCCATCGTCAAGGAACTCGATGGTGTCCCTCTCACCGAGCCCGCCATACTCAGCTTTGTCAAACATCTGTTGCACGAGGGGATTGCGCGTGTGCAACGGAATGTAGGATAACCCTGAACCCGCTCCAAATGTTGATGTTATGGAATGTGATCCTGGAAAGAACGTGAATAGGAGGAAACAACAATGCCACAAATCAAGTCCCTAGAAGAGCTCAAGCGCCTGAGGGAAGAGGCGCTGGAAAAGCGTCAGGCACGCACGGTTGCGGGGCGTGCGCAGGTTGTAGTGGGTATGGGCACCTGTGGGATTGCCGCCGGTGCGCGCGACACGATGAAAGCAATCCTGGAATTCATCGAGAAAGAGAATTTGAGCGGCATCGTGGTCACCCAGACAGGTTGCATCGGCTTGTGCGAGTGGGAGCCTATTGTCGAAGTCACCGTAGGCGGTGGGCCCAAGGTCACCTACGGAAAAGTGGATCCCGAAAAAGCCCGTCGTATTATGCGAGAGCATGTGGTGAATTCGCGCGTCGTCGAGGAGTATGTCATACCCTCGTAACAACGTGGATCGTGTAGCGAGGTCTGGCACAAACTATGAAATACTATCGTTCTCACATCTTAGTATGCATGGATCCTGACTGCCAAGCCAAGGGAGCGCGCGAGCTGATCGAAGTGCTCTCCGAAGAGCTGGCACGACAAGGACTGAGTGGTGAGGTGCGCATCCTGCAAACACCGCGGTTGGGCCGCTGCGCCGATGGCCCAGAGCTGATGGTCTATCCCGAAGCGGTGCATTACTGTGGCATCCGCATTGACGATATCCCCCATCTCGTGGAGGAACATTTCCTCAAGGGCCGCGTGGTGGGCCGTCTACTGGCGCCGGTGCGTGAACAGATGGACGAGGAACTGGCGCCGCCCAAACCCAAAGAAGTGCGTGTGGTGTTGCGCAACTGCGGTGTGATCGATCCGGAAAACATCGAGGACTACCTGGCCGAAGATGGTTATCAGGCTTTGGGCAAGGTTCTGTCCGAGATGACCCCGGAGCAGGTGATCGACGTGATCGCACGTTCGGGGTTGCGCGGACGTGGTGGCGCGGGTTTCCCCACTGCCAAGAAGTGGGAGTTCGCCCGCAAAGCTCTGGGCGACAGAAAGTACGTGATCTGCAATGCGGACGAGGGCGACCCGGGTGCCTTTATGAACCGACGCGTTCTGGAGGGCGACCCGCACTCCGTGATCGAGGGCATGATTATTGCCGCCTACGCCATCGGCGCGAATCAGGGTTACATCTACTGCCGTGCCGAATATCCGGTGGCGGTACGCACGCTCAACATCGCCATCAAGCAGGCACGTGAGTTTGGCTTTCTGGGCGAAGATATCCTGGGTAGTGGATTCTCCTTTGATCTAGAGGTGCGCATGGGTGCTGGCGCCTTCGTCTGCGGCGAAGAGACCGCGCTGATGGCCTCCATCGAAGGTAGGCGCGGCGAACCACGCCCGCGTCCCCCCTTCCCGGCGGTTAAGGGGTTGTGGGGGTGCCCTACCAACATCAACAACGTGGAGACCTACGCCAATGTACCTCAGATCATCCTGCGCGGGCCTGAATGGTTTGCCAGCATGGGCACCGAACGCAGCAAGGGCACCAAAACCTTTGCCATTGCAGGCGATGTCAGGAACACCGGCTTGATCGAGGTGCCGCTGGGCATCACGCTGCGCGAAGTCATCTACGAGGTGGGCGGCGGCATCAAGGATGGCAAGCGCTTCAAGGCGGTGCAGACCGGCGGTCCCATGGGCGGTTGTCTGCCGGCCGAGTACCTTGATATGGAAGTGGACTACGAATCATTGGCTGCAGCGGGTTCCATCATGGGGTCAGGTGGCATGATCGTGATGGACGAAGACACCTGCATGGTGGACATCGCTCGCTTCTTTATGGAGTTCACTCAAGAAGAGAGCTGCGGAAAGTGCGTCCCCTGCCGCGCCGGCACGCGCCGCATCCTGGAAATCTTGCAGCGCATCTGTGCCGGCAAAGGCCAGGAGGGCGACATCGAGACACTTCGGATGCTGTGCCGCCAGATCAAGGCAACCAGCTTGTGTGGCCTCGGTCAGGGTGCACCAAACCCGGTGGAGAGCACACTCAAACACTTTTTGCACGAGTATGAGGCACACATCTACGATCGGCATTGCCCGGCAGGTATCTGCCAGGATCTGGTGCGTGCTCCATGTGTCAACGCATGTCCTGCCGGGGTGGACAGCCCGGCCTATCTCGCTTTGGTCAGCCAGGGACGCTATGCAGAAGGGCTGGCCGTCCACCGCGACGCCAACCCCTTTGCCTTGATATGCGGACGTGTCTGCCCGGCGTTCTGCGAGCGTAAGTGTCGTCGCGGTAAGCTGGATGAGCCCATTGCCATCCGCCTGGTCAAGCGCTTCATGGCCGACCACGAGTATGCCGTGCCTTGGACACCGGAACGCTTAGCGCCTTCCAAGGAACAGAGAGTGGCCGTGATCGGCGCCGGGCCGGCAGGCTTGACGGCAGCATTGCGCCTGGCACAGCAGGGCTATCAGGTGACCGTGTTCGAGAAGATGCCGCAGCCGGGTGGCATGATGACATACGGTATTCCGGCATATCGGCTGCCGCGCGAGCCTCTGTTCGCCGAGATCGAGCATATCAAGCGCGCCGGTGTGGAGATTCGCTGCAATCAAGAGCTGGGCAAGGATTTCACCATCGGCAGCCTGAAGGAACAGGGATATGCTGCCATCATCCTGGCACTGGGAGCGCACAAGAGTCGTCGCCTGGGCATTCCCGGTGACGATCTGCCAGGTGTGTATCCGGGTGTGCAATTCCTGCGTGATATTGCGTGTGGCAACCCGCCCGACATGAGGCAAAAGCGCGTGGTCATTGTCGGAGGCGGTGATGTTGCCATCGACTCGGCGCGTTCCGCATGGCGCCTAGGTGCTGCGGAGGTACATGTGCTCTATCGGCGCGAGGAAAGTGATATGCCGGCGCATCGCGAGGAAATCGAAGCGGCCAAGGACGAGGGAATTCACTTCCACTTCCTGGTCAACCCGGTGGCCGTGCTGGGTCATGATCGCGTTGAAGGTGTACGCGTACAACGTCAACGCCAGGCGGAATATGACAACACTGGGCGGCGCGTTGTGCGTCCCATTGTTGGCTCGGAGTTCGACCTCGTTTGCGACGTGGTGATTCCGGCTATTGGCCAGACCACTGATTTCGATTGGCTGAAGGACGACACTATTGAGACAGATCGTCTGAGCACCATCAAGGTGGGCAAGGCGATGGAGACCTCGTACGAGGGGGTCTTTGCCGCCGGTGATGCCGTGAGCGGTCCGTTGACGGTCATCCATGCGGTGGCGCAAGGGAACAAGGTAGCGCTGGCAGTGGATAACTGGTTGCGCTCCGGCAAGCTGGAGCGTGTGGTGTACGAGCCCAAGCGCCACGACTACCCACGCTATGTCAATGTCGAGGACTACGCGCATGCACGGCGACCCACTCCGCGGGTGCTACCTCCGGAACGGCGCATCGGCCGTGGGTTTGCTGAGGTGGAGCTGGGATTGGACGAGGTGATGGCTCAGGAGGAGGCGAAGCGCTGCCTGCGTTGCGATCTGGAATGGATGCAGCGCGTGGGGCTGCCAATTCCCGAGGTCGAGGCAGAATTGCAGCCACAGCCAGCATGAGCGGGATGGCAAGAAGGACAATGTGTGCAGATGGGCTGACTTCCGAGCATTTTATCAGGGAGGATGAATATGAGCGTGAGCAACACTGCTCAAGTAAACGATAAAATACACGCCATAGTGCAACAAGCGATCAATCGAAACGGTAAGGAGCGCGAAGCGCTGATCCCGGTTTTGTCCGAGGTGAACCGTGCGCTTGGCTATCTGTCACCTGAGGCGCTCTCTGAGATAGGTCGCCAGATGCGGGTGCCGAAGAGCCAGGTGTTCTCGGTAGCCAGCTTCTACCGGATGCTTTCAACCAAGCCACGTGGGCGCCATGTGATCCAGTTCTGTGAGAGTGCACCGTGTCACGTGGTGGGCGGTCGTGAGGTATGGCAGGCACTACAGGAAGAGCTGGGTCTCCAACCCGGCGAAACGAGCACTGACGGGCGCTGGACATTGGTGACAACCAGCTGCCTGGGCGTGTGCGCGGTGGGGCCGGTGGTGATCGTGGACAACGACATCTACGGCAATGTGGACAGAGCACAGCTGCCACAAATCTTAGCGCGTTATGCGTAAGGGAGAGGATAACGATGCAAGTGACTCGCGCTTTGGTACTTGTTTCCAGCGATCGCGAGAGCATGGAGCGCGGTGCGCGGCAAGTGTTTGAGCGTCTGCAGCAGGAGATCCGCGCTGCTGGCCTTCAGAATGAAGTGGTGGTCACTATGGTGGGCGATGTGGGCCGCCACGATGCCTTGCCGATGGTGATCGTCTATCCCGAGGCGGTAATCTACGGCCCCGTGCGTCCCGACGACGTGCCCTTCCTGGTGGAAGAGCACCTGCTTAAAGGTCGCATTGCAGCGGGTTTGCAAGCGTCCGTCCGGGAGCTCTCAGGCAGGATTGCCTGGCTCTCGGCACGTCAAGGCACTTTGCCGGCCGAACATCGCATTGTGCTCGCCCGTGTGGGCCTTATCGATCCTGAAGACATCGAAGACTATATCCTCCATGACGGATACGAAGCCCTGGGCAAGGCGCTCACCACGATGACACCTGCTCAGGTGATCGATGAGATCAGCCGTTCGGGGTTGCGCGGGCGAGGAGGCGCCGGTTTCCCCACGGGCACCAAGTGGCGCTTCGTCGCCAGCGCCAAAGGTGACCGCAAATATGTGATCTGCAATGCCGATGAGAGCGAACCGGGCACCTTCAAGGATCGTTTGGTACTGGAGGGTGATCCCCATAGCATTGTCGAAGCGATGGCCATTGCTGGCTATGCGGTTGGTGCCAACGAGGGATATATCTATGTGCGCGGCGAGTATGGATTGGCATTGGAACGGCTGTCGCGCGCCATCCATCAGGCCAAACAGATGGGTTTTTTAGGACGCGGCATCTTCGGCAGCGATTTTGACTTCGACATCCATATCCACGCCGGTGCTGGTGCCTACATCTGTGGTGAGGAAACCGCACTGATCGAATCGATCGAGGGCAAGCGCGGTGAGCCGCGCTCGCGTCCTCCCTATCCCACCACGCATGGCTTGTGGGGCAAGCCCACCCTGGTCAACAACGTGGAGACGTTGGCCAACGTGCCCCACATCATTCGCAACGGCGCCGCTTGGTATCGTCAATTCGGCACCAAGAACAGCCCTGGCACCAAAGTGTACACCATCTTGGGGGCGGTGAATGTCACCGGCCTGATCGAGGTACCGATGGGCATTACGCTGCGCGAGGTGATCGCCATCTACGGCAAGGGCATGAAAAATGGCGCTGCGTTCAAGCTGGCCCAGACGGGCGGCTCCAGCGGTTCCATTATCCCGGCGAGCTTGCAAGACACGCCCATGGATTTCGATTCTTTCACCCGTGCAGGTGTCTCGCTAGGCTCCGGGGCATTGTTGATCTGCGATGAAGATACATGTGTCGTCGATCTGGCAAAGGTTTTGCTCAACTTCTTCAAGGTGGAGAGCTGTGGCAAATGCACACCATGTCGCGTCGGTACACAGCGTGCCCACCAGATTTTGAGCACCATCGCCGAGGGTACGGCCGAAATGGACGATCTCAAGCACCTGTTGGCGCTGGCGGATGGCATGGCTAATTATTCCAACTGTGGCCTTGGCCAGACAGCGGCGGTGCCCATCCGAGACATTATGAGACACTTCCGCGCGGAAGTGGAAGCCCATATTTCATTACGCGTTTGCCCCACTGGCGCCTGTCCGATGAGCGGACGCCGCGCAATGGTGGCATAAGGTTGTAATGTTGTTGACTGCGAA
>JBMFPH010000146.1:3225-8276 GCA_049969215.1 Anaerolineae bacterium | reverse complement strand
CTGGACAACGACATTGCTCGTATCCTTATCACCGAAGAAGATCTGCGTCAGCGCACCCGTGAGTTGGGGCAGCAGATCTCGCGTGACTACCAGGGCAAGGACCTGCACCTTATCTGTGTGCTCAAAGGTGGAGTGACCTTTCTGGTGGATCTAATGCGCGAGATCTGCGTTCCTCACAGCATCGATTTTATGGCAACTTCCAGCTATGGAGATGCTACCGAGACCAGTGGTGTGGTGCGTATCCTGAAGGATCTTGATATCCCCATTGCCGGACGCAATGTACTCATCGTGGACGACATTATTGATAGCGGATTGACCATTGCATATCTGCGTCGCATCTTGCTGGAGCGTCAGCCGGCCAGCTTGCGCATCTGCACGTTGCTCAACAAGAAAGAGCGCCGCGTGGTGGACGTGCCGCTGGACTACATTGGCTTTGACATCCCCAATGAGTTCGTGGTCGGTTACGGTATGGATTTCCGCGAGCTGTACCGCAATTTGCGTTTTGTGGGTGTGCTCAAGCCGGAGCTATATCGCCCATGATCCCCTCGTATAGCACGCCGTACCCGAGGTAAGCGGCGATGCCCGAATTGCGCCAAAATCTGGCAACCAAGCAATGGGTTATCATCGCGACGGAACGTGCCGGGCGCCCTCAACAGTTTCTGGAAGCTTACCGACCGTTGACTGAAGAACACCCCGAGTATGATTCCAGCTGTCCTTTCTGCCCTGGGAACGAGGAGCCGGAAAATGAAATTGCGCGGGTGCCCGCCGATGCCGAATGGCAGGTCCGCGTTGTGTCCAACAAATATCCCGCACTGCAAAAAGAAGGGGAGCGGGTTCGCTCCTTCGATGGCGTGTATCGACGCATTTCCGGGGTTGGTCACCATGAAGTGGTGATCGAATCGCCACGCCATAACTTGTGTCCTGCGCTCGATACACCTCAACACTTGAGCACGACACTGCAAACGCTACAGTCTCGGTGTTGCGAACTGGCACAAGATTCGCGCATAGAGCATATCATCTGCTTCCAGAATCATGGTGAACACGCCGGCACTTCCTTGCTCCATCCGCACAGCCAGATCATTGCCCTACCCGTGGTGCCATATGAAGTGCGAATGCGCGCCGAGGAAGCACGCCGTTATTTTGACGATACCGGCACATGCGTCTTCTGCCAGATGTTACGTGATGAGCTGCAAGCGGGTGAGCGCATTATTGCCGAAAATGCCTCGTTTGGAGCTTTTGTCTTGTATGCTGCGCTGTCACCATTTCACACGTGGATCGTACCACGTCGACATGAAGCCTCATTTCTGCGTGCTAGCGCAGCCGAGTTGGCCGATTTGGGTGATATATTGCGTCGTGTATTGCGTAAGCTCTATTGCGGCCTGCGCGACCCTGATTATAACTACATTATCCGCACGGCACCGTTACGCGATCCAGGCCATGAGTATCTGCATTGGTATCTTACCGTAGTACCCCGGGTGACACGTGCTGCTGGTTTCGAATTGGGCAGCGGTATGTTTATCAACACCACATTGCCGGAAAGCGCTGCTACTTTCCTGCGTTCCGTACGTGACGAATGAGAAAAACGGCAGTATCTCGCCGACTGTCCTCACCGCTCAGTTTGACAGTTCCCCCTGTTGCGTTAAGATGAGACGTTATGAAGGAACATAAAGTTGTCCACAAGTTGAGCCGGCGACATTTCCTGGTCGGTCTGGGAGCTGCTGCTGGGGTTTCGCTCTTACAAAGTTGCCGTTTGGGCGAGTTCATTGCGGGTATCAGAGAAAGTACGCCGGTGCCCACGTTCGTTTCCACCTCGATACCGCCGTCACCCTCGGCCACGCGCACACCTCCTACCACTCCTTCACCGACTTCGTCGCCGTCACCATCCTTATCGCCCACACCGACGAGCACGCCATCGCCCATCCATACTCCCACCCCGACGCCGACACCTACCCCAACACCGACGCCCTATCCACCTGGGCCACCAAGCAAGTTGGGCATCTTCATGACGCGTTCTGATCCACAGATTACCCGACTGATCGAGGTGGGCAGGCCAGCATTGCTAAAGACCTTGGACCTGGACCCCAACCTGGGTCGTTTCGTCAAGACACACTCTCCCACCACGATTGTGATAGGGCGCATCGTGTTGGACCAAGTAGATCTGACGGCCGATCCCATACCATTGGCACGCCAGGTGGCAGGTCAGCTATTGCAACTAGCACTCGATCCAACACGCTTCGAATTCTATGATGCCTGGGAAGGCTACAACGAGCCGGTTGCTGATACGGTGGACAAGATGAAGCGGTTGGCCGACCTGGAGGCAGAACGCACGCGTTTGTTGGGAGAACAAGGGGTGCGGTCGGTAGTGGGCAACTTTGCCGCTGGGCACCCACCACTGGAGCTATGGGAGCACTTCAAGCCTGCCCTGGAAGCAGCGCGTCAATATAAAGGTTTTCTAGGTTTGCATGAGTACTCAGCACCGATAATGCAATGGGGATTTGGTGCTCTGCAATCTACACCTGGAAGCAACGAGGGCGATGAGGGTTGGCTCACTTTGCGCTATCGCAAGGCATATCGCTATCATTTGAAGCCGATGGGATACGGCAATTTGCCTCTGTTGATCACCGAATGCGGTGTGGATGGCACAGTCCAACCGCGTCCGGGCCCACCTGAGGCAAAAGGTTGGCGTGACTTCGAACTGTATTGGCACTCCAATGGATTGCGAAGCGATATGCCAGGCGTCTATATGGATCAACTGATCTGGTACGACAGCGAGCTGCAAAAGGATGACTACGTCAAAGGTGCCGCGATCTTTGTCGCCGGAGGCTCTTCGGAGTGGGAAAGTTATGATATCCTGGGCCGCACCATTGAGTTGCTGACACAGTATTTGAGCGTGCACCCACCAGAGCAAAAAAGTTGAAGGAGGCCATAATGAGCAGGAATCTATTGAGAGTGCTGCTTGTGACGCTGACAGTGCTTGGCTTGACAGCATTGCCGGGTAATGTTGATCAGGGTATTGCGGCTCCTCTCCGCGATGGGAGCAACCCCGAGAATGCCACTGTGCTGGCTGCTGAAGGGGTAGGTGGACATCTCGATCCTGAAGGGCAGGTTTGGTATCGCTATTATCCAGCGGGCGCCTCGCTCGGGCGCACGGATGCCGTTACACTGTTCTTCAAACCAGCTGTGCAGCTGGGAGCGGAAGCAATGCGAGCCGGATTCGAGATCTTCTCCTTACGCCAGGTGATAAGTGGACAGGACGTCAATACGCTGACGCCGATCGGCGTGGGAGGACGCGTATCACGCGACGGCGACCCTGACACGGCGGAGTATCTCTGGCAAGGGGTGTTGCTAGGTGCCGACCCTTACTATGTCCGCGTGTACAATCAGACCACGCTCGGCATCGACTTCTGGCTCTTTCCAGCTGACGTGGTGCACTTGACGATACCCGAGCCTTCTCCCACCGTTGAAAGCTCACCTGCTGCCGTAGCAGATCTAGAGGAGGATTTTCCGTGGGATGGAGCAGCAGTTGGTCATCTTGAGGTAGGCCAGAAAGCTTGGTATCGCTGGGCGGCGACAGGGGAGATCGGAAAGCGTCGCGAATATGCGTTCACCCTCTTCTTCACGCCAGGCAACACCGTGTTCGCCGATTGGGTGAAATTTGAGGTGTTGACAGAAGCACAACGTCAAGCTCGCCTGAGCGGAAATGTCCATGTGAACACAGGTGCGGGTGTCGTCGTCTCTCGCGATGGCGATCCGGCCACCGGTGAACGTTTATGGCATGGCCACCTTGTCGCTGGTGAAACATTTCTTTTACTCGTGGCTAATGATTCGGACTCCCCGATCGACTACTGGCTTCTGCAAGGGGATATTGAGAGACTCGAACCGGAGAAGTATGCCACAGCGACGCCCACCCCATGAGGCGTAGCTTCCGCAATTAGTTCGTTGGATGCCAAAGGAGATATCACCATGAGCGAAGTAGAGCGTGTGCTGAGCATGGGAAACGAGTGTGGGGAGGGTCCGTTATGGGCACCTGAAGAGCAGGCGTTGTACTGGGTGGACATTCCATCTTGCAAGGTCTTTCGCTATCACCCTGCCAGCGGTCAACATGCCGTGTTTACGTTTGGCGTGCCAGTGTCAGCGTTGGGGCTGCGTGAGGCAGGTGGCTTTGTGGTCGCTACAGCAAAGGGTTTTGCCTTTTGGCAACCTCCTGCGACCCAGCTACAGTTCATTGTCGATCCCGAATCCGATCGGCCGGACAATCGTTTTAACGATGGCGCCGTGGACCACGAAGGTCGTTTTTGGGCCGGTACTATGAACAACGTGCGGCCCGAGTCACCGGATGGGGTGCTTTACCGCCTCGATATTGATCTATCTGTGCATAAAATGGCTGAAGGTTTTGCCGTCTATAACGGTGGCGCATGGAGCCCCGATGGTCGTACTATGTATGTCACCAATACCCTGCGTAGGGAGATTTGGGCATATGAATTCGATCCACCCAGCGGCGAGCTCGGGAATCGACGCCTTTTCGCGCGCGTGCCGGAGGAAGAGGGGTGGCCGGACGGGCACACGGTGGACAGCGAAGGGTACCTCTGGAGTGCCCATTGGGGCGGTTGGCGTGTCACCCGGTATGATCCTGAAGGCAAAATCGAACGTATCATCCGGCTGCCGGTGAGCCAAGTGAGTTGCTGTTGCTTCGGTGGCGAGAATCTGGATGTGCTGTATATCACCACTGCGTGGGAAGGGATGACCCCGGAACAACGCCGTGCAGAGCCGATGGCGGGCGATTTGTTCCGCGTCCACGTGAATGTCAAAGGTCTTCCTGAACCACGTTTCAAGGGATGAGTGCTGCTGAGGATGAGCACCATCGGGCGCAGCAGGTCGCTGACCGCCTTATGGCCCCTCTATGCCCTGGTGGTTGCGCTTGTGATTCTGCTGGCAGCGGAAGCGGGGAGCAGTTTCCCGCAGCTCGCTTTCTCCTTGACCGGCGAGGAGGAGTTGCTCCCCCAAGTGACCGGCCTCATCCAGCTGGCTTTCAACCTGACGCGCCCCCCGTT
>JBMFPH010000146.1:0-3215 GCA_049969215.1 Anaerolineae bacterium | reverse complement strand
CTGAGGACGTGCCGGTGGCCCACACGGGCCTAAATCCATTTGGCGTCAACACCTTTCTCCAAAACGAGGCAGATCCCCTCAAGCGACGGCGCGCCATTGAGATGATCGCGGCGGCAGGCTTCCGTTGGATCCGCCAGGAATTCCCTTGGGAGGATATCGAGATCCACGGCCCGGGCGATACCATCGATCGGCGTCACACACCACACCGCTCGGCCTGGGAGAAGTACGACCAGATTGTGGAGTTATGTCAGGCATATAACATTCAAATCATTGCTCGTCTCAGCACGCCACCTGATTGGAGTCGCAGCGCGGGCAAGCAGAAGGGCGTTTTTGCCCCACCCGACAATCTGGAGGACTTCGGCAACTATGTCGAAGCTGTAGTGCACCGCTATCGTGGGCGGGTCCGTTACTATCAGATTTGGAATGAACCGAACATCTATCCAGAATGGGGCGAACAACCGGTGGATGCCCGCCAGTATGTCGCCCTGCTCAAGGAGGCCTATACTCGGGCCAAGGCGGCAGATCCAGACGCGGTGATCATCACCGGTGCTCTCGCGGCAACCATCGAGTTGGATCGCTATCCGCATGGGTTGACGGACGCACTGTTCCTCCAACAGATGTACGATGCTGGTGCGGCACCTTATTTCGACATACTGGCCATCCAGGGATACGGACTGTGGTCCGGTCCGTATGACCGCCGAATGCAGCCGCGTGTGCTCAATTTCTCGCGCCCACTGTACATCCGCGACATTATGGTGCGCAACGGTGATGCGCACAAGCCTATCTGGCTTTCCGAGATGGCCTGGAACGCGTTGCCATCGAATGTGTCGCTGCCGGCTGCCTATGGTCAGGTGACACTAGAGCAACAGGCGCGCTACGCCGTGTTGGCTTATCAGCGGCTCCAAGAGGAGTGGCCGTGGGTAGGTGTGGCGACTTATTGGTTCTTGAAGCAGGCAGACGAGCGTGAGCGAGAGCGCAGTCCTCAATATTACTTTCGTATGCTCGAGCCCGATTTCACCCCTTTGCCGGTTTATTATGCCCTGCGCGCTTCTGCACACATGCCACCGGTGATGTACCGCGGTTATCATCAGGAAGATCATTGGGCGGTTGAATACGATGAAGGCTGGAAAAGTGCCCAAGATCCCCATGCCGTTTTGGGTGGATATCGCTATGCGTTGCGCGATGGCGCGCGTGCGCGATTCACCTTTAATGGCACCGACCTGTGGTTAGTAGCTTTTCCCTCAGGCGGTCGGCTGCAAGTCGTAATTGACAATGGTGCGAGTTTTTCAGTGCATTTACCTGTTCGAGCAAGTATGGACAATGCGCACATCCCACTGGCGCGCGATCTGCCACCTGGCCATCATCAGGTCACTCTAACCGCATGGGCGGACGCGGAGGGGAATAGACCTGCCATAGACGGCTGGATTGTCCATAATACACCGCTCGAATGGTGGGGGCGGCGCATCCTGAGCTATCTAGCACTGATGGGAGCAATAAGTGGCTCAGCTTGGCTGATGCTGCATCAACGTGCTGCGCGTGGGAGTAGCACGTTTCCCAAGCAAGGATGATTAAGCGAAAGAGGCCTCTGCTTCAGTTGCGTGGGATCAGCTGACGCGCTGCACCAGGGAAAGCGCCAACTCGCGCAATGCTTCTGCCACCTGCGTTTCGGCTCCCAATGCATCGATCCCAGCCAAGGTTTCCCGGAGGTAATGGGCAGCTATCTGTTCAGCGTATTGGCGCGCACCGCATTCGTCAAGAATGTGCACTGCCTCGTCAATGTCCGCTTCGCTTAGCTTGTCCTGGGAGTAGAGATGGCACAAGCGTGTCGCCCGTGCATCCTCAACCCTGCCCAATACGTAAAGAACTGGCAGGGTTTTCTTGCGGCTGCGCAGATCATCTGCTAGTGGTTTGCCAGTCACCTCGGGCTCTCCCCAGATACCCAAGATGTCATCCTGGATCTGAAAGGCTAAGCCCAGTTTCTCTCCAACATCGCGATAGCGTTCCGTGGTCGCTATGTCGCCTGAGGCGATTAACGCTCCCAGTTGCATGGCACATCCCAGCAACGCTGCGGTCTTTCCGGTGATCATCGCCATATAGGCATCGGTGTCCACTTCCATAGTGCTTTCGAAAGCGAGATCCAGATGCTGGCCGCGGCATAATGCCAAACACGCCTCATCCAGAACGCGTACAGCGGAGACTACGCAACGATCGGGCACTCCATAGAGGAGCAGACGCTGCAAAGCAAGATGGGCCAGCACGAACATGGCATCGCCAGTGTTGATTGCCTGAGCTTCTCCCCATAATGACCACACCGTGCGCCGTCCACGACGTGTGAGGCTGCGGTCCTCAATGTCATCGTGGACCAGAGAGAAATTATGGATAATCTCCACTGCAGCGGCGGCAGGCAAAGCGAGGTGGGGCATTCCACCAGCTGCTTGGCAGGCGAGCAGTGTCAATAGAGGGCGTAGACGTTTGCCTGTGCGTGCCACAGTTGGTCTGAAACGCTCGTCGCTCCATCCCATATGGTAGTGCATCATGCCGATAAAAGCGTCATTCCCATCGTCGGGCGAGAGCATACAGGCGCGTAACTCCTGTTCGATCAGTGGCATAAATTTATCCAGTGCCTGCCGCAGTCCCATATCCTATTGCCTTTCGTGTTCGTTTCTTACGTTACAATACGACCAAATGAGGGGTATCGCGCAGCTCCGACAGGCTCTTAGCGCCGATACAGAACATAGCGATGCGCAATTCGGCCACTGTCGCTTGTACCACCTCCACCACAGCCGCAGTAGAGACTGTTGCTGCTTTTAAGAAAGGACGGCTGAGCCCAGCCATATGGGCGCCCAATGCGATTGCCTTGGCCACGTCCAGGCCATTGCGCAGGCCTCCGCTGGCAATCAGCATGACCTCTGGTGCTATCTCACGGACCATTCGAATGGAATCGGCCGTAGGGATACCCCAGTCACGAAAAGTGGCCGCCACACGCCGTCCTAATTCATCGGTGGCGCGATGCATCTCAACTTGGCTCCAGCTGGTGCCGCCAGCACCGGCCACATCAATAGCAGCCACTCCAGCTGCAGCGAGCTGTCGGGCCACTTCTCGTGAGATACCCCACCCCACCTCCTTGACGACCACAGGCACTTCTAGCTGCCGACACACTTGTTCGATGCGCTGCAACAATCCAGAGAAATTCGTATCTCCTCCCGGCTGCAGTG